>NZ_JBSGAH010000010.1:0-285774 GCF_053600675.1 Streptomyces sp. NPDC005004
ATGATCGAGATCCGCAAGCAGAACCCCGCCTTCGGACTCGGCACCTACACCGAACTGCAGTCCTCCAACCCTGCGGTCCTCGCCTTCCTGCGGGAGTACGAGGACGACATCGTGGTCTGCGTGCACAACTTCTCGCGGTTCGCGCAGCCCACGGAGCTGGATCTGCGCCGGTTCACCGGGCGGCATCCGGTCGAGCTGTTCGGCGGGGTGCGCTTCCCGGCCGTGGGCGAACTGCCGTATCTGCTCACGCTGGCGGGCCACGGCTTCTACTGGTTCCGGCTCCGCGAGGACGCCGCGTAGTCCGGCCGGAGTGGGGCGGCGGGCGGTTTCCGCCGCCCCACCCGGGGCACGGTTGAGTAACACCCCCGACGATCCGGGGAAAGGACGTGACGCCCATGGCGGAAACGGTCACCCCCTCCGGCACCACCCCGTCCGGCACCACCACCCCCACCGGCACCACAGCTCCACTCCTCGCCTCCCTCGACCCCCTGCTGCGCGAATGGCTGCCCCGGCAGCGCTGGTTCGCCGGGAAGGGGCGCGCGGTCACCGGGTTCACTCTTGTCGCCTCGACCGAACTGCTGCCTCCCGAAGGCAGGTTGGGGCTCTATCACCTGCTGCTGCGCGTGCATCAGCCCGCCGCGCCCGGCGCCCCGCCGCAGCCCGACGACTGCTACCAGCTCCTGATAGGCGTGCGCGAGGCGCTGCCGCCCCGGCTGGCGCCCGCGCTGATCGGCCACGTGCCCTCGGGTCCGCTCGCCGGGCGCACGGTGTACGAGGCACTGCACGACCCCCGGCCCGCCGAAGTGCTCCTGGAGGCCCTGCGCACCCGGGCCCGTATCGGCGGCCTCGCGTTCGAGCGCGCGGAGGGGCAGGAGATCCGGGACGGTCTGGTGGCCCGGCTGCTGACCTCCGAGCAGTCCAACTCCTCGGTGGTGTACGGCGATACGTTCATCCTGAAGCTGCTGCGCCGGGTCACCCCGGGGGTCAACCCCGATCTGGAACTCCCCCTCGCCCTGGCCCGCGAGGGCTGCGCCCGGGTACCCGCGCCGGTGGCCTGGCTGCACACCGAGCTGGACGCCGAGCCGTACGTCCTGGCCGTCCTCCAGCCGTACGTCAGCGGCGCGGCCGACGGCTGGGAGCTGGCGCTGCGCGAGCTGGCCAAGGGCGAGGACTTCGCCGCCGAGGCGCGGGCGCTGGGCCGGGCCACCGCCGAGGTGCACACCGCGCTCGCCCGCGCGCTGCCCACGGTCACCCTCGGCCAGGCGCAGCTCAGGCAGCTGGTGGACGGCATGACCGAGCGGCTGACGGCGGCCGTACGGGCGGTGCCCGCGCTGCGTCCGTACGAGCCGGGGCTGCGCGCGGCCTACGCGGCGCTGGCCGACCTGGCCGCCGAGGGCCGTACCTGGACCGCGCAGCGGGTGCACGGCGATCTGCATCTGGGCCAGTGCCTGCGCTCGCCGTCCGGCGCCTGGTCGCTGATCGACTTCGAGGGCGAGCCGTCCCGGCCGCTGGCCGAGCGGCGGCTGCCGCAGCCCGTGGTGCGCGATGTCGCCGGGATGCTGCGCTCCTTCGACTACGCCGCCCACTCGGCGGGCCCGCCCGCGCCCGAGTGGGCGCACACCTGCCGGTCCGCCTACTGCTCCGGCTACGCCGAGGTCGCGGGCCGTGATCCGCGCACCGATCCGGTGCTGCTGCGCGCCTACGAGACCGACAAGGCGGTCTACGAGGTCGTCTACGAGGCCCGGCACCGCCCCGAGTGGCTGCCGGTCCCGCTCTCGGCCGTACGCCGCCTGGCCACCCCCGACCCGGCTTGACCCCGACCTCCCCCTCACCCGACCCGCCCGGGAGAACCGTCCGTGACGCCCAAGAAGCGAGCCACGTCGAAGAACAAGTCCGCCAAGAACCAGACCGGCGGGGCGGCGAAGGCCGCCAAGCCGGCCAAGCCGAAGCCCTTGAGGACCCCGCAGGTCCCGGAGGTCGCGGAGGCCGCCAAGGGCCCGGCGATCCCCCAGGCCCGCGCGCCGCGGGACGCCCCGCGGCTGCCCTCCCCGCGCACCGAGTCCGCTCCGCCGACCGCCCCGCCCGCCGTCTCCCCCGCCCTCGACGCGGACGACCGCGCGCGGCTGCTGCTCGGCACCCACCACGACCCGCACGCCGTCCTCGGCGCCCACGCGGTCCCGGGCGGCGTCGCCTTCCGTGTCTTCCGCCCGTACGCCCAGGCGGTCACCGTGGCCATCGGGGAGGTCCGGGCGCCGCTGCACGACGACGGCGACGGCTTCTTCTCCGGCCTGCTGCCCCTGACCGACGCGCCGGTCTACCACCTGCTGGTCACCTACGACGGCACCGTGCACGAGACCGAGGACCCCTACCGCTTCTGGCCCACCCTCGGCGATCTGGACCTGCATCTGATCGGGGAGGGCCGCCACGAGGAGCTGTGGAAGGCGCTCGGCGCGCGGGTCATGACCCACCAGGGCGTGATGGGCACCCGCTTCTCGGTGTGGGCGCCGAACGCGCGGGGCGTGCGGGTCGCGGGCGGCTTCGACTTCTGGGACGCGACCGGGTATCCGATGCGCTCGCTGGGCTCCAGCGGGGTGTGGGAGCTCTTCGTGCCCGGGGTCGGGGAGGGCGAGCTGTACAAGTTCGAGATCACCCGGCCGGACGGCTCGCACACCCTGCGCGCCGACCCGATGGCCCGGCGCACCGAGGTCCCGCCCGCGACCTCCTCGGTGGTGGAGGTCTCCCGTCACGAGTGGGACGACGCGGAGTGGATGGCGCGACGCGGCGAACAGGCGGTGCACGAAGCGCCGTTCTCGGTGTACGAGGTCCATCTGCCGTCCTGGCGTCCCGGGTTGACCTATCGGCAACTGGCCGACCAGCTCACCGCGTACGTGAAGGACCTCGGCTTCACCCATGTGGAGCTGATGCCGGTCGCGGAGCATCCCTTCGGCGGTTCCTGGGGCTATCAGGTCACCGGTTTCTACGCCCCCACGGCGCGTCTTGGCACCCCGGACGACTTCAAGTACCTGGTGGACCGGCTGCATCAGGCGGGCATCGGGGTGCTGATGGACTGGGTGCCCGCGCACTTCCCGCGCGACGAGTGGGCGCTGGCGGAGTTCGACGGGCGCCCGCTGTACGAGCACCACGATCCGCTGCGGGCGGCTCATCCCGACTGGGGCACGCTGGAGTTCGACTTCGGGCGCCGTGAGGTGCGCAACTTCCTCGTGGCGAACGCGGTGTACTGGTGCGAGGAGTTCCACATCGACGGGCTGCGCGTGGACGCGGTCGCCTCGATGCTCTACCTCGACTACTCGCGCGAGCCCGGCCAGTGGACGCCGAACGAGCGGGGCGGCCGGGAGAACCTGGACGCGGTGGCGTTCCTCCAGGAGATGAACGCCACGGTCTACCGGCGCTGCCCGGGCGTGGTCACCATCGCCGAGGAGTCCACCGCCTGGGACGGCGTGACCCGCCCCACCCACCACCGGGGCCCGAGCGGCTTCGGCGGTCTGGGGTTCGGGCTGAAGTGGAACATGGGCTGGATGCACGACTCGCTGGAGTACATGAGCCACGACCCCGTGCACCGCAAGTACCACCACCACGAGATGACCTTCTCGATGGTGTACGCGTACAGCGAGAACTACGTCCTGCCGATCTCGCACGACGAAGTGGTCCACGGCAAGCGGTCGTTGGTCTCGAAGATGCCGGGCGACTGGTGGCAGCAGCGGGCCGGCCTGCGCGCCTACCTGGCCTTCATGTGGGCCCACCCGGGCAAGCAGCTGCTCTTCATGGGGCAGGAGTTCGCCCAGGGCGCGGAGTGGTCCGAGGCGCACGGCCCCGACTGGTGGCTGCTCGACCCGTCGTACGGCGCCGCCCCCGACCACCGGGGCGTACGCGACCTGGTGCGCGACCTCAACACCCGGTACCGCGCCACCCCGGCCCTGTGGCAACGGGACACCGACCCCTCGGGCTTCGCCTGGGTCGTGGGCGACGCGGCCGACGACAACGTCCTCGCCTTCCTGCGCCGCGACGCCGAAGGCACCCCCCTCCTCGCCGTCTCCCACTTCGCCCCGGTGGTCCGCCACGACTACCGTCTCGGCGTCCCCGACGACATCCCCGCCTGGCACGAGACGCTGAACACCGACAGCGCCGCCTACGGCGGCAGCGACGTCACCAACCCGGACGTGATCAAACCGGAGCCCCAGCCGTGGCACGGCTTCCCGGCGAGCGTCCGGCTGACGCTGCCGCCGCTGTCGACGGTGTGGCTGCGGCCGGCCTGAACCGGGCGCGCCCCGGACCGACCTGTGCCCGGTCCGGGAGACGGGTGCTCCCGGACCGGTGCCGTCACGCCGCGGCCGGGGCCAGCCCCGCCGGCAGTTTCTCGCTGTGCAGGATGCCCAGGCGCTGGGTCGCGCGGGTCAGCGCCACGTAGAGGTCGCTCGTGCCGTAGTCGCCGGGTTCCACCACCAGGACGGAGTCGAATTCGAGGCCCTTGGCCTGGCGGGGGTCCAGGAGGACGACGCGCCGGGTCAGGTCGGGTTCGGCGCCGGCGGTGACGCCGTCGAGGCGGGCGGCGAGGGCCGGGTGGAGGTGGCGTGGGGCGATGATCGCCAGGCGGCCTTCGTCCGGGGTGAGTTCGGCGGTCGCTTCGGCGACGGCGCCGGGGAGGTCGTCGGTCACCTCGCGCACCCAGGGCCGTACACCCGTCGAGCGGACGGAGGCGGGCGGCTCGAAGTCGGGGTCGGTGGCGCGGACCACGCCCGCGGCGAGGTCCATGATCTCGGACGGGGTGCGGTAGTTGACCCCGAGGCGGGTGTGCTCCCAGCGGTCCTCGACGTAGGGCGCGAGGATGTCCGACCAGGAGCCGACGCCCGCCGCCTCGGCGGTCTGCGCGGGATCACCGACCAGCGTCATGGAGCGGGTCGGGCTGCGCCGCATCAGCAACCGCCAGGCCATCGGGGAGAGTTCCTGCGCCTCGTCCACGATGATGTGCCCGAACGCCCAGGTGCGGTCGGCGGCCGCGCGCTCGGCGGCGCTGCGGTGGTCGGCCTCCTCGTGGCGCTCCGCGAAGCGCTCGGCGTCGATGATGTCGTGCGCCGAGAGCACCTCGGAGGCGTCGGCGTCCTGCTCCTCCTTGTCGTCGAACTCGTAGGTGCGCGAGGCGTACGACACGTCCAGCACGCCCTGCGCGAAGGCGATCTGGGTCTCCCGCTCGCGTTCCGCGCGGGCGCGGGCCATCCGGTCGTCCTCGCCGAGGAGTTCGGCGGCCTCGTCCAGCAACGGCACGTCCGCGACGGTCCATTCGCGCGTCTCGGGACGGCGGATGGCGTCGGCGTCAGCCGCCGGGAGGTGACCGTCGGGCTCCGCGAGGAAGTCCGAGATCAGCCGGCGCGGGGTCACCCGGGGCCACAACTGGTCGATGGCCGCCCAGACTTCGGGGTTCTCCGCCAGCTCGTCGCGGATCTGGGTGATGTCCGAGGGGTCGAGCAGGCTGGTGCCGTCGTAGGGGTCGGTGCCCACGCGCTCGGCGTACAGCTCGGTGAGCGCGTTGAGGATGTGCCCCTCGAAGTGCTCGCGGGCGACGTTGTGCGGCAGGCCGGTGGCGCGGGTGCGCTCGCGGGCGACGCTCACCAGGCCCTGGTCGAGCATGAGGATCTCCCGGTCGTGCTCGACGGCGATCACCGGATCGGGCAGCGCCTGCCGGTCGCGTACGACGGCGGCGATCACGTCGGCCATCTCCGCGCGGCCCTTCACGGCGGCCGCCTCCGGGGTGTCCGTGGCGGTGGCCCGCACCCCGGGGAACAGCTCCCCGACGGTGGCCAGCAGCACCCCGGTCTCGCCGAGCGAGGGCAGCACCTCGCCGATGTAGCCGAGGAACGCCGGGTTGGGGCCGACGATCAGCACGGCGCGGCGGGCCAGCAGCTCGCGGTGCTCGTAGAGGAGGTAGGCGGCGCGGTGCAGCGCGACCGCGGTCTTGCCGGTGCCGGGGCCGCCCTCGACCACGAGCACGCCCCGGTGCGGGGCCCGGATGATCTCGTCCTGCTCGGCCTGGATGGTGCGCACGATGTCGCCCATGCGTCCGGTGCGCGCCGAGTTCAGCGCTGCCAGCAGCACGGCGTCGCCCGTGGGGTCCTCGTGTCCGGTGCGCTCCCGGTCCCCGAGGTCGAGGATCTCGTCGTGCAGGGAGGTGACGCTGCGGCCCTCGGTGGTGATGTGCCGGCGGCGGCGCAGCCCCATCGGGGTGTGCCCGGTGGCGACGTAGAAGGGGCGGGCGACGTCGGCGCGCCAGTCGATGAGGACCGGGGTGCGCTCGGTGTCCTCCTCGCGCAGTCCGATGCGCCCGATGTGGTGGGTGGTGCCGTCGGACATGTCGATCCGGCCGAAGCAGAGGGAGCCGTCGACGGAGTTCAGCGCGGCGAGCAGCCCGGAGCGCTCGGCCACCAGGATGTCCCGCTCCAGCCGGGCCTGCTGGGGCTTGTCGCCCTGCGCGAGGGCGTCCTTGACCGAGGTCTCGGCCTCGCCGCGGAGCACGTCCACGCGCTCGTACAGTCCGTCGATGAATTCCTGCTCGTGCCGCAATTCATCGTCCGGAAATCCCGTGTTTGACAATTCCACTCCCGCCCGCATATACTGTGCTCACTGAACTTCTCCGCGATCTCCTTTTCGGAAGTCGCGAATCAACAAATATACATAAGGAAATCCCCCGAGCGCAATTGCTCGGGGGATTTCCTTGTGTCCGTGCGGTCGCGAAGGGCGCCACGGGGGCTCTCACAGCACGTCGGCCAGCTCCTGAAGCAGCCGCCGCCTGGAACGCGCTCCCACCATCGACTTCACCGGCTCACCGTCGCGGTAGACGACCAGCGTCGGCGCGGAGAGCACACCGTGCGCCAGCGCCGTCGCCGGATTGCGGTCCACGTCCACCTGGACCACCTTGAGCCGGTCGCCCTCACTGAAGGCGATCTCCTTCAGCACCGGCGCCATCTGACGGCACGGCCCGCACCAGTCGGCGGTGAACTCCACCAGCACGGGCAGCTCGGAGCCGATCACCTCCGCCGCGAAATCCGCGTCCGTCACCTCGTCCACTCCGCTCGCCACGCTCATCGCGGCCCTCCCAGCTCGCACGAAGGCTCCGGACCTCCCGGAACCAGCGACTCGGCGGCCAGCTCCGCACGCGCCTCCTCGGCCCGCCGCAACTGCCCCGCGACCGTCTCCCGCACCGCCGCGAGCTGCCCGATCAACTCGTCCAGCTCGCCGAGCTTGCGCCGGTAGACCACCAGCGAGGCGGGACAGGAGTCGCCCTCGGGATGCCCCGCCCGCAGACACTCCACGAACGGCCGCGTCTCCTCCAGCTCGAACCCGAAGTCCCTCAGCGTCCGGATCTGCCGCAACACCCGCAGATCCCCCTCGTCGTACTCCCGGTACCCCTGCGCGTCCCGCCGCGCGGGCAGCAACCCCCGCGCCTCGTAATACCGCAGCGCCCGGGTCGTCGTCCCGGCCCGCGCGGCCAGCTCGCCGATTCGCATGTCAGGGACGGTAGGGGTTGACGCGGGGGTCAAGGCAACCGGTGACCCCGTAGTGGCCGTGGCCTGAGACATGTCGTGGTCGGGCCAACTCGGCGATCTCACCCCGAAACCCTGCGCACACATGCTGTCATTGCCCTGTGGATATTGATCGGTTTTTCGCCCTGGGCCCGGCTGCGCCTTTCGAGGTGCACGAGGTGTTCACTGATCGTCAAGTCCCCTTGGCAGCCTTCCGGGAACGCTGCCTCGCCCAAGCCTCTCGAAGCTGGACGCCCACCGAACTGATGGACTTCCAGCGCCCGGCGGAGAACCTCCTCACGTTCATCGGCCTCGGCGGAGTGGGTAAGAGCACCCTGCTCCGGCAGGCCGCACAGCTGGCAGCCACCGGCCAAGCAGCCGGTCTCCCCTCCCGCAGCGCCACGGCACACATCAACTTCGCCGACCCTGACGCACTCGGCTTCGAGGCGGTGCTCCTGCGCATCCGGGCTGCCGTCGGATCACTGGGCCGCAGCTGGCCCGCCTTCGATCTGGCGCTCGCCCTGTACTGGGAACGCAAGCACCCGGGCGAGAATCTCGTGACCTTCCTGCGTCGGCATGACGCGGCAGGTGCGGCGTCCGCGCGCGTCGCCGACCAGGTCGCGAACACCGTGGACCAGATGGCCGGCGGTTTCGGTCTCGTCGGTCTGGGCTACCAGTTGCTGAAGCTGGTCGGGCAGAAGGCCGCGCAGAACAACCGCGTGAAGCATCTGATCCGGGAGTTCCCGCCCTTCGAGGCGCTGATCAACGAGGTCGACCCCGACCGGATGCTCGGGTACCTGCCCGTCCTTCTGGCACGCGACCTGGAAGCCCATCGGCGCGGGGAGCCGACCCTGGTGCTCTGCCTGCTCGACACCTTCGAGCACGTCCAGGTCCTCCCGCCCGAGCGGGGCGGCCTGGAGGACCTGGTCTCACGCCTCGTCTATCTCATGCCCAACGTCCTCTTCCTCGCCTCGTCCCGGCGCCATCTGACCTGGCACGACCCGGTCCGTGCGACAGCACTCGTCTACGGCGGGCCGCAGCGCTGGCCGGGCCTGCGGGCACCGGACCAGGCCGAGGATTCCGCTCCCGGCGGCGACCAGGTCGCGCTGGAAGGCTTCGACGATCCCCAAGCGGACGAATACCTTCGATCTCGTCTTACACGCGACGGCCGACCGGCGATTCCGCAGCAACTGCGCCGCCGCATCATCGAAGGCTCCGTCGGCTCACCCCACTACCTCGAACTCTCGGCCTCGCTCTACGAGCAGATCGCCGCCCGTGGCCAGACTCCGGAGGAAGAGCTCTTCGGTCTTCCCTTCCCCGAGCTCGTCGTCCGTCTCATGCGGGATCTCGACGTGGTGGACCGGGACTTGCTGCGTGCCGCCGCCCTGCTGCAGGCCTTCGACCCGGAGACCCTCGCCGCCGCCCTCCCGGGAGTGCGCAGGCGTCGCATCGAGGACTTCCTGCAACGCGCACTGGTGCTCTCGGACGACACGACCTGGCCCGTCTCTCGCCTGCACGAAAGCCTCAGGCAGGCTGTCAACACGTGCGACGACCATACGCCGGACGGGTGGACTCCCGAGGAGCGTCGGCAAGCGGCGATCCGTGCCGTGGGACACCTCGCCGGGTCCGCGCTGACGGAGCACCGAGGACAAGGCACCGCTTGGGGCCGTCGTGCCACCGCCGCGACCTACCTCCCCCGAGCCGTGTCCGCGTTCCTGCTCAGCTTCCAAGCCGCCGTCGAGCACCGGATCCTGCCTCCCGACCTTGGTCAACTCGCCTATGTGCTCTATGAACTCGGACAGTGGCAGGTGCTCTTGGGGCTACCGGAAATCCCGGGTGACACGGCGGGGGAACTGATCCGCCTGCGGGAGACAGCCCGGATCTCGGCCGACACGAACCTCGAAGCCCGTGTGCGCCTCGCCCAGCTCCAAGCGCTGCCGCGCAGGGAAGGCGACCCGTACGCCGCGTACGGAGAGGTCGTGCGGGGAAACCTCGCCTTCTCCTGCGGGGAACTCGACGAAGCCGAGCGAGCCTTCACCGGCGTCGTCAACGAAGCCGAACCCCTCGGCAGCGAGGCACAGCTCGGACTGATCGGCCTGGCGCTCCGCACCAGCCGGTTCACCGCCCCCTTGCTCGCGGTGAGCCCGGCGCTGGAACCGCGGATCGCCCAGAGCGGTTCCGCCGACGCACTGGGCCACCTGGAGCTGCACAACGCGAGGTTCCAGCGTGCGACAGAGCACTTCGGCCGAGCGCTTCGGCACGCCCGCGAGGCCAGATCCGTCCTATGGACCGCCCGCGCCACACGGCATCTCGCGCTGACTCACATGTGGCTCGACCCCGACACGGCGGCCGCCTTCCTCACCGAGGCCCGGGACCTCAACAGCAGACTGGGCGACACCATCGGTCTCGCCCAGTGCGACGTGGCGGACGCCCTCGTCCACGCGCACCGCGGCCGTTGGTACCGAGCCGAGCAACTCCTCGACCGGGCCAGGGCAGGCCACGCCGTCGCGGGAGTTACCTTCGATCTCCTCCCGATCGAGGCCGTCGAAACGCTCATACTTCTCGGGCAGGGCAAGCTGCCCGACGCCCGGCACACGGCGCGAAGCCTCGCCACGGCGGCACATGCGGATCGCCCTCTCGGACCACCTGTCTGGACGGCGATCACCGAACTCTGGACGGCACCCGACAACCACGTCGCATTCGCTTCCATCGACTGGATCGAGGCGGAGACCGCGCGTCAGCGCTGGCAAGCACCCCTGGACAGGCTGCTTGCCCGTCACCGGCGAGGGGAATGACTCAACCCGTGCCACGACGCCTCACCCGCTGCGGCCCCCTCGACCTCGGCGACACCCGCGCCCTGTTCCCCACCGACCGCGTGCCCGAGTGCCAGGTTCAGGCGGCCCTGGCCGCGGCCACCAGGCGGCCGGCCTATGACGGTCCGCCCCTCGGACGTGACTACAACGGCCCAGTCGCCTTTGGCACCGCGACCATCGCCAAAGCCCAACACCGACTTCACGAACTCCTCGGCACCGCGCTCTGGTTCGCGGCGATCAGACCGGTCACCGGCATACCGGTTCCCGCACTTCTGGATTACGGCGTCACCTCGGAACGAGACGGCAACCGCTGGTGGCTGGTCCTGGAACGGATCCACGGAAGCGTCGTTCGCCACCCCACCCCGGCACAACAGCACAGCCTCGGCGAGGCACTTCGCAGTTGGCACGAACAAGTGCCCCTCGCCGGCCTCGCTCTCGACGACCCCGGAGGTCTCGGCGTCATGCTGGGCAGCGCGCGGAAGTTCCACCCCCAGGTCTACCCCGCCTTCGCCGAGCTTCTGGCCGCAACCAGCCGCGGCCTGGAGATGACCGCTGTTCACAGCGACATCGCCGTGTCCCACAACACGCTCACCACCGAGAGCGGACGCCTCGCCGGAATCCTCGATCCCGGAGCGATTCACATTGCGCCACCCGAGTTCGATCTGGCTTGGGCTCTCGCTGTCGACCTGCCCCGCGGCGCACCCATGGCGCCGCTCCTGGACGCCTATGGCCGGGACGGATTCGACCAGTCCGCTCTCGACGCGCTGTTGCCGCTCTTCCAGTTCCGGCGGCTCCTCGACTGCTACCTCGTCGACGAAGTGGAGGACGCCCGTTGGCTCCATGACCACCTCAGCCACCGCGCGCCACACTTGCTGAGCCTTCCCGGAGTTCCCGCTCCGTTCTGAGCCCGCCGGGACTGATCACAACCCCGCCGACTCCTCCACCTCCAGCAAAGACGCGCTGCGGCGTTCCTCGTCGAATTTCCTGCGCCCGCCCCGCAGCCCGAACAGCCGCTTGGTCAGGAGGATGTAGAGGACGGCGAGGATGTTGAGGGTGAGGGTGGCGATCTTGACCCAACTGATGTGTTCGGTGAGTTCGTAGATCTCCAGGGGGAGGAAGGCGGCCGTGGCGACGACGGTGAGGTACTCCGCCCAGCGCTTGGCGTACCAGAGGCCGACCGCTTCGATCAGTTCGATCAGGGCGTAGGCGAGGAGGACGCCCGCCACCACCAGGAGGGTGGAGTGGCGGTAGCCGAACGCCTTCTGGATGGAGCCGACGACCGGGGAGTGGTCCAGGTCGTAGTGGAAGTGGCGGAAGACCGGGCGGAAGACATCGAGGTACTCGTCGAACAGGCGACGCACCGCGTCCTGGCTGTTGCTGAACTTCCAGACCGCGACCGCCACCAGGACGATGAACACCCCGCGCAGCGCCCGTTCCACGGCGAGGAAGCGCAGGACGAACAGGTCCCGCAGCACCTTTCCGCGCGGCACCAGCGGAGCCTCCGACGCCGGACCGGAACCGTGCGGCTCGCCCGGGGTGAAGTCGCCGCAGCGCAGGCAGCGCCAGATGTCGCCCAGTTCGGTGCGGGCGTGCAGGCGTATGCGGAGCCTGGGGTCGTCCGGCGCGTAGGTCACATGGCCCTTGCGGGCGCAGGTCCGCCGGTTCCAGTCGATCTTCATCCCCCGTACCTCCGTATGACGTGCCGTGCCGTGCCGGTCCCGCGGAATCGCGGTTCCGGCACGGCACGTTAGTGGATCGTGGTGCGTCAGTCGGCCGGGGCGGTCACTTGGCCGCGGTTTCGGCCGGTTCGGCAGCGGGGTCGGGGGCGGATTCGGGCGCCGGTTCCGATTCCGGTGCCGGTCCCGGTGCGGGCTTCGGCTCCGCCGCTACGGCATCCTTCGCGTCGTTGGCAGCCTCGGCAGACTCACCAACCCCGGCAACCTCGGCAACCTCAGCCGTCTCGACCGCCCCCGTCTTCTCCCGCCCCGGCAGCAGCACCGTCACCATCACCGTGCCCACCGCCAGGATCACCGCCCCGATCAGGCTCGTGTGCGCCACCGCGTCGGAGAACGACGCGCCGACCGCCTCGGCCATCCGGTGCGCACCGGTGGCGAGCTGGGTCGCCTGCTGCTTGAGCTGGGCCGCCTGCTGGGGGTCGGTCGCGGCGGCGGCCTTCGCGGCGAGGGAGTGCGCCTTGTCGCCGATGCCCTGCGCGACGGCGTAGCCCGCGCCGACGGAGTCCCGCGCGGTGTCCAGCGCGTTCGCCGGGAGCCCGCTCCCCTTCGTCGCGGACGTGAGGTGGTCGCCGTAGGAGGTGGCGAGGAGGGAGCCGAGGATCGCGATGCCGAGCGAGCCGCCCAGCTCAAGCGAGGTGTCGTTGACCGCGCCGCCCACGCCCAGCTCGGACTCCGGGAAGGAGCCCATGATCGCGTCGGTGCAGGGCGAGAGGGCGAGGCCGATGGCGAGACCCAGGACGACGAGGGGCGCCACGAAGTCGCCGTACGTCGAGCCCGCGTCCACGCGGGTCAGCAGTGCGAGCGCCACCGTGCCGCCGACCATGCCCGCGCCGACCGTCCAGCGCATCCCGACACGCGGGGTGAGCCAGCCGGTGAGCGCCGAGCCGACGAAGACCGCGCCGGCCAGCGGCAACATGCGGACGCCGGTCTCCAGGGCGTCGTAGCCGAGGACGAACTGGAGGTGCTGGGTCAGGTAGTAGAAGGCGCCGAAGACTGCCAGGAAGAACAGGGCGACGGCGAGGTTGGAGCCCGCGAAGCGGCGGTCGGCGAAGCGGCGTACGTCCAGCACCGGGCGGGGGTGCCGCAGCTCCCAGCCGACGAAGGCGATCAGGCCGAGGCCCGCGACGACCGCGGCGGTGACGGCCTTGGTACCCCACCCGAAGTGCGGCCCTTCGATGATCATGTAGACGAGCGCACCGACCCAGACCACGGACAGCAGACCGCCGACGTAGTCGATCCGTTCGGCGTGCCCCGCCTTGGACGGCGGCACGAGGACCAGGGCGGCGACGATCGCCACGGCCGCGATCGGCACGTTGATCAGGAAGGTGGAGGACCAGCCGTGGTCGCGCAGCAGCGCACCCGCGACGACCGGTCCGGCCGCGATGGCGAGGCCCGCCGTGGCGGTCCACAGGGTGATGGCCTTGGCGCGCTCGGCGCGCGGGAAGGTCGCCGCGAGCAGCGAGAGCGTGGCCGGCATGATCAGCGCGGCGCCGAAGCCCATCACGGCACGCGCCGCGATGACGGTGGTGGAGCTGTCGGCGAAGTACCCGAAGACCGCGCCCCCGCCGAACACGGTGAGACCGAGGATCAACGCCCCGCGGCGGCTGTACTTGTCGCCGATCGCGCCGAGCAGCAGCATCAGCGCGGCGTACGGAACGGTGTAGCCGTCGATCACCCACTGGAGGTCTGCGCTGGACAGCCCCAGGTCGCGGGTCATGTCGGGAGCGGCGACCGTGAGGGCGGTGTTCGCCATCACGATGATCAGCAGGCTGAGGCACAGCACGAGCAGTGCCCACCAGCGCCGGGGGTAGGGACGCCCCGTCCTCTCGACCGGTTCGTTCATGACGAGTCGCATGACAGGGGTGACCTTCCTCGACGGCGTGCGCGACGGGACAACCTGCGCGGCATGGACTTGCACAGGGGCGTGCAATTGCACAACCATGTGCAATGTACGTCGTTGCACAACGCTGTGCAAGTCGAGAGGGTGTGCACAATGACTGCCATGACCACGGGTAACCCAAGCCGCGCCGACGCCAACCGGCGCCGCATCCTCGACGTCGCGCTCGCCGAACTGCTGCGTGACCCCGAGGCCTCGATGGACCAGATCGCGCGCGCGGCGGGCGTCGTACGGCGCACGGTGTACGGGCACTTCCCGAGCCGGGAGGCGCTGATCGGCACGCTCGTGGACGAGGCGGTGCAGGTGCTGACGGAGACCGACGCGTTCGCCCGCGCGGACGTGACCGACCCGGCGGAGGCGGTGGCCCGCTCGGTGCTCACGGTCTGGGAGATCGCCGACCGCTACCGGCTGCTGGTGGCGCTCGCCCAGCGCACGGTCACCGTGCAGGGCATCCGCGACCGGCTCGGACCGCTGCGCACGGAGAAGACCCGGCTGCTGCAACGCGGCCTGGAGGACGGCACGTTCGTCTCCCCGCTGCAGCCCGCGGCGCTCGCGCTCGTCCACGAGCAGTTGCTGTTCGCGGTGATGGAAGCCGTGAACGAGGGCGCGCTCCCGGCCGAGGAGGCGGGGAGCGCGGCGGCGGTGACGATGCTCACGGCGGCGGGGGTGCCGGCGGAGCGGGCGGTGGAGCTGGTGGAGCGGGCGCGGGGCGACGTGTAGCCCCCCCTTGTGAACCCTGCGGCAGTGACGTGCGACTGTGAACCCCGCAGCCTCGACGGCCGGACGCCCGGCCCCGGTTCAGGCGGGTCCGGGCGTCCGGAGTTCACGAAGCGCTTGCTGGTTGACCGAGTTCACAGACGGACGGCCCGTGTCGGAAAGTCACGGGACGGCCGGCCCGTGAAGTCGGCCAACCGGCGGAGCCGTTACGCCGAGGCCAGCTCCTTCTCCCCGCCCCCGGGCTTCTGCGGCTCCCGCGCCGCCCCCTCACCGTCGCCGTCGTCGAGCAGCGTCGTCTCGTCGAAGGGCAGTTCACCGGAGAGCACCCGCTTGACCCGCTCCGCGTCGATCTCCTTGGTCCAGGTGCCGATCAGCACCGTCGCGACCGAGTTGCCCGCGAAGTTGGTCAACGCACGCGCCTCGCTCATGAAGCGGTCGATACCGACGACCAGCCCGATGCCGTCCACCAGCGCGGGCTTGTGCGACTGGAGCCCGCCGGCCAGCGTGGCGAGTCCGGCGCCGCTGACGCCCGCGGCGCCCTTGGAGGCGAGCAGCAGGAAGAGCAGCAGCGGGATCTGCTCGCCCACCGACATGGGCGTACCGAGGGCGTCGGCGATGTAGAGGGACGCCATGGTCATGTAGATCATGGTACCGTCGAGGTTGAAGGAGTACCCGGTCGGCACGGTGATGCCGACGACCGCCTTGCTGACGCCGAGGTGCTCCAGCTTGGCGATGAGCCGGGGCAGCGCGGACTCCGAGGACGAGGTCGACAAGATCAGCAGGAACTCGCGGGCGAGGTACTTCATCAGCAGGAAGATGTTCAGCCCGGAGACGATCCGCAGCAGCGCGCCGAGCACCACGAAGACGAACAGCACGCAGGTGACGTAGAAGCCGAACATCAGCACGGCGAGACTCTTGAGCGCGTCGAGCCCCGCGGAGCCGACGACGGCCGCGATGGCGCCGAACGCGCCGACGGGCGCGGCCCACATGACCATCGCGAGGATGCGGAAGACCAGCCGCTGGATGTGCTCGATGCCGCGCAGCACCGGCTGCCCGGCCGCGCCCATCGCCTGGAGCGCGAACCCGGCGAGCAGCGCGATCAGCAGGGTCTGGAGGACCTGGCCCTCGGTGAAGGCGGACACGAACGTGACCGGGATGATCGACAGCACGAAGTCCACCGGGGGCAGCGCGTCGGCGGACACCTGCGCGTGGCCGCTCTGACGGAGCGCCTCGGTCAGGTGCAGCCCCTCGCCCGGGTGCAGGACGTTGCCGACGACCAGGCCGATGGCGAGCGCCACCAGCGACATCACGGTGAAGTAGCCGAGTGCTATGCCGCCGACCGCGCCGACCTTGGCGGCCTTCCGCACGGAGCCGATGCCGAGCACGATCGTGCAGAAGATGATGGGCGAGATCATCATCTTGATGAGGTTCACGAAGCCGGTGCCCAGCGGCTTCAGCTCGACACCGGCGTCGGGCCAGATGAGGCCCACGGCGATGCCGAGTGCGACCGCCACGATGACGGCGATGTACAGGTAATGGGTGCGGTCCCGCTTCACGGCGGGTGCGGCAGGTGCCGTATCGGGGGTGCTGGCGGCCACGGCTGCCCTCCTTGACGTCTTCGTCGGCACCTTTCGGCGTGCGGCTCACGTCCGGGCGGTGCGGGGGATCGCCGTACTATCTCCCGCCATGTGACGGCGGTCACCCTTGCGTTCATTTAGTTCACGCCGGGATCGGCAGGCACACTGCTGGGATGCGTTCGCCCGCCCTCCCCCTGCCCCGCAGCCTCGCGGGCCAGCTCTTCGCCATGCAGGCCGTGCTGATAGCGGTCGTG
This sequence comes from Streptomyces sp. NPDC005004, assembly GCF_053600675.1. Taxonomy (NCBI): domain Bacteria; kingdom Bacillati; phylum Actinomycetota; class Actinomycetes; order Kitasatosporales; family Streptomycetaceae; genus Streptomyces; species Streptomyces sp. NPDC005004. The sequence continues at coordinate 16,527 of NZ_JBSGAH010000010.1, forward strand.
GTGGCGGGGTACGCGCTCTTCACCTACGTCAGCGACCGGCGGCAGGCCGAGGACGCGGCCGTACGTCAGGTGCGGGCGGTGGCGCGGACCATCGCGGACGCGCCCTCGGTGCGGGCGGCGATCCGCACCCCGGACCCCACGGCCGACCTGGAGCCGTACGCCCTCCGGGTCACCCGGGACGCCGACGTCGACTTCGTGACGATCATGAACCCGGACGGCATCCGCTGGACCCACCCGCACACCGGGGAGATCGGCAAGCGGTTCCTGGGCCGGATCGCGCCCGCGCGACAGGGCCGGACGTTCACCGAGACGTACACCGGCACGCTCGGTCCTTCGGTGCGCGCGGTGACTCCGGTGCGGGACGACGGTCGGATCGTCGGGCTGGTCAGCGCGGGCATCAAGGTGGAGGCGATCAGCGCGCGGGTCCAGGACCAGGTGACGGCGCTGCTCGCGGTGGCGGGCGCGGCGCTGCTGCTCGGCGCGGTGGGCACGTACGTCGTCAACGCCCGGCTGCGCCGCCACACCCACGGCATGAACGCGGCCGAGCTGAGCCGGATGCACGACTACCACCAGGCCGCGCTGCACGCGGTGCGCGAGGGACTGCTGATGCTGGACGGGCTGGGGCGGGTGGCGCTGGCCAACGACGGCGGACGCGAGCTGCTGGACCTGGGCGAGGACGCGGTGGGCCGGTCGGTGGCGGAGCTGGGCCTGCCGGGTCCGCTGACCGGGGCGCTGCTCTCCGGGTCGTCCCGCGTGGACGAGGTCCACCTGACCGCCTCCCGCGTCCTGGTGCTCAACACCTCGCCGGTGTCGGGCGGGGAGCGCAGGGGCACGGTGGTGACGCTCCGGGACGTGACCGAACTCCAGTCTCTGATGGGCGAGCTGGACTCCGAGCGCGGCTTCAGTCAGGCGCTGCGCGCGCAGGCGCACGAGGCGGCGAACCGGCTGCACACGGTGGTCTCGCTGATCGAACTCGGCCGGGCGGAGGAGGCGGTGGAGTTCGCCACGGCCGAACTGGAGCTGGCGCAGGCGCTGACCGACCGGGTGGTGGCGGCGCTGGGCGAACCGGTCCTCGCGGCCCTCCTGCTCGGCAAGACCGCTCAGGCGAACGAGCGGGGCGTGGAGCTGGTCGTCTCCCCCGACAGCCGCCTGGACGACGGGGTCCTGCCGCCCGGCCTCACCGCCCGGGACCTGGTGACCGTCCTCGGCAACCTCATCGACAACGCGGTGGACGCGGCCCAGGGCGGTCCGGGCGCACGGGTGACGGTGACGGCCTACGCGTCCACCGACGCGCCCTCCCTGGTCCTGCGGGTGTCGGACACCGGGCCGGGCGTCGACCCGGCCCACGCGGGCCTGGTCTTCCAGCACGGCTGGTCCACCAAACCGGCCGGCCCCGGCGGAGGCGGCCGCGGTCTCGGCCTGGCCCTGGTCCGCCAGGCGGTGACCCGGCTCGGCGGCACCCTGACGGTGACGGATGCCGAGGAGGGCGGCGCGGTCTTCGAGGCCCGGCTGCCGCTGCACACCGGGGTCCCGGCGGGAGGCGAGGCATGACGCGCGCCGGAGAGCCGATCCGCGTCCTGGTCGTGGAGGACGACCCGGTCGCCGCCGACGCCCACGTCCTCTACGTCGACCGCGTCCCCGGCTTCACGGCGGTCGGCAGCGCCCCCACCGGCGCGCAGGCCCTCCGCCTGCTGGACCGCACCCCGGTCGACCTGCTGCTCCTGGACCTCCACCTCCCCGACGTCCACGGCCTCCAGTTGGCCCGTTCCCTGCGCGCGGCGGGCCACCAGGCCGACGTCATAGCGGTCACCTCGGCCCGCGACCTGGCCGTGGTCCGCGAAGGCGTCTCGCTCGGCGTCGTCCAGTACGTCCTGAAGCCGTTCACCTTCGCCACCCTGCGCGACCGCCTCCTCCGCTACGCCGACTACCACGCCTCGGCGGGCGAGGCGACGGGCCAGGAGGACGTCGACAGAGCCCTGGCCGCCCTGCGCGCCCCGACCCCGGCAGCCCTGCCGAAGGGCCTGAGCGCACCGACGCTGGAGCGGGTCACGGCCGTACTGCGGGGCGGTGCGGACGGTCTGACGGCGGCCGGGGTCGCCGAGGAGGTCGGCATCTCCCGCATCACGGCGCGCCGTTATCTGGAGTATCTGGTGGAGTCGGCCCGGGCGGTCAGACGGCCGCAGTACGGCCAGGTGGGCCGCCCGGAGCTGATGTACCACTGGCTGCCGGAGGGAAAGAGGCGCTGACGCCCCCTGCCTTCCGGCGGCACCGGCGAGAAGCCGGACCGGCTAGAAGACCGACTCCGCCTCGTCCATCCGCGACACCGGCACCGTCTTCAGCTCGGTGACCGCCTCCGCGAGCGGCACGAGGGCGATGTCGGTGCCGCGCAGGGCGGTCATGCCGCCGAAGTCGCCTCGGTGGGCGGCTTCCACGGCGTGCCAGCCGAAGCGGGTGGCGAGGACGCGGTCGTAGGCGGTGGGGGTGCCGCCGCGCTGGATGTGGCCGAGGATGACCGGGCGGGCCTCCTTGCCGAGGCGGCGCTCCAGCTCGTAGGCCAGCGCGGTGCCGATGCCCTGGAAGCGCTCGTGGCCGAACTGGTCGATGTCGCCCTTGCCGTAGTCCATGGTGCCGTCGATGGGGTGGGCGCCCTCGGCCACGCAGATCACGGCGAACTTCTTGCCGCGCGCGAACCGCTCCTCGACCATCTTCATCAGGTCGGCCGGGTCGAAGGGGCGCTCGGGCAGGCAGATCGCGTGGGCGCCGGCGGCCATGCCGGACTCCAGGGCGATCCAGCCCGCGTGGCGGCCCATGACCTCGACGACCATCACGCGCTGGTGGGACTCGGCCGTGGTCTTCAGGCGGTCCATGGCCTCGGTGGCCACGCCGACGGCGGTGTCGAAGCCGAAGGTGCGGTCGGTGCCGGAGATGTCGTTGTCGATGGTCTTCGGCACGCCGACGACCGGCAGGCCCGCGTCCGACAGCATCCGGGCCGCGGTCAGCGTGCCCTCGCCGCCGATCGGGATCAGCGCGTCGATGCCGAACTCCTCGGCCATGTCGGTCGCCCGCTCGCACGCCTCGCGCAGCCGGTCCCGCTCCAGGCGGGAGGAGCCGAGGATGGTGCCGCCGAGGGCGAGGATGCCGCTGACCGCGTCCAGGTCGAGGGAGCGGTAGTGGCCGTCGAGCAGACCGCGGTAGCCGTCCTCGAAGCCGATGACCTCGTCGCCGTAGTGGGCCACCGCGCGGTGCACGACCGACCGGATCACGGCGTTCAGGCCCGGGCAGTCGCCGCCTGCGGTGAGAACTCCGATGCGCATCGTGCTGTGTCTCCTGCTCGCTGTGGGTACCGGTGAGCCGCTTCGATTCTTTCATGGCCGTCGAAGAGCCGACGACCACCACCCTCCCGGGCACCCCCGCCGCCCCTGTTCCAGCACCGCGGCAGGAGGCGAAGCACACCCTGCGTGACCCCCGGGCTGACACGCGCCTTATCGACGGCCCAGAGTATTGTCAAGAGGGTTGTGCTCACCTCGGTGGGCGATTTTTGTGCCGGCGTACGGCGAGACCCCCAGGTGGCGGCCCGTACGAGCAAGGATCGGAGAGCACGCGTGACGCGCAGCGTGTACGTGACCGGGGTCGACCGGAGCGACGGCCGTCAGGTCGTCGAGCTGGGAGTGATGGAGCTGCTGACCCGGCAGGTCGACCGGGTCGGGGTGTTCCGCCCCCTGGTGCACGACGGGCCGGACCGGATGTTCGAGCTGCTGCGCTCGCGCTATCGCCTCACCCAGGACCCCACGACGGTCTACGGCATGGACTACGAGGAGGCGTCCACCCTCCAGGCCGAGCGCGGCACCGACGAGCTGGTCTCCGTCCTGGTCGACCGCTTCCACCGGGTCGCCCGCGGCTACGACGTCGTCCTGGTCCTCGGCACCGACTTCGCCGCCACCCAGCTCCCCGACGAACTGGCGCTCAACGCCCGCCTGGCGAACGAGTTCGGCGCCTCCGTGATCCCGGTCGTCGGCGGCCGCAAGCAGACCTCCGCCTCCGTGCTCGCCGAGACCCGCAACGCGTACCGCGCCTACGCCGGCCTCGGCTGCGACGTGCTCGCCATGGTCGCCAACCGGGTCGCCCGCGAGGACCGCGACGAGATCGCCGAGCGGCTGGCCGACCGCCTGCCCGTGCCCTGCTACGTGCTCCCCGACGAGCCCGCCCTCTCCGCGCCGACCGTCTCCCAGATCGCGCACGCGCTGGGCGCCAAGGTGCTCCTCGGAGACGACGCCGGGATGTCCCGGGACGCGCTGGACTTCGTCTTCGGCGGCGCCATGCTGCCCAACTTCCTCGCCGCCCTGACCCCCGGCTGTCTGGTCGTGACCCCGGGCGACCGCGCCGACCTGGTCGTCGGCTCGCTCGCCGCGCACAGCGCGGGCACCCCGCCCATCGCCGGTGTGCTGCTCACCATCAACGAGGTGCCGAGCAAGGAGATCCTCACCCTCGCCGCCCGCCTCGCCCCCGGTACGCCGGTGCTCTCGGTGCCCGGGACCAGCTTCCCCACCGCCGAGCAGCTCTTCTCGCTGGAGGGCCGCATGACGGCCGCCACCCCGCGCAAGGCGGAGACCGCTCTCGGACTGTTCGAGCGGTACGCCGACACCGCCGGCCTCGCGAGCCGGGTCTCGGCGCCGAGCGGCGACCGCGTCACTCCGATGATGTTCGAGCACAAGCTCCTGGAGCGCGCCCGCGCCGACAAGCGCCGGGTCGTGTTGCCCGAGGGCACCGAGGAGCGGGTGCTGCACGCGGCGGAGGTGCTGCTGCGCCGAGACGTCTGCGACCTCACCCTGCTCGGCCCCGAGGACCAGATCCGCAAGAAGGCCGCCGACCTCGGCATCGACCTGGGCGAGAGCCAGTTGATCGACCCGGCCACCTCCGCGCTGCGCGACTCCTTCGCGGAGAAGTACGCCGCGCTGCGCGCCCACAAGGGCGTCACGGTGGAGCTGGCGTACGACGTGGTCACCGATGTGAACTACTTCGGCACCCTGATGGTGCAGGAGGGTCTGGCCGACGGCATGGTCTCCGGCTCGGTGCACTCCACCGCCGCGACGATCCGCCCCGCCTTCGAGATCATCAAGACCAGGCCGGAGACCTCGATCGTCTCGTCCGTCTTCTTCATGTGCCTGGCCGACAAGGTGCTGGTCTACGGCGACTGCGCGGTCAACCCCGACCCGGACGCCGAGCAGCTCGCGGACATCGCCGTGCAGTCGGCGGCGACGGCGGCGCAGTTCGGCGTGGAGCCGAGGATCGCGATGCTGTCGTACTCCACCGGGACCTCCGGCTCGGGCGCCGACGTGGAGAAGGTCCGCACGGCCACCGAGCTGGCCCACTCGCGGCGGCCCGACCTGAAGATCGAGGGCCCGATCCAGTACGACGCGGCCGTGGACGCCTCCGTGGCCGCGACCAAGCTGCCCGGCTCCGAGGTGGCCGGCCAGGCCAGCGTGCTGATCTTCCCGGACCTGAACACCGGCAACAACACCTACAAGGCCGTGCAGCGCTCCGCGAACGCCATCGCGGTCGGCCCGGTCCTCCAGGGCCTGCGCAAGCCGGTCAACGACCTGTCGCGGGGCGCGCTCGTGCAGGACATCGTCAACACCGTGGCCATCACGGCGATCCAGGCACAGCAGCCGACCGCACCCGAAAGGTCTCCCGAGCAGTGACCCCCACCCGTGTCCTCGTCCTCAACTCCGGCTCGTCCTCGCTGAAGTACCAGCTCCTGGACATGCGGGACAGCAGCAGGCTCGCGGGGGGTCTGGTCGAGCGGATCGGCGAGCAGACCTCGCGCCTGGTGCACACCCTGGCCGCCACCGGCGAGAGCCGCGAGCAGAACGGCCCGATCGCGGACCACGACACCGCCCTGAAGGCGGTCGCCGAGGAGCTGGCCCGCGACGGGCTCGGCCTCGACTCGACGGCACTGGCCGCGATCGGGCACCGCGTGGTGCACGGCGGCATGTTCTTCACCGAGCCCACCGTCATCGACGACTCGGTGCTCACCGAGATCGAGCGGCTGATCCCGGTCGCGCCGCTGCACAACCCGGCCAACCTCACCGGCATCCGCACGGCCCAGGCGCTGCGCCCGGACCTGCCCCAGGTCGCCGTGTTCGACACCGCCTTCCACACGACGATGCCGGAGTCGGCGGCGCGCTACGCGATCGACCCGAAGATCGCCGACCGGCACCGCATCCGCCGCTACGGCTTCCACGGCACCTCGCACGCCTTCGTGTCCCGCGAGACGGCCCGCCTGCTGGGCAAGGACCCCTCCGAGGTCAACGTGATCGTGCTGCACCTGGGCAACGGCGCGTCGGCGTCGGCGGTGGAGCGCGGGCGGTGCGTGGAGACCTCGATGGGGCTGACGCCGCTGGAGGGTCTGGTCATGGGTACGCGCTCGGGTGATCTGGACCCGGCGGTCATCTTCCATTTGGCCCGTGTCGGCGGAATGTCCATGGACGAGATCGACACTCTTCTGAACAAGAGGAGCGGCCTGTTCGGACTGTGCGGGGACAATGACATGCGGGAGATCCGCCGCCGCATCGAGGAGGGCGACGAAGAGGCGTCGCTCGCCTTCGGCATTTACATTCACCGCATCAAGAAGTACATCGGCGCCTATTACGCCGTACTCGGGCAGGTGGACGCGGTGGCGTTCACCGCCGGGGTCGGGGAGAACGCGGCGGCCGTGCGGTCCGCGGCGGTCGCGGGCCTTGAGGGGCTTGGCCTGGCGGTGGACGAGGAGCTGAACGCCGTACGGTCCGACGGGGCCCGGCTGATCTCGCCCGCGTCCGCGCGGGTGGCCGTCGCCGTCGTGCCGACCGACGAGGAACTGGAGATCGCGACGCAGACCTATGCGCTGGTCGGAAAGAAGAGCTGAGCATTACACCGCAGTAACACGCCTGAGCGCATGTCCGCCCATTTGTATCTTCCACCGGCCGGAATATTCCGCAGTGAAACAAACCGATAGGATCGCCTCATGCGCCGTTCGAAAATCGTCTGTACTCTCGGCCCCGCGGTCGACTCCCACGAGATGCTCGTCTCCATGATCGAGGCGGGCATGAATGTGGCCCGCTTCAACTTCAGCCACGGCACCCACACCGAGCACCAGGCGCGGTACGACCGCGTCCGTGCCGCCTCCAAGGAGACCGGCCGCCCCATCGGCGTGCTGGCCGACCTCCAGGGCCCGAAGATCCGCCTGGAGACCTTCGCCGAGGGTCCGGTGGAGCTGGAGCGCGGTGACGAGTTCGTCATCACGACCGAGGACGTGCCGGGCGACAAGCAGATCTGCGGCACGACGTACAAGGGCCTGCCGGGTGACGTCTCGCGCGGCGACCAGATCCTCATCAACGACGGCAACGTCGAACTGAAGGTCATCGACGTCGAGGGCCCGCGGGTGCGGACGATCGTCATCGAGGGCGGTGTGGTCTCCGACCACAAGGGCATCAACCTGCCCGGCGCGGCCGTGAACGTGCCCGCGCTGTCCGAGAAGGACGTCGAGGACCTGCGCTTCGCGCTCCGCATGGGCTGCGACATGGTCGCCCTGTCCTTCGTCCGCGACGCCAAGGACGTGGCCGACGTCCACAAGGTGATGGACGAGGAGGGCCGCCGCGTCCCCGTGATCGCCAAGGTGGAGAAGCCGCAGGCGGTCGAGAACATGGAGGACGTCGTGCTGGCGTTCGACGGTGTGATGGTCGCCCGTGGTGACCTCGCCGTCGAGTACCCGCTCGAGAAGGTCCCGATGGTGCAGAAGCGCCTGATCGAGCTGTGCCGCCGCAACGCCAAGCCGGTGATCGTCGCGACCCAGATGATGGAGTCGATGATCACCAACTCGCGGCCGACCCGCGCCGAGGCATCCGACGTGGCCAACGCGATCCTGGACGGCGCCGACGCGGTCATGCTGTCCGCCGAGTCGAGCGTGGGCGCGTACCCGGTCGAGACCGTGAAGACGATGTCGAAGATCGTCCGCGCGGCCGAGGAGGAGCTGCTCTCCAAGGGTCTCCAGCCGCTGGTGCCGGGCAAGAAGCCGCGCACGCAGGGTGGTTCGGTCGCCCGCGCGGCCGCCGAGATCGCCGACTTCCTCGGCGCGAAGGGCCTGATCGCCTTCACCAAGTCCGGCGACACCGCCCGCCGTCTGTCGCGCTACCGCGCCGCCCAGCCGATCCTCGCCTTCACCACCGACGAGGGCACCCGCAACCAGCTCACCCTGAGCTGGGGCGTCGAGTCGCACGTCGTCCCGTTCGTGAACACCACGGACGAGATGGTCGACATGGTCGACCAGGAGCTGGCCGGCCTCAACCGCTTCAGCGCGGGTGACACCGTCATCATCACCGCCGGCTCGCCCCCCGGCGTCCCCGGCACGACCAACATGGTCCGGGTGCACCACGTGGGCGGCGACGCCAACTGAGGTACCCCTCAGGACAATTGACAGTGGCCCGGTTCCCCACGCGGTGTGGGGGACCGGGCCACTGCCGTGCGGCTCCCGGAAGGGCTCGGGGTCAGTCCGTCGTGTAGACGTGCATACCGGGAACGTGGAGGGTGCCGCCGAACTGGCCCGCCTGGGTCACCTTGGCGTCGGTGAAGTAGATCAGGGGGATGTTCAGCGGGGGCGGGCTGTCGGGGCTGAAGGTCACCGGGATCAGGCCGAAGAGGTTGCCGGAGATGCTCTCGGTGTACATCACGGTGTCGCCGTCGGTGATGGTGGACTTCGACCCCTTGGCGGCCTGGACGTGGTACGTCTTGCCCGCCTGCTTGTCCTTCACCGTCTGGTGCAGGTCCCCGATCTCGGTGCCGCCGGAGATGACGTACTTCAGCACCTTCTTGGTGGTGCCGTTCGCCGTGCGCACCTCGACGACGCCCTTGTAGTCGGCGCCCTTGAGCAGCAGGGAGCTGGCGTTGAGGTACCAGGGGTCGTCCGCCACCGGCACCTTGTTGTCCACGCCGCCCTGATCGTCGGTGGCCGTCGGACAGTCGTCCGGCGCGGCCGACTCGCTCGCGGAGGGGTCGGCGGACGGGCTCTGCGTGGCGGACGGAGTGGCCGTGGCACCGGCGACCTTCTCCAGGGTGTCCTGGACCGTGCGCGGCGCCTTCTTCGTGCTCGCGGCGCCACCGCTCGTACCGCCCTTGTCCCCGCCGCTCTTGTCCGTACCGGCCGCCGGAGCGGACGACGTGGCGGAGGGGGCGGGGGCGGGCGTGGAGGACGCGGCGGGTGCCGGGGTCGTCGCCCCGTCGGACGTCTTGCCGCCGGTCAGGACGTCGCCGATCGCGTCCCCGAGGGAGCCGAGCAGCCCGCCGTCGGCGGTCTTGGACGGGGCCGGGGTGGTGACCGCCGTACCGGAGCCGGACGCGGCACCGGAGGTACCGGAACCCGAGGCGCCCGACGTGCCCGAACCCGCCCCGGACGAACCGGAGCCCGTGGAGCCGCCCGTGCCGGTCTCGGCCTTGCCGTCGGAACCTGAATCCGGCGAAGAGGCGTTGCCCGATCCGTCCTGCGCCCCGGAGGTGGCCGAGGGGGACGGCGCGGTGGTGGCGGACGGCGCGGTGGAAGCGCTCGTGGAGGGCGTGGCGCTCGGGGACGCGGAGTCCTGGCCGCCGTCCAGCGCGTCGACGCAGTCCTTGTAGTCCGCCGCCTTCTGGCTGTTGGACGCGGGGCTGCTGCCGGTGCTGTCGGCGATGGCGAGCGTGGACGTGAAGCCCATGCCCATGATGACGGCCGTGGGCATCGCCACGGAGGCTATAGCCTTGCCGGCCGGCATGTGGAACCTGGTGAACAGCGGCTTCTTGGGGGCCGCGTGGCGGGGTCCGGTTCTCGCCCGGAACTCCTCCACACCGGTCCCGCGGGCCTCGTCAGCCGGCACTGTGCCTCCCGTTCGCCTCGTTGGCCGGGCTCGTTCCTGACAGGTCGTTCGACTCGATCCCCGCGTCCGCGGCCCGGGGCGGCGGTACGGCTCCGGCGACACCCTCGCCGGGCACGCCCTCGGCCGGTACGGTCCCCGCCTCGGACGCCTGGGCCGGCACCCCCGGTGCCTGCTTGGCCGCGGAAGCGGGCGCCCAGGAGACGGCCATCGCGCCGCCGACGAGGGCGAGCAGGAAGCCGACGATGAAGCCGCCGAAGTTGGAGACGGGCAGGGACACCAGCGCCAGCAGGATCGCCGCCACACCCGCGAAGGTGCGGACGTGCTTCTGGAACCAGAGGCTGATGCCGAGGACGATGAGGAGCACGCCGATGATCAAGGACCCCGACCCCGCCGTGGTCGCCATGGCCAGCGTCAGATGGCCGAGCTGCAGGTGGTAGTACGGGAAGTAGATGATCGGAAAGCCGCTGAGCAGCACGTAAAGACCGGCCCAGAAGGGGCGGTCGCCTCGCCAGGCGCGGAACTGCTGCCTCCGGCGGGTGAACTGGCCGGAATCGGCGACAGGGGTCTCGGCGCTCATGGAAAACAGCTCCCTGGTGCGGCGTTGCTGTGGTGGTGATGTGGGCCGCGTGTGAAGCGCGGCCGGAGAGGGGACGGGCGGGGGCGCCATCGGCTCCCCCGCCCGTCAGAGAGTGCTTAGTAGCACTCCTCGCCGTCCGTGGACAGCGACATCTTCAGCCCGCTCAGCTCGAACGTGCCGGCGGTGGTCGCCCACGCCGTCTGACGCACGTTGACCAGCGTGGCCGAGTCGGCCTGCTGGGCGAAGCCGTAGGGGTTGGCCTGCTCGCCGCCCCCCTTCATGCCCGGACCCTTCGAGGCGTCCTTCGCGGCCACACCGATGTCGATGTTGTGGAACGTCGCGTCGGCGCCCAGATCGGCGACATCGATGTAGATCCGGTCGGCCGAGACCGGCTTCTTGCCGCCGCCGGCCCGCAGGATCAGGCTGATCTTGCCGAGACCCGGAACCGGGGTGACGACCGACTGGCACAGGTTGGTGATGTCGGCGTGGTTGAACGCCGAGACCGCCACCGGGTGGGCGGTCTTCTTGCCGTCCAGCGTGTAGCCGTCGTCGATCGCGCCGTACTGGGCGAAGCCCTTGCCGTCGAGCCGGTCGGCGCTCACCTTGAACGACTGCCCCGACACGCTGAACGAAGCGGCCAGAGCGCCCTGCGCGAGGGCGACACCTATCGCTGCCGTAGCGGCGACGCTGGGCACCATGACCACAGCGAACCGCTTCCATCTGGTCCCGCCACGCACCTGGGACTCCATATTTCCTCCTTCTCGGACGTACATCTCCTGGCCCGGACCGCCCCAGGGGGGTTGCGACCGGACAGGGATGGGAGAAGTGCTACGTCCTCGGAAAGGAGAGCGCCTGCGCCCGACGGCGCGACCCGCGCCCGAACAACCGGCGTTCACCCCCGAGCGACAACCACTGGTCGCGCCTGACACACATCACGCACAACCTTCCGGACAGGCTTCGCCGCAGCGGCGAAGACCCCCCTGTCCCAGAGCCGGCGCCACTGCCGCCGACTCTGCTCGGTGGGGACACATTCACCGTGACCCGGCCGGGTGCCGGGGTTACGGAAATGGACCGAGCGTGGCCGATCGTGGTGCATTCTCGCCGCCCGCACAAGGGGCTTCGTTACTGCCTAGTAACGGCGGGATAACCGAAAGACGACTCAGTGGTCTCAAAGGGCGACGCACGGTGCCAACAATGGGCAGAACAAAGCCGCTGATCCTCGGGCGAAGCCGGACAGACCAACGACCTTGATTTACTCGGAGTAACAGCGGAGCCGATTACCAAGATTTGGCAAAGCGCGGCGGCTCCCATGCCACATCGGCCAATCCTTCACCGCCGCGCCACACGACCGACGACCCGTCAGAACAGCGCCCGGGCAAGTGCCCGGCGGGCCGCCACCACTCTCGGGTCCTCCGCACCCACGACCTCGAACAGCTCCAGCAGCCGGCGCCGCGCCGCGTCCCGGTCGTCACCGGCGGTGCGGGCGACGGTCTCGATGAGCCGCCCGAGGGCGTCCTCCACATGACCGCCCACCAGATCCAGGTCGGCGGCCGCGATCTGCGCCTCGACGTCACCCGGCTTCTCGGCGGCGTCCTTGCGCACCTTCAGCGGATCCATACCCTGCACCCGCTGAAGCAACTCGGCCTGACCCAGACCGAGTTTCGCCTCTGTGTTCGCCGGGTCGTCGGCGAGTACGTTCTTGTACGCCTGCACGGCACCGGCCAGGTCGCCCTCGTCCAGCGCCCGCACGGCCGCCTCCAGGAGCGCGTCGTACGGCCCCTCCAGCTCCTCGGCCGGGGCGGCGCCCGGCTGCGCGTCCGGGTCCACGGCCAGACCGGTCAGCCCGAAGCGCTGCTCGGCGACCTGGATCAACTGGTCCAGCGTCTCGCGGATCTGCTGCTCGCCGGCGGCCCCCTGGAAGAGGGGCAGCGCCTGGCCCGCGACCACGGCGAAGACCGCCGGGATCCCCTGGACGCCGAACTGCTGCATCAGCATCTGGTTGGCGTCAACGTCGATCTTGGCCAGCAGGAAGCGGCCGCCGTACTCGACGGCCAGCCGCTCCAGGACCGGGCTCAACTGCTTGCAGGGCTGACACCACTCGGCCCAGAAGTCGATGACGACCGGGACTTCGGCGGAGCGCTGGAGGACTTCACGCTCGAAGTCCGCCTCGTTGACGTCGACGACCAGATCGGCCGGGGAGATCGCCCCCGTGCCGCCGCGCCGGGCGGACTCGGCGCGCGCCTGCTCCGCCTTGGCCTTGGCCTCTTGGGCCGCCTTCACCGCGGCGAGGTCGACGACGCCGCTCATGGACATGTTCCGTGGCTGCATGGGTCTATCCTCCCCCGTTCCCGCGCATGAAGGAAAAAAGCGATGTCGGTCGGCGCCGGGGTCCCCACCCCGCGCCGGTGGCCGTCGCCCGCGTACGTCCGTCGCGAGCTTTCGCTACGAGTCGTAGCGTAATGGCAGAAGGGGTTCCGGCGACACCCCTTCCCGGTGATCTCCCTCACGACGGTCCGGAGGTGGCCGGTTATGGTCGGGGACATGCAGAGCCGCACCCCAGCAGGACGTACGGGCCGCCCGCGCAGCGCCGCCGCGGACGCCGCGATCCTGGCCGCCACCCGTGAGGCCCTGGTGGAACTGGGTTGGTCCCGGCTCACCCTGGGAGACGTGGCGACGCGCGCCGGGGTTGCGAAGACGACCCTCTACCGCCGCTGGTCCGGCAAGAACGAGCTGGTGGTCGACGCGATCGCCGAGCTGTTCAACGAGCTGGAGGTGCCCGACCGCGGCAGCCTCGGCGCCGACATCGAGGGCGTGGTACTCCAGTTCGCGGCCATCCTGGCCCGCCCGGAGGCCAGGAACGGCCTGATCGCCGTGGTCGCGGAGGCCACCCGGGACGACGCGCTGCGCGAGCGCATCCGCCATTCGATCGTCGGGCGCCAGAAACACCTGGTCGTCACGGGGCGCGAGCGGGCGCGCGAACGCGGCGAACTCCCGCCGGAGTCCGACCCGGAGGCGGCCTGCCGCGCCATCGACCTCATCTTCGACATCGTCGCGGGCACGGTGGTGCACCGGATGCTGGTGAGCGCGGAACCGGCGGACACCGAGTGGGTACGGCGTTTCATCGCGGTACTGCTCACGGGTATCACGGCGGCCGAGGGCTGAACTCCCCACTGCACGCGGGACGTTGGGGTGTGAAGGTCTTGCGGGCATGACATGTTCAGGTCACCATGTCCTGCGAGCTCTACTCGCATAGAACGTCACCCGGCTTCACGTCCGGCCGTCGCCCCCGCACCACCTCCCTGACAGTGCGTCACTCCCCCACCTGGCCAGTCGCATCCGGAGGGATCGATCCCGTGAGACCCCGTCAGTCACCCCGCCGCGCCGCCCAGGCCGTCACCGCGGCCACCCTGCTCGCCCTCGCCGCCACCCAGGCCCTCATCGCCGCCCCCTCGGCCACCGCCGCGCCGGCGACCTCCACCCACGCCCACTCCGCCACCGCGCGGCAGGTCACCGGCGCCCAGGACCGCGCCGCCCGGGCCATCGCCCGGTCCCTGGGCGACCGGAGCTGGCGCACCCGCCTGCGCACGGCCGTCCTCACCTCCCCGGACGTGGCCGTCACCCCGCTCGCCGCCAAGGCCGACCCCGCCCTGCAGTCCGACCTCACCGCCGCCGACCACGCCATCGCCGACGCCAAGGGTCTTGGCGGCAAGGTCGGCTCCCTGCTGCGACTCCGGCTCGGCGCCCGCACCATGCGCGCCGCTTTGGCCGACGGCACCGCCCCCTGGGTCGCGGCGGCCGCCTCCGACGACGACACCACGACGGTCACCGCCTACGACAGCCGGGGCCGTGCCCACACCCTGGACGCCCGCAAGGCCCCCGAGCACCCGGTGTACGTCGTCGACGTCGACGGCAGCAGGGCGCTCGCGGCCGGACTCGACGTCCTGCGCGACGAGCTGGCGAAGAAGGGCGTGAGCTCGGCCGCCCCCGCCGCGGTGAACACCGCGACCGCGGGCCGGTCCGCGGCGGCTTCCGGCGGCTTCTGGACCACCAAGATCGACGCGGTCGAGCTGTCCGACGACGAGGAGCCCTGGGTCAAGGGCGCCGCCGAGATCTACACCCTGGTCTCCGGCTTCGGCCAGGACGGCAAGGTCCGCGTCGACCCCGTCGACATGCCCTACCTGGACTACGACGGCACGGTCTACCGGCCCAACCAGATCCTCGTGAACTGGTCGAACTACAAGTACGACCTCGCCGACGCCGTGATGATGGAGGACGACGGCGACACCAACTACCACGACCTCGCGGTCGCCATCGCCGACGCCCTGCTCACCATCACCGACCAGGGCGCCTACGTCCCGCTGGTGGACGCGATACTCAACGCCATCCCGACCTCCTGGTGGACCGACGACCCCGACTACGTCGACTCCTGGTACACCCTGGCGCAGAACTACAACGGCACCTACTACGGCGCCCGGGGCAACGGCTGGATGACCGTCGAGCCGTACTTCGTGCAGGAGTTCTGAGGGACGCAAGTTCCGAGAACGGCGCGGAACGACGGCGGGGCCCGCCGGGACGGCTGTCCGTCCCGGCGGGCCCCGTCGTACGCCGAGGGGGCTCAGAACCCGGCGGGCTCCGTGTAGATGCCCCACTCCTCGCGCAGCACCCCGCAGATCTCGCCCAGGGTCGCCTCCGCGCGCACCGCGTCCAGCATCGGGGCGATCATGTTGGAGCCGTCGCGCGCGGCGGCCAGCATGGCGTCCAGGGAGGTCTTCACGCGGGCCTCGTCGCGCCCGGCCTTCCGCTCGGCCAGCATCCTGACCTGCTCGCGCTCCACCTCGTGGCTGACCCGCAGGATCTCCAGGTCCCCGGTGACCGAACCGGTGTGGGCGTTGACGCCGACGACCCGCTTCTCCCCCTTCTCCAGCGCCTGCTGGTAGCGGAAGGCGGACTCGGCGATCTCGCCGGTGAACCAGCCGTCCTCGATCCCGCGCAGGATGCCGGAGGTGATCGGACCGATGGGGTGCCGCCCGTCGGGGTGCGCCCTGAGGCCCCGCTCCTTGATCTGCTCGAAGATCTTCTCCGCGTCCGCCTCGATCCGGTCGGTGAGCTGCTCGACGAACCACGAACCGCCCAGCGGGTCGGCCACGTTGGCGACGCCGGTCTCCTCCATCAGCACCTGCTGGGTGCGCAGCGCGATCTCGGCGGCCTGCTCGCTCGGCAGCGCGAGGGTCTCGTCCAGGGCGTTGGTGTGCAGCGAGTTGGTCCCGCCGAGCACCGCCGCGAGCGCCTCCACGGCCGTGCGCACCACGTTGTTGTACGGCTGCTGCGCGGTCAGCGAGACCCCGGCGGTCTGGGTGTGGAAGCGCAGCCACTGCGCCTTCTCGCTCTTCGCGCCGTACACGTCCCGCATCCACCGGGCCCAGATGCGGCGCGCGGCGCGGAACTTGGCGATCTCCTCGAAGAAGTCGACGTGCGCGTCGAAGAAGAAGCTGAGGCCGGGCGCGAACACGTCCACGTCGAGGCCGCGCGAGAGGCCCAGCTCCACGTATCCGAAGCCGTCCGCGAGGGTGTACGCCAGCTCCTGCGCGGCCGTCGCCCCGGCCTCGCGGATGTGGTAGCCGGAGACCGACAGCGGCTTGTAGGCGGGGATGCCCGCCGCGCAGTGCTCCATCAGGTCGCCGATCAGGCGCAGATGGGGCTCGGGCTGGAAGAGCCACTCCTTCTGCGCGATGTACTCCTTGAATATGTCGGTCTGGAGCGTGCCGTTGAGGATCGCGGGGTCCACTCCCTGCCGCTCGGCGGCGACCAGGTACATGCAGAAGACGGGCACGGCGGGGCCGCTGATCGTCATCGAGGTGGTGACGTCGCCGAGCGGGATGTCCTGGAACAGGACCTCCATGTCGGCGGCCGAGTCGATGGCCACACCGCAGTGGCCGACCTCGCCGAGCGAGCGGGGGTCGTCGGAGTCGCGGCCCATCAGCGTCGGCATGTCGAAGGCGACGGAGAGGCCGCCGCCGCCCGCGGCCAGGATCATCTTGTACCGCTCGTTGGTCTGCTCGGCGTTTCCGAAGCCGGCGAACTGGCGGATCGTCCAGGTGCGGCCCCGGTAGCCGGTCGGATGGAGCCCGCGCGTGAAGGGGTACTCGCCGGGCCAGCCGATCCGCTCGAAGCCGTCGTACACATCCCCGGGGCGGGGGCCGTACACCGGCTCGACCGGATCACCGGAGAGCGTGGTGAAGTCTGCGTCGCGCTTGCGCGCGGCGTCGTACCGGGCCTGCCAGCGGCGGCGGCCTTCGTCGATCGCGTGAGCGTCCATACCCTCGAATTTACTTGGACGTCCTAGTAAATGTCGATGGGGGACCGCCGTACGACACCCGTACGGCGGTACGAATCAGACCTTGACCGGGGCGGGAGCGGCGCCGTGGACCTTGGACTCCAGCTCGCGGCTGATCTTCCGCTCGACGAAGAAGGCGGCGGTCGGGATGGTCCCGGCCAGGAGCACCCACAGCTGCTTGCCGACCGGCCACTTCGCCTTGGAGCCCAGGTCGAAGGCGAAGACCAGGTAGACGACGTACAGCCAGCCGTGCGCGATGGCGACGACACGGGTGAAGTCCTGGGCGCCGTCCAGGTGGAACGCGTACTTCGCGATCATGCCCAGGCACAGGAGCACGAGGAGCACGCCGGTGATGTAGGCGAGGGCTCGGTAGCGGGTCAGCACGCTCTTTTTCATGCCGTCGAGCGTAACCACCCGTTCCGGGAGATCTTGCCCCGGGGCCGCTCTGCCGCATCGGCCCAGGTCACTCCCCCGCCCCCGCTGGTCAGTCCTCTTCGAAGTCGTGCGCGGAGACCCTCAGGGGGCGCAGCAGCGCGAAGATCTCCCCGCACTCCTCCGCGTCGTACGCGCCGAGCCCGAAGTCCATCGCCATCAGGTCGCGGGTGGCCGCGTCGACCACCTCACGGCCCTTGTCGGTGATGACGGCGAGGGTGCCGCGGCCGTCGTTGGGGTTGGGGCGCTTGGCCACCAGACCCGACCTGACCAGGCGGTCCACCGTGTTCGTCACGGACGTGGGGTGCACCATGAGCCGCTCGCCGATCTTGGACATCGGCAGCTCGCCCGCCTTGGAGAAGGTGAGCAGCACCAGCGCCTCGTACCGCGCGAAGGTCAGTCCGTACGGCTTGACCACCGCGTCGACCTCGCCGAGCAGGATCTGCTGGGCCCGCATGATCGAGGTGATCGCGGCCATGGAGGGCACGCTTCCCCAGCGCTGCTTCCAGAGTTCGTCGGCGCGGGCGATGGGGTCGAAGGGGAGACCGAGAGGCTTGGGCACGTCATCAGACACTACCGGCCGGTCATATGCCGGTCAGCCCCGTCTCGCTCTTCGGTCGCCCGGCAGGCCGCCGCGAGCCCGGCGCAGCACAGCGCGCCCAGCACCCCGGCCCCCGCGACGGCCGTCCGCACGCCCGTGACCTCGGCGACGACGCCCGCCAGCGCCATTCCGGCGCCCTGCACGGTCATCAGCCCGGCGCTGAGCACCGTCATGGCCGTGCCCCGCAGCTCCTCGGGCACCGCCCGCACGAACCACTGGTCGAGCCCCAGGGTGTACGCCGAGCCCGCGCCCGAGACCGCCAGGAGCAGCAGCGAGAGCCCCAGGCCGGGGCGCACGGCGTAGGCGACGTAGGGCAGCAGGGTGAGGCAGAGCAGCGGCAGGACGATGCGTTCGCGGGTGGCCGTGCCGAGCCGGGCACCCGCGTACAGCTCGCCGGCCACGGTGCCCACCGGCAGCGCGCACATCAGCAGGCCGAGGCCCGGGGAGCCCGCGCCGAGGTCGTGGGCGTAGGGCGCGGCCAGGGCCTCGGGGACGACGCAGAACAGCGCGGGCACCCAGAAGACGAGGAGCAGCACGCGCACGCGCGGGTGCGCGAAGAGGGCGCGCATCCCGCTTCGGCTGCCCTCTCGCCGGTCCCGGGCCCGGGCCGGGCGGTGCCGGGTGCCCAGGCGCAGCAGCAGGGCGGAGGCGAGGAACGTGGTCACCGTGACGAGCAGGGCGTGGCGGGGTGCGGTGACGGTCAGCAGGAGGCCGCCGAGGCCGTAGCCGGCCAGGAGCGCGCTCTGGGAGACGATCCGCAGCAGGGAGCGGCCGAGCACGAACGGTTCGCCGTCTCCGAGCACGTCCGCGAGGGTCGCCATCCGGGTGCCGCTGAAGACGGGTGCCACGACGGCGAGGCAGCAGCGCAGCACGAGCAGCACGCCGACGCCCGCGCCCGGCACGACCATGGCGGCCACGCACGCGGCGCACACCAGGTCGCAGGTGACCAGGACGCGCCGGGCCGGGAAGCGGTCGGCGAGCGGGGCGAGCAGGGCGCCGCCGACGGCGTAGGGCAGGAAGCCGAGCGCGAAGACGAGGGCGCTCATCAGCGGGGAGCCCGTGAGGTCGTAGACGAGGACGGAGAGGGCGATCTCGCTGACGATCACGCCGAGCAGGGAGAGGACGTGCGCGGCGAAGACGGCGCGGAACTCGGGGACGGCGAGGACGCCGCGGTATCCGGTGCGGGCGGGTTCGGCGGCGGGAAGCGTGGCGTTGCGGGGTGGTGCGGACATGACGGGCAGGGTGCCGGGGCGAGGACCGGGCGCCGTAGAGTTTCGGCTCCAGCCGAATCGCGCTCCAGGAACGCGCGCCGGTCACAGTGACGGAGGTGTCGTGCCCTCGCGGCTCCGCTTCGGCGAGGAGGACTTCCTGCGCTGCCGGTTCGCGATCTCGCCGTTGTGGGAGGCGCAGGACGCGGTGCGGACGCTGCGGAGGCCGGACCGGCACGGGTATCACGGGCCCTGGCTGCGGCGGGTGCGCGCGGCCGCGGCCGGGCTCGACCTGGCGCCGCTGTGGCTGCTGATGCCGCGCCGGGGCAGTTCGCCGGACTGGCTCTGTCCCCCGCCGCTCGGGCCGCTGACCTCCTTCGAGGACGAGATCGCGGCGGTGCGGGCGGCCGATCCCGAGGCGGCGCGGGCGGAGACGGCGCGTTCGCTGGCCTGTACGCCGGGCGCCCTGGACTCGGCGCGCGGCCGGGCCTGGCTCGCGGACCCCGCGCGGATGGTGCGGGAGCTGGCGGACCTCCTGGAGGCGGCCTGGCGGGTGCTGGTGGCGCCGGAGTGGCCCCGGCTGCGGGCGCTTCTGGAGGCGGACGTGGCCTTCCATTCGCGCAGGCTGGCCGAGGTGGGTCTGGGCGCGCTGCTGCCGGAGCTGGACGCGCGGCTGACCTGGGACGGGCGGACGCTGACGCTGCCCGAGGGGCGGTACGCGCGCGATCTCGGCGGCCGGGGCCTGCTGCTGATGCCGAGCGTGTTCTGCTGGCCGGACGTGATCACCGGTTTCGAGGCGCCCTGGCAGCCGATGCTGGTCTACCCGGCGCGGGGCATCGGCGATCTGTGGTCCGAGCCCGCCGGGCGGACACCGCAGGCGCTGGTGCGGCTCCTGGGCCGCAACCGCGCGGCCGTCCTGACCGCCCTGGGCGAGCCCGCGACGACCACGGCCCTGGCCCACCGGCTCCGTCTCGCGCCCTCCTCGGTCTCCGGCCATCTGACGGTCCTGAGGGCGGCGGGCCTGCTGACCGCGGCCCGGCACGGCCACCAGGTGCTGTACGCCCGCACACCGCTGGGTACGGCGCTGGCCGCCGGAGCGGCCTGAGTCAGCTCCCCTGCCGCTCCAGGGTCCGAAGGACGCCCGGGGTGCGCGGCCGGGTCACGGGCGAGCGCAGACAGCGGCGGGCGGCCGGGGTGCCGGAGAACGGCGCCTTGAACAGCGCGACGGAGATGACGAGCACCAGCAGCAGCGGGCACAGGAAGGCGAGTACGGGCGCGAGGGGCCCGAGCAGCGGCAGCATGGGCTCCAGACCGAGCCCGGCCACGCAGACGGTCAGCACGAGGGCGCGCGCGGCGAGTTCGGCCAGCCAGTTGGCGAGGGCGCGCTCGGGGGTGATGCCCCGCTCCAGCCACAGGCGCAGCCGGTCGAAGGACCAGGCGGTGGCCCAGACCGTGAGCGGGCGCAGCAGCAGCCGGTCGGCGAGGGCGCCCGGCGTGCCGCCTCTGGGGCGGTAGTCGTAGCCGGTCAGGAAGCGGACGCCGGGGGCGTCGGGGACGTAGCGCCAGTACCCGCTGCCCTCGGCCAGCGGGGAGAGGGGATGCGCGGAGGCGAAGCGCAGGGCGGAGGTGCGGGTGCCGTCGGGGCGTTCGCGCTCTCCGGCGGCGACGCCGGTGCCGTGGAGGGTGAGGAACGGCAGCAGGCGCCGGGTGCAGCGGAAGGGGCGCGGGGCGGTGTCCGGTGCGGGGTGGGGGAGGTACTCGATCTCGGTGAGCCTGAGGTCCCAGCGCCGGCGGTGGGCGGGGTCCTGGGTGCGGGTCCAGAGCTCGTCCAGGTCGGTGCGGATGTGCGTCTCTATGTAGAGACCCATGTGGTGTTCCCCCACGTCGGAGCGGATTTCACGCTCAAACTACCGGGAAGATCTTGGTGTCCCCGCCGCCGTGGCGACCGGACCGGGCGGGGGACGAACGAACCCCGGCCGCGGGAGGGGGCCGGGGTTCGGGTGGGGTGCGTCGCGGGGTGTCACCCGGCCAGGTGACGCTCCACGGTCTCGACCTTCGAGGTGAGGCCGTCGGTGACACCGGGGCGGATGTCGGCCTTGAGCACGAGCGAGACGCGCGGTGCGCGGGCCTCGACGGCGGCGACGGCGCGCCGGACGACGTCCATGACCTCGTCCCAGTCGCCCTCGATCGAGGTGAACATGGCGTCGGTGCGGTTCGGCAGGCCCGATTCGCGGACCACGCGGACGGCGTCGGCGACGTACTCCCCCACGTCCTCGCCGACGCCGAGGGGCGTCACGGAGAAGGCGACGATCATGCGTTCACGACTCCCTCACGGCGGGCGCGGGCGGCCATGACGGCGGCCTCGGACTCGCGGCGCAGCTTGCGCTCGGCGAAGAAGCCGCCGGTGGGCAGGACGGAGAGGACGAAGTAGAGCGCGGCGGTGCCGAAGCTCCACTTGGCACGGTTCCAGGCGTCGAGCCAGAAGAGCACGTAGAGGATGAACAGCACGCCGTGGACCGCGCCCATCACGGGGACGGCGTTGAAGTCCGTGGTTCGCTTCAGCACCGAGCACAGGAGCAGGACCAGGAAGGACACGGCCTCGGGCGCCGAGACCAGTCGCAGGCGGCGGATGGCGGATGCTGTCTTGAGGTCCACGGGTCACCTTCGGTGGGGAGGGCGCTGGGGGCGCGGTCGTGATCGCTCGGTGAGCGGCTCATGATCCTTTGTGAACGGAAGCACAAGCGTCGCCCATTGTGGCAAACAGTGCCCCTAGGGGTGCGCTCAGGGTCGTTCTCCACCCGGGGGCCCTGTTCTCTCCACCCGGCCGGGGGCTACTTTCGCGGTGTGGCGACGTTCCGACTACAGGGCAGCAAGGTGCTCGCCGTCGACATGACCGGGGATGCCGTGAAGGCGAAGAACGGCTCCATGGTCGCGTACGACGGGCAGATGGCCTTCAAGAAGCTGAGCGGCGGAGGCGAGGGTCTGCGCGGCATGGTGACCCGGCGGCTGACCGGCGAGCAGATGACGGTGATGGAGGTGAAGGGGCAGGGGACCTGCTGGTTCGCGGACCGGGCGTCCGAGATCAACCTCGTGGCGCTGCGGGGCGACAAGCTCTGGGTGGAGTCGAGCAATCTGCTGGCGACGGAGGCGGGGCTGCGCACGGGCACGGCGTTCACGGGCCTGCGCGGCGCCTCGCAGGGCAACGGCCTGTTCACCACGACCGTCGAGGGCCACGGCCAGGCGGCGGTGCTGTCCGACGGCCCGGCGGTGGTGCTCCGGGTCTCCCCGCAGTACCCGCTGACGGTCGACCCGGGGGCCTACATCGCCCACCAGGGGGACGTCCGGCAGTCCTTCCAGTCGGGCGTGACGTTCCGCACGCTCTTCGGGGAGGGCGGCGGCGAGGCGTTCCAGATCCGTTTCGAGGGCGACGGGCTGGTGTACGTCCAGCCGAGCGAGCGGAACACGATCGCGGGGGATCTGTGAGATGGGCTTCCGGGAGATCAACTCGAAGATGATCGAGGCGACGGTTTCGCCGGGCGTGCGGCTGTTCAGCCAGCGCGGGGCGATGCTCGCCTACCGGGGGGACGTGTCGTTCACGCCCAGCGTGCAGAGCGGGCAGGGCGGCATCATGTCGATGCTCGGGCGCCGGGTGGCGGGCGAGGCGGCCCCGCTGATGTCGGTCGAGGGCAGCGGCACGGTGTTCTTCGGGCACGGCGGTCACCATGTGCAGGTGATCAACCTGACCGGCGACACGCTCTATGTGGAGGCGGACCGGCTGCTGGCCTTCGAGGGCTCGCTGCGGCAGGGCACGATGTTCATGGGCTCGCAGGGCGGCGTCATGGGCATCGTGCGGGGCCAGGCGACCGGGCAGGGGCTGTTCACCACCACGCTCCAGGGTCACGGCGCGGTCGCCGTGATGGCGCACGGCGGCGTCTTCGGGATACCGATCACCCCGCAGCGCCCGGTCCACGTGGACCCCCAGGCGTACGTCGCCCATCACGGCGAGGTCCGCAACCGGCTCTCCAGCGCGCTCGGCTGGCGCGACATGGTGGGCCGGGGCTCCGGCGAGGCGTTCCAGCTGGAGCTGAGCGGCGACGGCACGGTCTACGTCCAGGCATCGGAGGAGAAGCTGTGAGCGCGTACGCGGGCACGGGCGGGCCGGTGGTGTTCGACCCCGTGACCCTGCCGGCCGACGACAACGTGAACCCCTACACGTTCTGCGTGGAGCTCAAGGGCAGTCAGTGGTTCCTGCAGAAGGGGAAGATGATCGCCTACTACGGGGCGATCGAGTTCAACGGCATCGGGCACGGGCGACTGGACCGGCTGGTGCGTTCCTCGTTCCATTCGCCATTGCACGCGAGCGACTGGGTCGTGGCGGAGGGCTCGGGCAAGATGCTGCTCGCCGACCGGGCGTTCGACGTGAATTCGTACGACCTGGACGAGGGCAATCTGACCGTTCGCGCAGGCAACTTGATCGCTTTCCAGCCAAGTCTGGCACTCAAACAGTCGATCGTGCCCGGCTTTCTGACACTGATCGGCACGGGAAAGTTCGTGGCCGCGTCCAACGGGCCGGTGGTGTTCATGGAACCCCCGATCCGGGTCGACCCCCAGGCGCTGGTCGGCTGGGCCGACTGCCCCTCGCCCTGCCATCACTACGACCACGGCTACCTGACCGGCGTGCTGGGCGGTCTACGTGCGATGACGGGCCTGGGCGGGGCTTCCGGGGAGGAGCACCAGTTCGAGTTCGTCGGCGCCGGGACGGTGCTGCTGCAGTCCACCGAGACGCTGATGGCGGAGCGGGAGACGGGTGCGGTTCCGTCGGAACCGGGGGTACCCGGAGGGGGTGGAGCCGCGTCCGGCGGCCTCGCCACAGGGGCCTCAGGGGTACCGCGTCTTCCCGGACAGCTGGGAGACCTCCAGCGTCGCTTCGGGCTGTGAGCGGTAGTCTGCGGAGTGTGACGTCGAACGCGTGCGCACAGTCACATCACCCAGAGTAGTTCGCCATTCAACATCTTAGGTAGACTTCATTCATGGAGACCGAGACGGCCACGCACTGGCTGACCGATGCGGAGCAGTGCGCCTGGCGCACCCACCTGGAGGTCAACAGGCTGTTGACGTACCAGCTCGAAAAGGATCTGCAACCGTTCGGACTGACGATGAACGACTACGAGATCCTCGTCAATCTGTCCGAGTCCGAGGACATGCGGATGCGGATGAGTGATCTCGCCACCGCCACCCTCCAGTCCAAGAGCCGGCTCTCGCACCAGATCACCCGCATGGAGAACGCGGACCTGGTGCGCCGGGAGAACTGCGAGTCGGACCGCCGCGGCCTCTACGCCGTGCTGACCGACCACGGTCTGGAGGCGATGAAGAAGGTCGCGCCCCACCACGTGTCCTCGGTGCGCCGCCACTTCATCGACCTGCTCTCCCCCGACGCCCTCCAGGACCTGAACAAGGCCCTCAAGCCCGTCGCGGAACACCTGCGCACCCAACGCGGCCGCCTCTGACACCCACCGGAGCAGCCGGGCGAGGCGCGGCTCCAGGCCAACAGCCGAACCGCGCCTTTGCCCCGGGCCGCCTCAGCCGCCCACGCCCGCCGGGCACACGGCGGGCACCTCCGACGCCCCGGCCTCGGCGGCGGACACCCCGCCCGGCCGGGCGAGGAGGGTGACGGCCGCCGCGCCCAGCGACGCCGCACCGGCCAGCGCGAAGCACAGGGGCAGCGGCAGCCGGCCGATCAGCGTCCCGGCGATCAGCGATCCGCTCGAGACGCCGCCGTTCACCGCCATGTTGACCCAGGCTCCGGCCTGGGTGCGGGCGCCCTCCGGCGCCGTCTCGTCGGCCAGCAGATAGGCGGTCGTCAGCGTCGGGGCGATGAAGACGCCCGTGAGGACCATGGCCGCGGTGAGGGTCCACAGGTCGGGCGCGAGACCCGCCGCCGCGATCATCAGGCCGAGCCCCGTCGTGAACCGGGCCAGACGAGCCCGCGCGGACAGCCGCCAGTCGATCGCGCCGTTCACGAGACCGCCCAGCGCGCTGCCGACCGAGAGCGCGCCCAGCACCCACGGGACCAGCGCGGTGTCGTGGGAGCCCCGCTCGGCGTAGGCGGCCACCAGCAGTTCCACCCCGCTCAGCGCGAGCCCGGCTCCCGCCGCCACGACGACCGGGACCAGCAGCCCCGGCACCCCGCCCGAGCGGGGGCGGCGGGACGTGGTGCGTCGCCCCGTACGCGACCCCGCACCCGGTCCGGTCATCGCCGGAGACGTCACGAACGCGGCCGTCCCGCCGACGACCAGCAGCGCACCCAGCAGGATGCCGGAGGCCGGGGGCGCCCAGGTGATCAGCACGCCCACCAGGACCGGCCCGGAGACGAACAGCAGCTCCTCGGCGACCCCGTCGAGGCTGAAGGCGCGGCGTTGCAGATGCCGGTCGGCGACGAGCGCGGACCACAGCGCGCGCATGACCGGCCCCAGCGGGGGCACACACGCACCCGCGAGCGCGGCGGCCGCGCCGATGAGCGGCGCCGGGACACCCGGGCGCCAGACGAGCGCGGAGAGGACGCAGAGCAGGGCGGCGTACAGCGCGGCCATGGGCAGCAGGGCGCGGCGCGCTCCGTACCGGTCGACCAACGACGCCCGCACCGGCATCAGGAAGACCGCCGCGCCGCCGAAGAGGGACATCACGGCCCCGGAGACGGCGTAGGAACCGGTGACGCGGTTGACGGACAGCAGGACGGCGAGGGGGATGACGCCGTTGGAGAAGCGGCCGGTGAGCGCGGCGGCGAAGGTGCGGCGCGCGTGCGGGACGCGCAGGACGGCGGCGTACGAGGGCGCGGCGGGGCGCGCGGGAGCGGGCGCGGACATGCGCGGGGTTCCTCACGGGAGGCGGTACAGGGGCGCGACGGTGCGCCGCACGGAGCGCCGGCCGTGTGCCGGGCACCCGCGCGGGCAGGGGCGCGCGCTATGCCAAGAGGAGGAACATGTGGATCAAGCTAACAGCGGGGGGCCGGGGGCGGTACCGGTTTTTGGCCGGGAGCGGCGCCCCGGTCCCCGGCTCACCGGGAGCGAACCGGGCCCGGCCGCGGCCCGTACCCACGTCAGCCCTCCCCCGGCTCCCGGGTCAGCCCGGCGAGCAGGCGGTCCGCCGCCGCGTACGGGTCCAGTTCGCCCGCGGCGACGCGGCCCGCGAGGCTCGGCAGGTCGTGGGCGCCGTGCAGGTCCCCGATGCGTTCGCGCAGGGCCGTGACCGCGATCGTTTCCACCTCCCGGGCCGCGCGGGCGCGGCGGCGTTCGGTGAGGACGTCGCTCTCCTCCATCCAGGCCCGGTGTTTCTCCAGGGCCTCCACGACCTCGTCGACGCCCTCGGAGCGCGCGGCGACCGTCTTGACGATGGGCGGACGCCAGTCGCCGGGCCCGCGGGACTCGCCGAGGCCGAGCATGTGGTTCAGCTCGCGGGCGGTGGCGTCGGCGCCGTCGCGGTCGGCCTTGTTGACGACGTACACGTCGCCGATCTCCAGGATCCCGGCCTTGGCGGCCTGGATGCCGTCGCCCATGCCGGGGGCGAGGAGGACGACGGAGGTGTCGGCCTGGGAGGCGATCTCGACCTCCGACTGGCCCACGCCCACGGTCTCCACGAGGATCACGTCGCAGCCCGCCGCGTCCAGGACGCGGATCGCCTGCGGGGCGGCCCAGGCGAGGCCGCCGAGGTGGCCGCGGGTGGCCATGGAGCGGATGTAGACGCCGGGGTCGGAGGCGTGGTCGGACATCCGCACCCGGTCCCCGAGGAGCGCGCCCCCGGAGAACGGGGAGGACGGGTCGACGGCGAGGACGCCGACCCGCCTGCCCTGCTTGCGGTAGGCGGTCACGAGCGCGGAGGTGGTGGTCGACTTGCCGACGCCCGGCGAGCCGGTCAGACCGACGACGTACGCGTTGCCGGTCAGTGGGGCCAGCGCCGCCATGACCTCCCTGAGCTGCGGGGACGCCCCCTCCACCAGGGAGATCAGCCGGGCCACGGCCCGGGGCCGCCCTTCGCGCGCCTCGGCCACCAGAGAGGAGACGTCCCGCATCGATACAGCTCCGTTCACTTGCGTCGCCGGCCGCTCACACCGCCGGGAAGATGTCCTCAGGCCTTCGGTACCCGCACGATCAGCGCGTCACCCTGTCCGCCGCCACCGCACAGCGCGGCCGCGCCGAGACCGCCGCCCCGGCGCTTGAGCTCCAGCGCCAGGTGGAGGACGAGACGGGCGCCGGACATGCCGATCGGGTGGCCGAGGGCGATGGCGCCGCCGTTGACGTTCACCTTTTCCGTGGACACGCCGAGGTCGTTCATTGACTGCACGGCGACGGCCGCGAACGCCTCGTTGATCTCGATGAGATCGAGGTCCGAGACTTCCAGGCCCTCCTTCTTCAGCGCGTGCTGAATGGCGTTGGACGGCTGCGACTGGAGCGAGTTGTCCGGTCCGGCCACGTTGCCGTGCGCGCCGATCTCCGCGAGCCACTCCAGGCCCAGCTCCTCGGCCTTGGCCTTGCTCATCACGACCACGGCGGCGGCGCCGTCCGAGATCTGCGAGGCGGACCCGGCGGTGATGGTGCCGTCCTTGGTGAAGGCGGGGCGCAGCTTGCCGAGCGACTCGGCGGTGGTGTCGCCCCGGATGCCCTCGTCCTTGCTGAAGAGCACCGGCTCGCCCTTGCGCTGCGGGATCTCCACGGGGGTGATCTCCGCGTCGAACAGGCCGTTCTTCTGCGCGGCGGCGGCCCGCTGGTGGGACAGCGCGGCGATCTCGTCCTGCTCGGGACGGCCGATGCCGAGCCGCGTGTTGTGCTTCTCGGTGGACTCGCCCATGGCGATGCCCTCGAAGGAGTCGGTCAGCCCGTCGTGCGCCATGGAGTCGAGCATCTCGATGGCGCCGTACTTGAAGCCCTCACGGGACTTCGGCAGCACGTGCGGGGCGTTGGTCATGGACTCCTGGCCGCCCGCGACCACGATGTCGAACTCACCCGCGCGGATCAACTGGTCCGCGAGCGCGATGGCGTCGAGCCCGGAGAGGCACACCTTGTTGACGGTGAGCGCCGGGACGCTCATCGGGATGCCCGCCTTGACGGCCGCCTGGCGCGCCGGGATCTGGCCGGCGCCCGCCTGGAGCACCTGGCCCATGATCACGTACTGCACCTGGTCGCCGCCGATGCCGGCGCGGTCGAGGGCGGCCTTGATGGCGAAGCCGCCCAGGTCGGCACCCGAGAAGGACTTCAGCGAACCCAGCAACCGTCCCATGGGCGTCCGCGCGCCCGCGACGATCACAGAGGTGGTCGTTCCAGAAGACATGAGCTGCGATCCCCTTACCGGCCTGCACAGCCGAGGAGTGAACGAGGGTTTACTTCGAATGTACTGACCGGTACCGGAACCCGTCACCCGGCGTACGGTGTGATCGCGCGCACGTTGCGTAACCACCTCGCACGCGCTGCACTGAAAACATGCTGACGCGAATCGACCACATCGGGATCGCCTGCCACGACCTCGACGCCACCGTCGAGTTCTACCGGACCACCTACGGCTTCGAGGTGTTCCACACCGAGGTGAACGAAGAGCAGGGCGTGCGCGAGGCCATGCTCAAGATCAACGAGACGTCCGACGGCGGCGCCTCCTACCTCCAGCTCCTGGAGCCGACCCGGGAGGACTCCGCGGTCGGCAAATGGCTCGCCAAGAACGGGGAGGGCGTCCACCACATCGCTTTCGGTACGGCGGATGTGGACGCGGACTCCGAGGAGATCCGCGGCAAGGGCGTACGCGTTCTGTACGACGAGCCCCGACGTGGGTCCATGGGGTCGAGGATCACCTTCCTGCACCCGAAGGATTGCCACGGAGTCCTGACAGAACTGGTCACTTCGGCCTCTGTTGAGTCACCTGACCACTGACCTTCGTACATAAGGGCCGGTAGGGTTGGGGGCGGTCGTCTCCGAACACGGGGGACGACCGATGCCGGGGTCCGGGTTGGGGGACGAGCGTCGGGGCAGCAGCCCGTGCTCCGCCGTTGATCTGACACCATTCCCCGGGGGCCCCGTTCGGCGGACGGACGGAGCTCGTTGGAGAAGCTGACCAGGGGACGGATGGGACCGCGCAGTGCGGGGCTACGAGAGCCAGGAGCGAGAGCCGGCGGCTGACGTCGACCACCTCTCTCGGTTCGAGGCCGAGATGAAGCGGCTGAAGACCGAGCGGGAAAAGGCGATCCAGCACGCCGAGGACCTCGGCTACCAGGTCGAGGTGCTGCGCGCCAAGCTGCACGAGGCGCGCCGCACTCTGATGACCAGGCCCGCCTACGACGGCGGTGACATCGGCTATCAGGCCGAGCAGTTGCTGCGCAACGCCCAGGTGCAGGCCGAGCAGTTGCGGCAGGACGCCGAGCGGGAGCTGAGTCAGGCCCGCGCGCAGACCCAGCGCATCCTGCAGGAGCACGCCGAACAGGCGGCCCGGCTCCAGGCGGAGCTGCACCAGGAGGCGGTCACCCGTCGCCAGCAGCTCGACCAGGAGCTGGCGGAGCGCCGGCAGACCGTCGAGTCGCACGTCAACGAGAACGTGGCGTGGGCCGAGCAGCTGCGCGCCCGGACCGAGCAGCAGGCCCGCCGGCTGCTCGACGAGTCGCGTGCCGAGGCCGAGCAGGCGATGGCCGCCGCCCGCGCGGAGGCCGAGCGGCTGACGCGTGAGGCCCGCGACCGGCTGCGCACCGACGCCGAGGCGGCCCGGTCCGAGGCCGAGCAGATCCTGCGCCGCGCCCGCACCGACGCCGAGCGGCTGCTGAACGCCGCCTCCGCGCAGGCTCAGGAGGCCACCGACCACGCCGAGCAGGTGCGGTCGTCCACGGTCAGCGAGTCGGACGCCGCGCGCCGCCAGGCCGCCGAGCTGAGCCGGACCGCCGAGGAGCGCATGGCGGAGGCGGAGCGGGCGCTGCGCAGCGCCCGCTCGGAGGCCGACAAGCTGGTCGCGGAGGCCGAGGAGCGCGCCGCCAAGGCCCTCGCGAGCGCCGAGGCGGCCAACGAGACACGCACGCGCACCGCCAAGGAGCAGGTCGCCCGGCTCGTCGGCGAGGCCACCAAGGAGGCGGAGACCACCAAGGCCGACGCCGAGCAGCTCGTCGCCGACGCCCGCGCCGAGGCCGAGAAGATCCTGGCGGAGGCCGGGGAGAAGGCCCGCAGCGCGACCGCCGAGGAGACGGCCAGTCAGCTCTCGAAGGCCGCCCGGACCGCCGAGGACGTCCTCAACAAGGCGTCGGAGGACGCCCGTCGGACCACGAAGGCCGCCGCCGAGGAGGCCGAGCGCATCCGCTCGGAGGCCGAGGCCGAGGCGGACCGGCTGCGCGCCGAGGCGCACGACCTGGCCGAGCAGCTCAAGGGCGCGGCCAAGGACGACACCAAGGAGTACCGGGCCAAGACGGTCGAGCTGCAGGAGGAGGCCCGGCGCCTGCGTGGCGAGGCCGAGCAGCTCCGCGCCGACGCGGTCGAAGAGGGCGAGTCCATTCGCGCCGAGGCCCGCCGCGAGGCGGTGGCGCAGATCGAGGAGGCGGCCAAGTCCGCCGAGGAACTGCTCTCCAAGGCCAAGGCGGACGCCGACGAGCTGCGCAAGACGGCCACCACGGACAGCGAGAAGGTCCGCACCGAGGCGATCGAGCGCGCCACCGCGCTGCGCCGCCAGGCCGAGGAGACCCTGGAGCGCACCCGCAAGGAGGCCGAACGGCTCAAGGCCGAGGCCGAGGAGCGCGCCGAGTCGGTCAGGGAGGACGCCGAGCGGGTCGCGCGCGAGCTGCGCGAGGAGGCCGAGCGGGCCGCCGAGGCGCGCCGCGAGGAGGCCGCCGCCGAGCTGACGCGGCTCCAGACGGAGGCGCAGGACCGCCTGGAGTCGGCGGAGCAGGCGCTGACCGAGGCCCGCGAGGAGGCGTCCCGCATCCGCCGGGAGGCGGGCGAGGAGGCCGAGCGGCTGCGGTCGGAGGCCGCCGAGCGCATCCGTACCCTCCAGCAGCAGGCCGCGGCCGAGGCCGAGCGGCTGCGTGACGAGGCCGCGGCCGACGCGTCCGCCTCGCGCGCCGAGGGCGAGTCCGTGGCCGTACGGCTGCGCTCCGAGGCCGCGGCGGAGGCCGAGCGGCTCAAGGTCGAGGCGCAGGACACCGCGGACCGGGTGCGCGCGGAGGCGCAGGCCGCCGCGGAGCGGCTGGCCACCGAGGCGTCCGAGACGCTGGCCGCCGCCCAGGAGGAGGCCGCGCGCCGCCGCCGGGAGGCGGAGGAACTGCTCGGCTCGGCCCGCGAGGAGGCCGACCAGGAGCGCGAGCGGGCCCGTGAGCAGAGCGAGGAGCTGCTGGCCTCGGCGCGCAAGCGCGTGGAGGAGGCCCAGACCGAGGCGACCCGGCTGGTCGAGGAGGCCGACCGGCGGGCCACCGAGATGGTGTCCGCCGCCGAGCAGCACGCCCAGCAGGTGCGCGAGTCGGTCTCCGGGCTGCACGAGCAGGCGCAGGAGGAGATCGCCGGGCTGCGCTCGGCCGCCGAGCACGCGGCGGAGCGTACGCGCCGGGAGGCGGAGGAGGAGGCGGACCGCGTCCGCACCGACGCCTACGCCGAGCGGGAGCGCGCGGGCGAGGACGCGGCGCGGCTGCGCCGGGAGGCGAACGAGGAGGCCGAGGAGGCCAAGTCGCTCGCGGAGCGCACGGTCGCGGAGGCG
The DNA here is from genome assembly GCF_053600675.1 of Streptomyces sp. NPDC005004. Taxonomy (NCBI): domain Bacteria; kingdom Bacillati; phylum Actinomycetota; class Actinomycetes; order Kitasatosporales; family Streptomycetaceae; genus Streptomyces; species Streptomyces sp. NPDC005004. Next base: position 48,259 of record NZ_JBSGAH010000010.1, read on the forward strand.
ATCGCGGAGTCCGAGCGGCTGCGCGCGGAGTCGTCGGAGTACGCGCAGCGGGTGCGCACCGAGGCGTCCGACGCGCTGGCCGAGGCGGACCAGGCGGCCTCGCGCACCCGGGCGGACGCCCGGGAGGACGCCAACCGCATCCGATCGGACGCGGCGACGCAGGCGGACACCCTCATCACCGAGGCGGCTTCGGAGGCGGAGCGGCTCCAGACGGAGACGGCCGCCGAGGCCGAGCGGGTGCGCGCGGAGGCGGTCGCGGGCGCGGAGCGGCTGATCGCGGACGCCACCGACGACGCGGAGCGGCTGCGTGCCGAGGCCGCCGAGACGGTGGGTACGGCCCAGCGGCACGCGGAGCGGATGCGCGCGGAGGCCGAACGGGTGCGCACCGACGCGGAGTCGACGGCCCAGCGGCTGGTCGGCTCGGCGCGCGAGGAGGCCGAGCGGACGCTGGACGAGGCGCGCCAGGAGGCCAACAAGCGGCGTTCGGAAGCGGCCGAACAGGTCGACACGCTCATCACGGAGACGGCGGCCGAGGCGGACAAGCTGCTCGCCGAGGCGCGTCAGCAGGCGCAGCAGACCACCGCGGACGCGGAGGCGCAGGCCGACACGATGGTGGGCGCGGCCCGCTCCGAGGCGGAGCGGATCGTCTCCGAGGCGACGGTCGAGGGCAACTCCCGGGTGGAGAAGTCCCGTACGGACGCCGACGAGTTGCTGGTCGGGGCGCGCCGGGACGCGACCGCGATCCGGGAGCGCGCCGAGGAGCTGCGCGACCGGATCACCACGGAGATCGAGGAGCTGCACGAGCGGGCCCGCCGTGAGGCGGCCGAGACGATGAAGTCGACCGGCGACCGCTGCGACCATCTCATCAAGCAGGCCGAGGAGCAGTTGGCCAAGGCGCAGGCGAAGGCCAAGGAGCTGGTGTCGGAGGCCAGTTCGGAGGCGAGCAAGGTGCGCATCGCCGCGGTCAAGAAGGCGGAGGGGCTGCTCAAGGAGGCCGAGCAGAAGAAGGCGAAGCTGGTCAAGGAGGCCGAGGAGCTGAAGGCCGAGGCCATCCGCGAGGCGCGTCAGACGGTCGAAGAGGGCAAGCGCGAGCTGGAGTTGCTGGTGCGCCGGCGCGAGGACATCAACACGGAGATCTCGCGGGTCCAGGACGTGCTCGAGGCGCTGGAGTCCTTCGAGGGTCCGGGCGGCAAGGACGGCGGGGTCAAGGCGGGCGCCACGGTGGGGGCACCCCGATCGGGTGGCAAATCCCAGGAGAACTAACGGCCGGAGCGCTGTGCCGGGTGGGGCGGGGTGTGCGGCCGGGTCTTTGGCAAGTTGTCAGGGGTCCGGCCACCCGAAAGAGGTGTCATTCTATTGATCAAACACGTATCCGCTCGATGACACACCGCTTCGGCGCCTAGGATTCCACCTATCACCTCACCGGTCTCATTCGACAGGAACCCCATGAGCGACACTTCCCCCTACGGCTTCGAGCTTGTGCGGCGTGGATACGACCGCGCTCAGGTGGACGAACGCATCTCCAAGCTCGTCTCCGACCGTGACAGCGCGCTCTCCCGGATCACCGCTCTGGAGAAGCGCATCGAGGAGCTCCACCTCGAGACGCAGAACGCCCAGGCCCAGATCACCGACGCCGAGCCGTCGTACGCGGGTCTCGGCGCGCGGGTCGAGAAGATCCTTCGGCTCGCCGAGGAAGAGGCGAAGGACCTGCGCGAGGAGGCCAGGCGCGCGGCCGAACAGCACCGCGAGCTGGCCGAGTCGGCCGCCCAGCAGGTCCGTAACGACGCCGAGTCCTTCGCCGCCGAGCGCAAGGCGAAGGCGGAGGACGAGGGCGTCCGGATCGTCGAGAAGGCGAAGGGCGACGCCGCCCAGCTCCGCTCCGACGCGCAGAAGGACGCGCAGTCCAAGCGCGAGGAGGCGGACGCCCTCTTCGAGGAGACCCGCGCCAAGGCCGCGCAGGCCGCCGCCGACTTCGAGACGAACCTCGCCAAGCGCCGCGAGCAGTCCGAGCGCGACCTGGCCTCCCGTCAGCAGAAGGCGGAGAAGCGGCTGGCCGAGATCGAGCACCGCGCCGAGCAGCTCCGTCTGGAGGCGGAGAAGCTGCGCACCGACGCCGACCGCCGGGCCCGTCAGACGGTGGAGACGGCGCAGCGTCAGGCCGAGGACATCGTGGCCGACGCCAACGCCAAGGCCGACCGCATCCGTTCGGAGTCCGAGCGCGAGCTGGCCGCCCTGACCAACCGTCGCGACAGCATCAACGCGCAGCTCACCAACGTCCGCGAGATGCTGGCGACGCTGACCGGTGCCGCGGTGGCCGCCGCCGGTGCGCCGGTGGAGGACGAGCCGGTCTCGCGCGGCGTCCCGGCGCAGCAGACGCGCTAGTACCCGCGCGATACCCGTTTCGTACGGTCGCCAGGACCGGGCGGAGCCCCCTTCCGTTGCAGTCGGCAGGGGGCTTCGCCCGGTTCTGGCATGATCGCCACGGTGTCCGGTCGGGCCTCCCGGACCCTTTCGGACACGCCGGGTGAAGCTCTGGCTTTACTTTCTCTTGAGCGGAACCGTCAGCGCCCGGATATCCTCCTAACCCTTACGGGGGCGTGCGCCCCGCTGTCCTGAACCTTCCGATGGGTGCGGAGCATGATCGAGGCGGCTGGCCTGACCAAGCGCTACGGTGACAAGACCGCGGTGCACAACCTCTCCTTCCAGGTGCGTCCGGGTGCGGTGACCGGCTTCCTGGGACCCAACGGCTCGGGCAAGTCCACGACCATGCGGATGATCCTCGGGCTGGACAACCCCACCGCCGGGACGGTGACCATCGGCGGCTATCCCTACGGCAAGCTGCCCAACGCCCCCCGCCAGGTCGGCGCGCTCCTGGACGCCAAGGCGGTGCACGGCGGCCGCTCGGCCCGCCAGCATCTGCTGAGCCTGGCCCAGTTGTCCGGCATCCCGGCCCGCCGGGTGGACGAGGTCCTCGGGGTCGTCGGCCTCCAGGACGTGGCGAAGAGGCGTTCCAAGGGCTTCTCGCTCGGCATGGGCCAGCGGCTCGGCATCGCCGCGGCACTGCTCGGCGACCCCCAGGTGCTGCTCTTCGACGAGCCGGTCAACGGCCTCGACCCCGAGGGCATCCTCTGGGTCCGCAATCTGATGAAGGCGCTCGCCGCCGAGGGCCGTACGGTCTTCGTCTCCTCGCATCTGATGAGCGAGATGGCGCTGACCGCCGACCACCTCATCGTGATCGGGCGCGGCCAGTTGATGGCCGACATGAGCGTGACGGAGTTCATCTCCGCCAACTCCGCCGACTTCGCGCGGGTGCGCACCCCCGAGACCGAGCCGCAGCAGCGGGAGAAGCTGACGGCCGCGCTCACCGAGGCGGGCGGCCATGTGCTGCCCGAGCCGGACGGCGCGCTGCGGGTGACCGGGCTTCCGCTGCCCCGCATCAGCGACCTCGCGCACGGCGCGGACGTACGGCTGTGGGAGCTGTCCCCGCACCAGGCGTCGCTGGAGGAGGCGTACATGCGGATGACGCAGGGCGTGGTCGACTACCGCTCGACCGCCGACCAGCGCTCGGGCCTCCAGCAGCCGCTGCCGCCGGGGGTCCAGCCCCCGATGCCGGTGCCGGGACAGGGCCAGCCGGGCTGGTACGCCCCGCCGCCGCCCCAGCCGGGCACGCCGTACGCCCCGCAGACCCCGGCTCCGGGCCCGTACGGCGGCGGGTACGGCGCGCCGGGCGCCGGGGCCCCCAATCCGTACGCGGCGCCCGTGCAGGCTCCGCAGCCGCAGCCGGCGCCCGTCGTCGCTCCCCCGGCCCCGCAGCAGGCTCCGGGCGCCGGGCCCGCGCAGTCCGCCGCGGACGCCGACAAGGCCGCCGCATCCGCCGAACCGACCCAGCCCGAGGACGCCCGATGAGCACGCACCAGCCCCCGCTGCCCCCGGCACCCGCGGCCGCCGTGAGCGGCGGTCCGTACCCCGGCTACAGCTCGCCCATCCCGGTCGTGCGCACCCACCTCGGGCACGCGCTGGCCTCGGAGTGGACGAAGATCAAGTCGGTGCGGTCGACGGTGTGGACGCTCGGCGTGTTCGCGCTGCTCGTGTTCGGCATCGGTCTGATGGTCGCGCTCGCGGTGCGCGGCACGTCCGCCGAGCTGTCCGGCGCGACCGCTCTGACCCTGGGATTCTTCGGGCTGCTGCTCGGCATGGTCTGCGTGATCACGCTGGGCGTGCTGACGACGGCCTCGGAGTACGGCACGGGCATGATCCGTACGACGATGACGGCGTGCCCGACCCGCGGCCGGGTCCTGGCCGCCAAGTCCATCGTGTTCTTCGTCCTCGCGTTCGTGGTGACGCTGGTGACCGTGACCGTGACGGGCCTGGTGCAGACCGGACTGCTGGAGGGCCAGGGCGTGGACTCGCCGACCGCGCAGGACTGGCTGAAGGCCACGGTCGGCATCAGCCTCTTCATCGCGCTGATCGGCCTGATCTCCCTGCTGGTCGGCTCCATGATCCGGCACTCGGCGGGCGCCATCACCGTCATGATCGGCGTGGTGCTCGCCCCGCTGGTGATCGCCCTGTTCATGAACACGTCCTCGCTGGAGAAGGTCCAGGAGGCGCTGCTCGAGTACTCGATCCCGAGCCAGATGGGCGTCTTCTACGACAACACCCTCAGCCATTCCGGGCCCTCGGGCTGGGAGCCGCTGTGGATCATGCTGGGCGTGACGGCCGCGGCCTACGCGGCGGCGTACGCGCTGCTGCGGACCAGGGACGTGTAGCCCGCGCCCCTCGCACGGAGCGGTCCGCGCCGGGTCAGAACCTCGGCGCGCCACCGGGCCGCCGCACCCTCGTGGTGCGGCGGTCCTTCGCGTTCCAGCAGGCCTTGTGCCAGTGTCTGCGGTCGTCGACGCCCGCGTACTGGGGCCAGGCCACCACGTGCGGGACGCCGGAGGGGATCAGCTGGTCACAGCCGGGGCAGCGGTAGGTCTTGCCCTCGGCGCTCGCCCCCGCGACATGGCGCACGCTCCAGTCCTCGCCCTGCCAGCTCTCGCTGGACTGCCAGCCGCCGTACCGGCCGGCCCCGTCGTCCTCGGCGCTGCGGCCGGACTCACCGGCTGCCTTCGGTCGGTTGCGACGCGGGGACACGGGACACCTCTCGGGGCTATACAGGAAGCACGGGCCGCGTCCAGCCTACGCGGCGCCCCCGCGGGCACGCGGGAAAGAACCAACCCGCACAAGTCCCCCTCAGGGGCGATCCATTCCAGCAGAGAACCGACCATTCTGCAGACAATCCGCAAATCCCCCTGCCGAGCCGTGTCCTGGGCACGTGTCATGTGGTTATGCCGAGAGCGGGGGAGCTCCGGTCGGAGCCGAGAAAGCGGGAAGTGCGATGCGTGTAGGAAGTTTTGTCCTGGCGGCCCGGTTCCCGGGCCAGGGGCCCGGAGAGGCCCTCCACCGGGCGGTCCGCTCGGCGGAGGTGGCCGACGAGGTGGGTCTGGACGCCGTGTGGCTGGCCGAGCACCACTTCGTGCCGTACGGGACCTGCCCGTCGGCGATCACCCTGGCCGCCCTGCTGCTCGGCCGCACCCGCCGGGTCAGGGTCGGCACCGCCGTCAGCGTCCTGCCCACCGCCCACCCGGTAGCCGTCGGCGAGCAGGCGGCCCTGCTGCACGTGACCAGCGGCGGACGCTTCACGCTCGGCGTCGGACGCGGCGGCCCGTGGGTCGACCTGGAGGTCTTCGGCACCGGTCTCGGCGCGTACGAACGCGGCTTCCCCGAGTCGCTGGACCTGCTGCTGCGCTGGCTGCGGGAGCCGTCGGTGGGGGCCTCGGGCGAGCGGTACCGGTTCCGCGAGGTGCCCGTCGTGCCGCGCCCCTCGGAGTCGCTGACCGAGGCGCCGGGGCCCGAGGTGGTCGTCGCGTGCACCTCGCCCGCGAGCGTGCGGCTGGCCGCCGAGCGCGGGCTGCCGATGCTGCTCGGGATGCACATCGGGGACGAGGAGAAGGCGGAGATGGTCGCGCTGTGGCGGCGGCATGCGCGGGCGGCGGGCCGGTCCGGCGAGGAGATCACCGGGGCCGGGCACGTCTCGGCCGGGGTCTGCCAGCTCGCGGACCGGCGCACGGACGCGGTGGAGACGCTGCTGAAGGCGATGCCCGGCTGGCTGAAACAGGGTCTCGACGCGCACGTGACCGTGGACGGCCGGGCGCGCGCGATGCGCGATCCGCACGCCTACACCGAGTTGCTCTGCGGGCTGCACCCGGTGGGCACGCCCCGGCTCGCCGCCGACCGGCTCGCGGCGACGGCCGAGCGCACCGGCATCTCCCGGTTCGCCCTGCTCACCGAGGGGTCGGGCGATCTGAACGCGACGGAGGAGAATCTGCGGCGTCTGGGCGCCGAGGTGCTGCCCCAACTGCGCTGACGCCCCCGACGTCCGCCGCCGGGGTGCCTGCCGCTCCGGCGCCGCGCGGGCTGCGCGGGACCGGAACGACAGGCCGGCCGGGCCGTCAGCAGTCCCGGAGTTCCGGCGACTGATTGAGCAACTGGCTGCGCACCGAGGTGAATCGGGCCAGCGTCTCGTCGGCCGAGGGGTCGAGCGGGAACACCGCCACCCGGTGGCAGTTCTGGAAGGCGAGCCGCACTCCGAAGTGCCGCTGCAACGCGCCGCGCATGGCGTCGCTCGCGAGCACACGCAGCAGCTCACCGCGCGCGTGCTCGTCCGGCGGGGGCGTCTGGTTGTCGGCGAAGGGTCCGCCGTCCACCTTCAGCCGCGCCACCAGGGTGCTGATCATCTCCCACGCAAAAGGCAGGGAGGTCCGGACGCAGTCGACGAATTCTGCATCGTCGACCTCGCCTCGCTCGGCCTTTTCGAGTAGGGCCGGTGAGACGTCGAGCGACATGGGTTCTCCTCTCGCACCCCCGAGGGACAGGGGTTGCCGGACAGATGTGGGAGTGCGCGACATCCGGACGATCGGTGCACCCACCGCGCCCCCCGATTCCTACGGTAGGCAACCGTCGGTGACCACACCAGCAGAATGCGTATATGGAACGGTCGCACTGCGGTCACAATCGGCCAGGGATGAACAAGAGTTTCCAGGGACAAATAGGGTGACCCACTGGACGGTTGGGGCGGGCGGTACGGAACGGACTCCGGGCGAATCGCGTGCACCGGGGCGCGTCGAGTAGCGTTGCCGACCATGCGTCTCGTCATTGCCCGGTGCTCGGTCGACTACGCCGGCCGGCTCACCGCCCACCTGCCCTCGGCTCCCCGCCTGATCCTGGTCAAGGCGGACGGCAGCGTCTCCATCCACGCGGACGACCGGGCCTACAAGCCCCTCAACTGGATGTCGCCGCCCTGCACCCTCAAGGAGGGCACGGGGGACGACAGCGGGGTGTGGACCGTCATCAACAAGGCGGGCGAAAAACTGATCATCACGATGGAGGAGATCCTGCACGACTCCTCCCACGAACTCGGGGTGGACCCCGGTCTGATCAAGGACGGCGTGGAAGCGCACCTCCAGGAGCTGCTCGCCGACCGCATCGAGACGCTCGGCGAGGGCTACACGCTCATCCGCCGCGAGTACATGACCGCCATCGGCCCGGTGGACATCCTGTGCCGGGACGCCGACGGCGGCACCGTCGCGGTCGAGATCAAGCGGCGCGGCGAGATCGACGGCGTGGAGCAGCTCACCCGCTATCTGGAGCTGCTCAACCGCGACCCGCACCTCGCCCCGGTGCGCGGTGTCTTCGCCGCCCAGGAGATCAAGCCCCAGGCCCGCGTGCTCGCCACGGACCGGGGCATCAACTGCCAGATCCTCGACTACGACGCGATGCGCGGCATCGAGGACGACAAGCTGCGGCTGTTCTGACCCGCTCGCCCTGCCGGGCGGCCGCCCCGGTCAGATGACCTCGCCGGGGCCGCTGCTCGACGGATCGGCGGACCGCTCGACGGGCGAGGCGCTCGCCGAGGCGGGACCGCTGGCAGAGGTGGAGGTCTGCGGGTCGGAGCCGGTCGCCGTCGTGGTCGGTGACGGGGTGGTGGTCGTCGGGGTCGGGGTCGTCGGCGACGGCTTGGGCGACCCCGTGGGCTTCGAAGTCGGCTTCGAGGTCGGCTTGGCCGTCGTCCCGCTCGGCTTCGGCTCGGGCTTCTCCGACTGCTTTCCCCCGCCCGTCCCCTTCGTCTCCCCCGAGCCGGCGGCCGCCGTGGTCGCCGTGGCGGACGGGGTGGGGTCGTCGGCGGTGCCGAGGGTGCCGTCGGGGCCCGGGTCGGTCGGCCCGGCGCTCGGGGCGGACTTGTGGCGGGCCTTGGCGTCGTCCTTCTTCGGCACCGCGCCCAGGTTCCCGTCGTCCAGGCCCTGCGTCGCGGACGGGTCGATCTCCACGCTGCCCGCCGGGTCGCGGTCGGCGTTCTGCTGTGAGGTCATGCCGAGCGTGACGACCGTGCCGAGCACGGCGACGAGCAGCGCGCCGGACCCGGCGGCCACCAGATTGCGCCGGGCCGCGCTGCGGAACCCGCTCCTGCCCTCCTCGGCCGCCGGGCTCATCGTGGCCGTGCCCGCCCCCGAGGCGCCGTAGAGCGCGACGGGCGCCGGGCGGGTCTGGTCGGCCCGGGCCTCGGACGCCTCGGCGGCCGTCAGCGCGGCCAGCGCGGGCAGGTCGCCCGCGCGGTCGGCGACCAGCGCGAGCGCGCGGCGGCCCGCGACGGTGCCCCGCTTGTCCGCGAGCGCGGCCCGCAGTCCCTGGGAGGTCTCCAGTTCGCTGCGGGCCCGGTCCAACTGGCCCTCGCACAGCGCGAGCACGCCCAACTCATGGTGGAAGTAAGCCTGTTCGGCCGTGTCACCGGCGAGCCGGGCGGCCTCGGTGCCGACGCGCAGGGTGCGCTGCCAGGCGTTCCAGTGGAGTCCGGCGGCGAAGGCGGCGCAGGCCGCGTGGGCGAGCCGTACCGCGCAGTTCTCCTCCGCGTCCTCCTCGCTCCCCTCCCCCTCGGGCCGCCGGCGTACGGCGGGGGCGAGCAGGGCGAGTGCGGCGAGCACCGCGTCGGCCTCGGCGCACACCCGCTCGGGTGCGACCGAGGGGTGACCGGCCCACCAGGCGTAGTGCCGGGCGGCGGTGAGGGCGCGTTCGGCGGCGTCGTCGCCGTATCCGGCGGCCTCCAACTGGGTGCGGATGCTGGACGCGAGCCGGTAGCGGGCACCGGCGCGGGAGACCAGGCCGCAGGCGGACAGCTCGGCGAGCGCGGCGTCGGCGTGGGTGTCGCCCACCAGCGCGGGCAGATGGGCCTGGTGGGGCACCTCGCCCTCCAGCGCGACGGCGAAGCGGAGGGTGGCGCGGGCCGAGGCGCTGAGCCGGGAGGCGATCAGCGGGGCGGGGGCGGCGGCCTCGCCGAGGGAGGGCAGCGGGACCTCCTCGGCCTCGTCCTCCTCGACCGGTACCCCGAACACCGCCTCGACGGCGGGCCGTACGTCCTGGAAGACGCCGTACTCGTCCACCACCCCGGCGCCCGCGCGCAGTTGCTCACGCTGCCGGAGCAGGGCGCCCGCCTGGACGAACCGGAGGGGCAGGCCCTCGGACTCGAACCACAGGTCACCCGCCCAGTTGGCCTCCTCCTCGGTGAGCGCGCGGCCGAGCGTGCGCTCCAGGATCCGCACGCTGGCGGCGCGGTCCAGGCCGGGGAGTTCGACCTCCTCGACCTCCAGGTCGGCGGCGGGGGCGGGGATGTCGGGGGTGGCGCCGAGCAGGAAGGCGCACTCGGGGGTGGAGTCGAGCAGGTCGGCGAGGGAGGCGCCGCCGAACTCCAGGTCGTCCACGACGACGACGGCACCGATCCCCTTGACCAGCGCGCGCAGTTCGTCCGCCCCGGGGTGGCGGGTCGGGGCGTCGTAGACGGTGTGGAAGAGGTCGCGCAGGAGGTCGTCGGCGGTGCGGTGGGCGCCGGTGAGCCGGACGACGCCGTCGGGGGCGAGGTCGGTGCAGTCCTCGGCGACGAGGTCGAGCAGGGCGGTGCGGCCCGCGCCCGCCGGGCCGGTCAGGCGCACGGAACGCCCCCGGGTGAGCAACTGGACGAGGCTCTCGCGCAGCTCCTGCCGGGAGAGCAGCTCGACCTCGTCCTCGTCGGCGCCGGGCGGCAGGGCGGCGTACTCGGCCTCGGCACGCTCCTCGGCGCTGCGCTTGCGGGGCGTTCCGGTGCCCGGGGTGCCGGGCGGGACGGGCGCGATCTCGCTGCCGTCGACGGGGTTGACGGTCAGCAGGAAGTCGCCGGCGACGACGCGGGTCGTACGGGCGAGGGCCGGGGCGCTCTGGACGAGGTCGGCGGTGAGGGAGTCGCGGGGCGGCCGGCGGCTCGGCGCCCGGTCGTGCTCCTCGGCTCCCGGAGTGATCGGGTCCATGGGTTCTCCCCAAAAGCGTCGTGTGCCCTGTCTCGGCCCCCACCGGCCTGCCGCACATCGCGCTGTCGCTTCTGGTCCGGTCCCGCTCGAAGGGATACGAGGCAGCGGGCGACCGAACCTTAAACCTTCGGACGGCATCCGCGACAGGGCGGGGTGCCGGGCGGTCCGAGAGATCACGGTCCGGTGAGGATTGCCCCCGACGTGCGGTTCGGCGTCCGTGTCCGGCCTTGCGGCTTCGCGGCGCACCCCGCCGCGACCGCGCCACGTGACCGCCGTACGTCCGCCGCGAACCGGCGTGCGCGGGCAGGACCGTTACTGCCCGCCGGTCACACCCGGGGCAGCGATTCGACGCCGATGCCGCCCTCGATGGCGAGGATGCGGTGCAGCCGGGTGGCGACCAGCAGGCGCTGCATCTGCGCCGGCACGTCGCGCAGCACCAGGCGGCGGCCGCAGCGGCCGGCCCGCCGGTGGGCGCCCATGATCACCCCGAGCCCCGTGGCGTCCCAGGAGTCCAGTTCGGACAGGTCGAGCACGAGATCGCCGATCCCGTGGTCGACGGCCGCGTGCAGGGCCGTACGGGCGTCCGCCGCGCTGCGGACGTCGAGGCGCCCCCCGACGACCAGCTCGGCGTGGTCGCCCCTGATGTACATATGCGCTCCCCGTTGAGTGCGAGTGGCGTACTCCGTGTCGGTGCTGTGCACCGTCTGACTGTGTGAGGGGCAGAGCGGTTGCTCTTTGTAAGCGAACCGATACCGAATTCACCCCCGGGAGTGATACTCCGGGGGCGCTTGTCCGGATGCGTACGGATCGGTACCGGGTCGACACCGGTCGGTGCCGACCCGGTACCGCGTCGGTACGGATCAGTACGTGTAGAAGCCCTGCCCGCTCTTGCGTCCGATGTCACCGGCGTCCACCATCCGGCGCATCAGCTCCGGCGGGGCGAACTTCTCGTCCTGGCTCTCGGTGTAGATGTTGCCGGTGGCGTGCAGCAGGATGTCCACGCCGGTGAGGTCGGCGGTGGCCAGCGGGCCCATGGCGTGTCCGAAGCCGAGCTTGCAGGCGAGGTCGATGTCCTCGGCCGTGGCGACGCCGGACTCGTAGAGCTTGGTGGCCTCGACCACGAGGGCGGAGATGAGGCGGGTGGTGACGAACCCGGCGACGTCGCGGTTGACGACGATGCAGGTCTTGCCGACCGACTCGGCGAACTCCCGTGCGGCGGCGAGGGTTTGGTCACTGGTCTTGTAGCCCCGGACCAGCTCGACGAGCTGCATCATCGGCACCGGCGAGAAGAAGTGGACGCCGACGACGCGCTCGGGGTGCTCGGTGACGGCCGCGATCTTGGTGATCGGGATGGCGGAGGTGTTGGAGGCGAGCACGGTGTCGGGCCGCACGATCTTGTCGAGCGCGCGGAAGATCTCGTGCTTGATCTCCAGCTTCTCGAAGACCGCTTCGACCACGATGTCCGCGTCCGCCGCCGCGTCCAGGTCGGTGGTCGGGGTGATCCGGCCGAGGGCGGCCTCGGCGTCGGCCGCGTCCAGCTTGCCCTTGGCCACGAACTTGTCGTACGAGGCCCGGATGCCGTCGGTTCCGCGCTTGAGAGCCTCGTCGGTGACGTCACGCAGAACGACGTCCCAGCCGGCCTGAGCGGCGACCTGGGCGATCCCGGACCCCATGAGCCCGGCTCCGATGACGGCGAGCTTCCCAGCCACTCCCACACCCCTTACGCGCTGTTTATGGTTCCTCTCGGCGGACATTAGCGCTCGGGCGCGGCCGTGAGGACCGTAAGTAACGCGTGTCACGGTCTCAGGGCGTGAGACACCCGTCACGTTCCGGTTCCGCCGCCGCGGGGCGTCAAATCCGTACGCTTTCGCACCCTTTGACGGGTGGTTGGGTCAGCGGGGTTCCCGGATCGCGTGGTTCGGGACCTGCCCGCTCGGCAGCTCCTCGATGCCGTCCGGGAGGACGAGCACCTCTCGGGAGACCGCGCCGGGTCGCGCCGGGTTCGCACCGGCTTCGCGCCGGGCGAGCATGGCGCCCCGATGGCGGCGGAGACCGTCTGGTGGACCCGGCAGATCCGATGAGGCTGGGTCCCCGGTGGCTGGACCTGCTCTCGCACCTCGTGCCGTTCCGCTGTCTGGTGGACGCGGTGCGCGACGCCTACGTGAGCCGGTACCCGAGCGCCCACATGCCGTACGGCTCGCTCGTCCCCGTGGGATTCGCCGTGCTCGCCGTGGCGGTGGGCACACGGGTGTTCCGTACGGCCGGGGCGTAACTACGCTGGCCGCATGGTCAATCTGACGCGTATCTACACGAGGACCGGCGACAAGGGCACCACCGCCCTCGGCGACATGAGCCGGACCGCCAAGACGGATCTGCGGATCTCGGCGTATGCCGATGCCAACGAGGCGAACGCCGTGATCGGTACCGCGATCGCGTTGGGAGGGCTGGAGGAGGAGATCGTGACCGTCCTCACCCGGGTGCAGAACGATCTGTTCGACGTGGGCGCGGATCTGTCGACGCCGGTGGTGGAGAACCCGGAGTTCCCGCCGCTGAGGGTCGAGCAGTTCTACGTGGACCGGCTTGAGGCGGACTGCGACCGGTTCAACGAACGCCTGGAGAAGCTGCGGTCGTTCATCCTGCCGGGCGGCACCCCGGGCGCGGCCCTGCTGCACCAGGCGTGCACGGTCGTACGGCGGGCGGAGCGGTCCACCTGGGCTGCCCTTGAGGTGCACGGCGACGCGATGAACCCGCTCACCGCGACCTACCTCAACCGCCTCTCCGACCTGTTGTTCATCCTGGCCCGCACGGCGAACAAGGAGACCGGGGACGTGCTGTGGGTGCCGGGCGGCGAGCGCTGAGGCAGGGAACCGAGGGACACGAGAGAGGGTCGGGACGCCTGAGGTGTCCCGACCCTCTCCCCGCTACTTGTCCGCGTCGCTCGTCGCGTCGCGGTCCGCCGCGGCGGCCGCCGACTCGGCGGCGTCGACCTTCTTCTTCATGTCCGCGTAGCCGGACGGGGTCGCGGTGACGGTCGCCGACGGGCTCCCGGTGCCCGGGGTCGTCGCGGCGTCGTCGTGGCCGCAGCCCGTGGCGAGGACCGCGAGCGCCGTCAGCAGGACGGCCGCGGCGACGCGCATCAGCTGCCCGCCTTGCCGTCGTCGTTCTTCGCGCACCAGTCCTCGACCGAGTTCAGGTCCTTCTGGCGCTGCTCCAGGTTGGTGCGCAGCGACTTGCGGAAGTCCAGCCGGTCCTGGAGGAAGGTGGCAATCTCGGAGTGGTCGGCCTTCTTGGCGTTGTCCACGCGCTGCTGGAGCCGGGCCACCGAGCCGCGCCGGGCCTTGCCCGCGTCCAGCCGCTTCAGGGCGCGGTGCAGCCGTCGGTCGATCTTGGGGACGCGCTTGCACAGCGCCTTGGCGCCGCCCCCGGTGGGTCCGGCGGCCTTGGGGGCGGGCGTGGCGTCGGCGGCCGTGGCGATCCCCGCCGAGCCCGCCAGGACTGCCGCGGCCGCGAGTCCGGCCAGGAGGGTGCGGGCCTGGGGTCGTATGGGCATGTGCCTCTCCTTCGCTTCCGGGGCGGCCGGGCCGGCCGTCCGTCGTGGAAGAAGCTAGGAGCCTTCTTTGGGGAAACTCTGTGACCGGTTCGTCCCGCCCGTGACGCCGTGGGCGGCGGTGCCGATCAGCCAGTCCCGGCGGCCGGGTTGCCCCGGGCCGCCGAGCGGCAGCCGTACCTCGAAGCGCGCCCCGGTGCCGTCCGGTCCTTCGGCGACGGCCACGCTGCCCCGGTGCAGCGCCGTCTGCTGGGCGACGAGGGTGAGACCGAGACCGGAGCCCTGACTGTCCGGGCCGCGCCGGAACCGCTCGAAGACCCGCTGCCGGGCCTCGGGCGGTATGCCGGGCCCCCGGTCGGTCACCGTGAGGACGGCGTCGTTCCCGGCGCGGTGCGCGCTCACCCGTATCCGGGCTGCGCCGGTCGCGTCGCGGCCGTGGGCCAGCGCGTTGGCGAGCAGGTTGTCGAGCAGCAGCCGCAGTCCCGGCTCCCAGCCGTGCACGGACAGTCCCGGCTCCGCCGCCAGGGTGATCCCGGCGTCCCGGTCCCGGCGGCGGGCCTCGGCCACGGCAGCGTCGGCGACGTCCCCGAGGTCGACCGGCGCGAAGGTCTCCGCCTCCACCAGGTCGCCCCGCCCCAGCTCCCGCAGCATCACCAGCAGGCCGAGCAGCCGGGCGTGTTCGATCCTGAGGTCCGCCAGCACCTCCTCGCGGTCGCCGTCGGGCAGCCCGGGGAAGCCGAGGATGTCGAGGTTGGTGCCCATGCTCATCAGCGGGGTGCGCAGTTCGTGCGCGGCGGCGGCGGAGAAGGAGCGGGCGGTGTCCAGGGCCTCGGCGGTGCGCGCGGCCTGCTCGTCGTAGCGGGCGAGGACGGTGCGCAGGGTGGCGGCCAGCTCGTCCACCTCGGTGACCCCGGTGCGCTCCTGCCCGGGCCGGTCCCCGCTGGTGCGCGGGTCGAGCCCGGCCGTACGGCGCGTCAGGCGCCGCAGCGGGGCGCTCGCGCCGCTCGCGACGCCCCAGGCGAGCAGCCCGGACAGCGGCGCGGCGAGCAGCGCGGTCAGCACCACCCGGCGCCGCACCAGTCGGACCTGGGCGCGGTCGGCGGTGTCGGGGGCGAAGACCCAGAGCGTGCCGCGCGCGCTCCCGGCGCGGACCGGCCGGGCCAGGACCTGCCAGGCGCGGCCGCCGTCCCGGACGGTGACCGGTCCGGCGCCGGGCGCGGGCAGCCGGGCGGAACCGCCGGGTTGCGGTCCGCCGCTGAAGGAGACTCCCCCGCCTTCGACGCGCACGCCCACGTCGAGAGCCGCGCTGAACAACTGGCGCTCGCGCACGTCGGCCATCCGGGGGCGGCCGTTCGCGGAGGCGCGCAGCAGGGCGCGGGCGTCGGGGGCGACGGCGGTGGCCCGCCGGCGCAGATGCTCGGTGCCCGCGCCGCGCAGATCGCGCGCGACCAGGTGCAGCAGCAGCCACCCGGAGGCGAGCACGAGCAGCGGCACGGTGCAGCCGACGGCGAGACCGACCCGGGTGGAGAGTTTCACGGCGCCTCCCGGAGGACGAAGCCGACGCCGCGCACGGTGTGGATCAGCCGGGGTGAGCCGTCCGCCTCCAGCTTGCGCCGCAGATAGCTGACGAAGGTGTCCACGGCGTCGGTGCGCACCTCGAAGTCGTAGCCCCAGACGCGTTCCAGGAGCTGGTCGCGGGTGAGCACGAGACCGGCGTTGCGGGCGAGCACCTCCAGAAGGTCGAACTCGCGTCGGGTCAGCTCCAGTTGGCGGCCGTCCCGCTCGGCGGTGTGGGCGGCGGGGTCGATCACGAGTCCGGCCGCGCGCAGCAGTTCGCGGTCGGCGGGCGGGCTGCGGCGCAGCAGGGCGCGCAGCCGGAGGACCAGCTCCTGGAGGGCGAAGGGCTTGACGAGGTAGTCGTCGCCGCCCGCCTGGAGCCCGGCGATGCGGTCGGCGGTCTCGTCCAGCGCGGAGAGCATGAGCACGGGCAGTTCGCGGCCCTCGGCGCGCAGCCGGGAGCACACCTGGATGCCGTCGAGGCCGGGCATCGACACGTCGAGCACCAGCACGTCGGGCGGTTCCTCGGTGACGGCGGCGAGCGCGCGGGCGCCGTCGGGGGCCGTGCGCACCGCGAAGCCGTTCAGCCGGAGCCCGCGTTCCAGGGAGCGGCGGATCGCCGCGTCGTCGTCGACCACCAGGACCGTCCCGGACCGTGGTGCGTCACCCATGCGCTCTCCTCATCAATCTACCTACAGAAGAAGGGAGTTGAGAATTTCCCCGACTTCCCTCCCATATGGTCCAGACCTATTGACCGGTGGTCCAGACCTTTCTATTCTCGCGGCAGCATGGGCGTGAAGGCTCAGTCATGCCCCCCATGCCTCCTGACACCCCCAATACGAGGGAGGCGCAGTATGCGCTTCAGACTCAGAGCCGCGGCCGCAGCCGCGACCCTGGTGCTCCCCCTGGCCGGCCTGGTCGGCATCGCAACTCCCGCGCAGGCCGCGACGAACGTGACGGCAACCTACGTCAAGACCCAGGACTGGGGCACCGGCTTCGAGGGCAAGTGGACCGTCAAGAACACGGGTTCCACGGCCATCGACTCCTGGAAGATCGAGTGGGACTTCCCCTCGGGCACCTCCGTCTCCTCCGCCTGGGACGCGGACGTCACGTCCTCCGGCACCCACTGGACCGCCAAGAACAAGTCCTACAACGGCTCGGTCGCCCCCGGCGCCTCGGTCTCGTTCTCCTTCAACGGCGCGGGCTCCGGCTCCCCGTCCAACTGCAAGCTCAACGGCGACAGTTGCGACGGCACCACGGTCCCCGGAGACGCGGCGCCCTCCGCTCCGGGCACCCCGACCGCCTCCGAGGTCAAGGACACCTCGGTCAAGCTGTCCTGGTCGGCCGCCACCGACGACAAGGGCGTCAAGAACTACGACGTCCTGCGCGACGGCAACAAGGTCGCCACCGTCACCACGACCTCGTACACCGACAGCGGGCTGAGCGCGGCCACGGACTACTCGTACACCGTGCAGGCCCGTGACACCGCCGACCAGACCGGCCCGGTCAGCGGCTCCGTCGCGGTGCACACCACCGGCGGCGGCACCAACCCGCCGCCCGCCACCGGCGACAAGGTCAAGCTCGGCTACTTCACCGAGTGGGGCATCTACGGCCGCAACTACAACGTCAAGAACATCGTGACGTCCGGCTCGGCCTCCAAGATCACGCACATCAACTACGCCTTCGGCAACGTGACCGGCGGCAAGTGCGCGATCGGCGACTCCTACGCCGACTACGACAAGGCGTTCACCGCCGACCAGTCGGTCAGCGGCCAGGCCGACACCTGGGACCAGCCGCTGCGCGGCAACTTCAACCAGCTCCGCGAGCTGAAGGCCAAGTACCCGAACATCAAGGTGCTGTGGTCCTTCGGCGGCTGGACCTGGTCCGGCGGCTTCGGCGAGGCGGCCAAGAACCCCGCCGCGTTCGCCCAGTCCTGCTACGACCTGGTCAAGGACCCCCGGTGGGCCGACGTCTTCGACGGCATCGACATCGACTGGGAGTACCCCAACGCCTGCGGTCTGTCCTGTGACACCAGCGGCGCGGCGGCCTTCAAGAACGTCGTCTCCGCGCTGCGCGCCAAGTTCGGCTCCAGCGCCCTGGTCACCGCCGCGGTCACCGCGGACGGCTCCAACGGCGGCAAGATCGAGGCCGCGGACTACGCGGGCGCTTCCCAGTACGTCAACTGGTACAACGTCATGACGTACGACTTCTTCGGCGCCTTCGACGCCCAGGGTCCGACCGCCCCGCACTCCCCGCTCACCTCGTACAACGGCATCCCGAAGGCCGGCTTCACCACCGCCGACGCGATGGCCAAGTACAAGGCGGCGGGCGTCCCCGCGAGCAAGCTGCTCATCGGCATCGGCTTCTACGGCCGCGGCTGGACCGGCGTCACCCAGGACGCCCCGGGCGGCACCGCCACCGGCGCGGCCCCGGGCACCTACGAGGCCGGCATCGAGGACTACAAGGTCCTCAAGGGCTCCTGCCCGGTCACCGGCACCGTCGCGGGCACGGCCTACGCGCACTGCGGCAGCAACTGGTGGTCCTACGACACCCCGTCGACCATCGCCGGAAAGATGAGCTGGGCCAAGAACCAGGGCCTGGGCGGCGCGTTCTTCTGGGACTTCAGCGGGGACACCAGCAACGGTGAACTCGTGACGGCCGTGAACAACGGCCTGTCGTAAGGAAGTACGAAGGGTCGCACGACCCTGAGCGACGTTGACGCTCCCCCCGGACTTCGTCCGGGGGGACCCCCACCCAGAGGGTGAACGTGGCTACGCCACGTTCACCCTCTGGCCGGGCGGGGCTGCCTCCAGCCACGCGAGAAACCCGGTCAGCGCGTCTTCGCTCATCGCGAGTTCCAGGCGGGTGCCCTGGTGGACGCAGGCGAGGATCACCGCGTCGGACAGCAGGGCCAGCTCCTCCTCGCCCTCGGGCAGCCGGCGCCCGGCCACCTCGATGCGGGAGCGCTCCAGGACGCGGCGCGGCCGGATCGCGTAGGAGAAGACCCGGTACCACTCGATGCGGTCGCCGTTGTAGCGGGCGACGCCGTAGCTCCAGCCCTTGCCGCTGGTGTCCGGGTCGGTGGAGACGTCCCAGCGCAGCGAACAGTCGAAGGTGCCGCCGGAGCGCTGGATCAGCCTGCGGCGCAGGCCGAACAGGAACAGCCCCACCAGCACGAGCGCCACCACGGCTCCGCACACAGTCAGAGCGAGGACCATCGACACCGACCTCCTCGTCTTCCTGGTAGGGGAACTGCGGACGACACCAGGTAATGAAACCGCAGTGCCAGGTAATGGAACCGGAAAAACACCCGTATTCGCCACAGCCGCGACCGGCACCGGAATGTTCCGGGCCGGCCGCGGCTGAATGACATGGTCACACGGCGCGGTGGGTCACTTCGCCGCGGTCGCCGTCCGCAGACGGACATCGGCGCGACGCTCGGCGTCCGCGTCCTCGTCCGCCTTCGCGCGCTCCAGCTCCCGCTCGACGCGCTGGACGTCGATCTCCTCCGCCAGCTCGGCGACCTCGGCCAGCAGCGACAGCTTGTCGTCCGCGAACGAGATGAAACCGCCGTGCACCGCGGCGACGACGGTCCCGCCGTCGCTCGTGCGGATGGTCACCGGGCCCGACTCCAGCACACCGAGCAGCGGCTGGTGACCGGGCATGACGCCGATGTCGCCGGACGTGGTGCGCGCGACGACCAGGGTGGCCTCGCCGGACCAGACCTGGCGGTCGGCGGCGACCAGCTCGACGTGCAGCTCAGCAGCCAAGGTTGGCTCCTCGGGTCACCACCCGGCGGTAGTGCCGGGTGTTGGGTCAATTCTAGTGGGCGTGAAGGAGGGGGCGGGACGGACCCCGCCCCCTCCTCAAGAGCACGAGCTCAAGAGCACGAGACTCAGGAGACGCCGAGCTCCTTCGCGTTCTTCTTCAGGTCCTCGATACCACCGCACATGAAGAACGCCTGCTCCGGGAAGTGGTCGAACTCACCGTCGCAGATCATGTTGAACGCGCGGATCGTCTCCTCCACCGGAACGTCCGAACCGTCCACGCCGGTGAACTGCTTGGCGACGTGGGTGTTCTGGGACAGGAAGCGCTCCACACGACGGGCACGGTGGACAACGAGCTTGTCCTCCTCGCCCAGCTCGTCGATACCGAGGATCGCGATGATGTCCTGGAGGTCCTTGTACTTCTGCAGGATGTTCTTGACGCGCATCGCACAGTCGTAGTGGTCCTGCGCGATGTAGCGCGGGTCCAGGATCCGGGACGTGGAGTCCAGCGGGTCCACGGCCGGGTAGATGCCCTTCTCCGAGATCGGACGGGAGAGAACCGTCGTCGCGTCGAGGTGGGCGAACGTGGTGGCCGGGGCCGGGTCGGTCAGGTCGTCCGCGGGGACGTAGATCGCCTGCATCGAGGTGATCGAGTGACCGCGGGTCGACGTGATGCGCTCCTGGAGGAGACCCATCTCGTCGGCCAGGTTCGGCTGGTAACCCACGGCGGACGGCATACGGCCGAGCAGCGTGGAGACCTCGGAACCGGCCTGCGTGAAGCGGAAGATGTTGTCGATGAAGAACAGCACGTCCTGCTTCTGGACGTCACGGAAGTACTCGGCCATGGTGAGGCCGGCCAGCGCGACGCGCAGACGGGTGCCCGGGGGCTCGTCCATCTGGCCGAAGACCAGGGCGGTCTTGTCGATGACGCCCGAGTCGGTCATCTCCTCGATGAGGTCGTTGCCCTCACGGGTGCGCTCACCGACACCGGCGAACACGGAGACACCGTCGTGGTTGTTGGCGACGCGGTAGATCATCTCCTGGATGAGCACCGTCTTGCCGACACCGGCACCGCCGAACAGACCGATCTTGCCGCCCTTGACGTACGGGGTCAGCAGGTCGATGACCTTGACGCCGGTCTCGAACATCTCGGTCTTCGACTCGAGCTCGTCGAAGTTCGGGGCCTTGCGGTGGATGGACCAGCGCTCGCCCTCGTGCTTCTCGTCGGAGTTCAGCACCTCACCGAGGGTGTTGAACACCTTGCCCTTGGTGAAGTCGCCGACCGGGACGGTGATGCCGTCGCCCGTGTCGGTCACCGCGGCCTGGCGGACCAGACCGTCGGTGGGCTGCATGGAGATGGTGCGGACCAGGCCGTCACCCAGGTGCTGGGCGACCTCCAGGGTCAGCGTCTTCTTCTCGCCCTCGCGCGCCGGGTCGGCGACCTCGACGGTCAGGGCGTTGTAGATGTCCGGCATCGCGTCGACGGGGAACTCCACGTCGACGACCGGGCCGATGACCCGGGCGACGCGGCCCGTAGCCGTCGCGGTCTCAACAGTGGTGGTCATTTATCGGTCACTCCCCGAGCTCGCGTCGGCCAGGGCACTGGCGCCACCGACGATCTCGCTGATTTCCTGGGTGATTTCGGCCTGGCGGGCCGCGTTGGCAAGGCGGGAGAGCGTGTTGATCAGCTCACCCGCGTTGTCGGTGGCCGACTTCATCGCGCGCCGCGTGGCGGCGTGCTTCGAAGCGGCCGACTGGAGCATCGCGTTGTAGATGCGGCTCTCCACATACCGCGGCAGCAGGGCGTCGAGGACGTCCTCCGCCGAGGGCTCGAAGTCGTACAGCGGGAGGATCTCCCCCGTGGGGGCGGCCTCCTTGGCGACCTCGTCGAGACGCAGCGGGAGCAGCCGCTGGGCGACCGCCGTCTGCGTCATCATCGACACGAACTCGGTGTAGACGAGGTACAGCTCGTCCACGCCGCCTTCCGAGTCGGGGGTCTCGATGGCCTTGATGAGCGGCTCGGCGACCTTCTTGGCGTCCGCGTACGTCGGCTCGTCGGTGAAGCCCGTCCACGACTCCGCGACCTTGCGCTCACGGAAGTTGTAGTGGGCGATACCGCGCCGGCCGACGATGAACGTCTCGACCTGCTTGCCCTCGCGCTCGAGGCGCTCGGTGAGCTGCTCGGCCGACTTGATCGCGTTGGAGTTGAAGGCGCCGGCCAGGCCGCGGTCGCTCGTGAGGAGCAGGACCGCGGCACGGGTCGGGTTCTCCGCCTCCGTGGTCAGCGGGTGCTTGGTGTTCGACCCGGTGGCCACCGCCGTGACGGCGCGCGTGAGCTCGTCCGCGTACGGCTTGGAGGCCGCCACCTTGCGCTGCGCCTTGACGACGCGCGAGGCGGCGATCATCTCCATCGCCTTGGTGATCTTCTTGGTCGCGGTGACGGATCGGATGCGACGCTTGTAGACCCGGAGCTGGGCTCCCATGAGTCAGGTCCCTTCCTTACGTCACTTGGCGGCAGTGGCGGGGGTGTCCTCGCCGAGCAGCTTGCCCTCGGAGGTCTCGAACTGCTTCTTGAACTCCGCGATCGCGTCGCCCACGGCCTGCAGGGTGTCGTCCGACATCTTGCCGCCCTCCCGGATGGAGGTCATCAGGCCCTGGTGCTTGCGGTGCAGGAACTCCAGGAGCTCCTTGTCGAAGCGGCGCACGTCCTCGACCGGCACGTCGTCCATGCGACCCGTACCACCGGCCCAGATCGAGACGACCTGGTCCTCGGTGGACATCGGCTGGTACTGGTTCTGCTTGAGCAGCTCGGTCATGCGGGTACCGCGCTCGAGCTGGTTCTTCGAGGCCTGGTCCAGGTCGGAACCGAAGGCGGCGAACGCCTCCAGCTCGCGGTACTGGGCGAGGTCCACGCGCAGTCGGCCGGAGACCTGCTTCATCGCCTTGTGCTGCGCGGAACCACCGACTCGGGAGACGGAGATACCGACGTTCAGCGCGGGGCGCTGACCGGCGTTGAACAGGTCCGACTCCAGGAAGCACTGGCCGTCGGTGATGGAGATGACGTTGGTCGGGATGAACGCCGAGACGTCGTTGGCCTTGGTCTCGACGATCGGCAGACCGGTCATCGAGCCGGCACCCATGTCGTCGGAGAGCTTGGCGCAGCGCTCCAGCAGACGGGAGTGCAGGTAGAAGACGTCACCCGGGTAGGCCTCACGGCCCGGCGGGCGGCGCAGCAGCAGGGAGACGGCGCGGTAGGCGTCGGCCTGCTTCGACAGGTCGTCGAAGACGATCAGGACGTGCTTGCCCTGGTACATCCAGTGCTGACCGATGGCCGAACCGGTGTACGGCGCAAGGTACTTGAAGCCGGCCGGGTCGGACGCCGGGGCGGCGACGATGGTCGTGTACTCCAGCGCGCCGTTCTCCTCCAGCGCGCGGCGCACGCCGGCGATGGTGGAGCCCTTCTGGCCGACGGCGACGTAGATGCAGCGGACCTGCTTCTTCGGGTCGCCCGAGCGCCAGTTGTCGCGCTGGTTGATGATCGTGTCGACGGCCAGGGCGGTCTTGCCGGTCTGGCGGTCACCGATGATGAGCTGACGCTGACCACGGCCGACCGGGGTCATCGCGTCGACGGCCATGTAGCCCGTCTCCATCGGCTCGTGCACCGACTGGCGCTGCATGACCGTGGGGGCCTGCAGCTCCAGCGCGCGGCGGCCGTCGGTCTCGACCTCGCCGAGGCCGTCGATCGGCTTGCCGAGCGGGTCGACGACACGGCCGAGGTAGCCGTCGCCGACCGGCACGGAGAGCACCTCACCGGTGCGGTGCACCGGCTGGCCCTCCTCGATGCCGCTGAACTCACCGAGGACGATGGCACCGATCTCGCGCTCCTCGAGGTTGAGGGCGAGGCCGAGGGTGCCGTCCTCGAACTTCAGCAGTTCGTTGGCCATGGCCGAGGGCAGGCCCTCGACCTTCGCGATGCCGTCGCCGGCAAGGGTGACCGTACCGACCTCCTCGCGCGAGGCCGCGTCCGGCTTGTACGACTGGACAAAGTTCTCCAGCGCGTCCCGGATCTCCTCCGGCCGGATCGTGAGCTCCGCCATCTGGGTTCCCTGCTCTCCTTGTTGGGCCCGAAGTTTCACTTGGGGGGATGGGGACTCCCCCCTGAACGAGGTGAATCCTCTGCACGGCCCAACCAGGGCCGTAGGTACGTCTTGCGTGTTGAGTTCTAGCTCGCCATGCGGCGGGCGGCGTCTTCCAGCCGGTCCGCGATGGAGCCGTTGATGACCTCGTCACCGACCTGCACGCGCAGTCCGCCGACGACGTCGGGGTCCACGTCCAGGTTGAGGTGCATCCGGCGGCCGTAGAGCTTCGCCAGGGCGTCGCCCAGACGTCGCTTCTGCGTGTCGCTCAGCGGCACCGCGGAGGTGACCGTGGCCACCAGCCGGTCCCGGCGCTCCGCGGCCAGCTTGGACAGGGACTCCAGTCCCGCCTCCAGGCTACGTCCACGCGGCGCGGTGACGAGGCGCGTGACCAGACGCTCGGTGACGGGCTTGGCCCGTCCGCCGAGCAGCCGGTGCAGCAGCTCGGCCTTGGCCGAGGCGCTCGCGGCCCGGTCGGTCAGCGCCGCCCGCAGGGCGGTGTCGGAGGAGACGATCCGGCCGAACCGGAACAGCTCGTCCTCGACCTCGTCGAGCGTGCCGTCCTTCTCCGCCGCGGTGAGGTCGGCGATGTTCGCCAGTTCCTCGATCGCGTCCACCAGGTCGCGGGGCTGCGACCAGCGGGAGCGGGCCATCCCGGCCACCAGGTCGGCGGTCTGACCGCTCACCTGGCCGCCGATCAGGCGCTGCACCAGCTCGGCCTTGGCCTCAGCGGGCTGCGCCGGGTCGGTGAGGACCCGGCGCAGGCCGGCCTCGCGGTCGAGCAGCGCGGTGACGGCCGCCAGCTCGTCGGCGAGCTGCGCGGCGTTCACGGACGTGGAGTCCGTCAGCGCGTCGAGACGCTCCCGTGCGGCAGCCAGTGCCTCGCGGCTCGCTCCGTTCATCGCGTGGCCTCGGCCTTCTCGTCAAGCTCGTCGAGGAAGCGGTCGATCACACGGCTCTGCCGGGCGTGGTCCTCGAGGGACTCGCCGACGAGCTTGCCGGCCAGTTCCGTGGCGAGGGTGCCGACGTCCTGGCGCAGCGCGACGGAAGCAGCCTTGCGGTCGGCCTCGATCTGGGCGTGACCGGCGGCGATGATCTCCTCGCGCTGACGCTGGCCCTCGGCCCGCATCTCGGTGATCAGCTCCGCGCCCTGCTCCTGAGCCTCCTGGCGCAGCCGCGCGGCCTCGTGCCGAGCCTCGGCGAGCTGGGCCTTGTACTGCTCAAGGACGCTCTGGGCCTCGGTCTGCGCGGCCTCGGCCTTCTCGATACCGCCCTCGATGGCCTCGCGACGCTGCTCCAGAACCTTGTTGATGTTCGGGAGCAGCTTCCAGGCGAGGAAGCCGAAGACGATGACGAAGGCGATCAGGCCGATGACGAGCTCTGGGATCGGCGGGATGAGGGGGTTTTCGGCCTCCTCAGCCGCAAGCTGAACCAGGGGGCTCATATCAGTGCCTTTCGTCTATGGGTAACGCGGCGGTCGGGTCAGGAGGCCGGGTAGACGAACGGCATGACCAGACCGATCAGGGCGAGCGCCTCACAGAAGGCGAAGCCGAGGATCTGGTTGGCGCGGATCAGGCCGGCCGCCTCGGGCTGACGGGCGAGGGCCTGCGTGCCGTTACCGAAGATGATGCCGACGCCGACGCCCGGACCGATGGCGGCGAGACCGTAACCGATGGAGCCGAGGTTGCCCTTGATCTGGACGCCGGCGGCAAGGGTTTCGAGAGCGGACATGCCGGTTCTTCCTTCTCTTTCAATGACCGGTGGGGGATGGCCACCGGATGTCTGGATGGGTGTGACGGAGCGGGCTGGCTCAGTGGTGCTCGGCGAGCGCGCCCTGGATGAAGCTGCACGTCAGGAGCACGAACACGTACGCCTGGACAGCCTGGATGAAGAGCTCGAAGGCCGTCATCACGATGACCATCACGAACGAGACGGCGGAGTAGGCGATGCCGATGCCGTTCAGCATGTACCAGCTGGCGATCGTGAAGAGCAGCAGCAGCGTGTGGCCCGCGAACATGTTCGCGAAGAGTCGCACGGCG
Source organism: Streptomyces sp. NPDC005004 (assembly GCF_053600675.1). NCBI lineage: Bacteria > Bacillati > Actinomycetota > Actinomycetes > Kitasatosporales > Streptomycetaceae > Streptomyces > Streptomyces sp. NPDC005004. The sequence continues at coordinate 73,675 of NZ_JBSGAH010000010.1, forward strand.
TGCGTGAAGGGCCGGACGAGCAGGTTCGAGAACAGCTCGATCGTCATCGACAGCGGGAGAACCGCGCCGAGCGACTTGTCGTAGCCGGTGAAGTTCTTGAAGGCGCCGACGAAGCCCTGTCGCTTGAAGGTCAGCGAGACCCACAGGACGTAGACGATGAGGGCCAGGATGGCGGGGTACGAGATGATCGCCGTCACCGGGAACTGGGCGACCGGGATGATCGACCAGAGGTTCATCATCCAGACGAAAAAGAAGAGCGAGACGACGAGAGGTACGTACTTCTCGCCTTCCTTCTTTCCGATCGTCTCGTAGACGACGCCACGCCGGATGAAGTCGTAGCCGGACTCGGCGATCATCTGGAGCTTGCCCGGGACAACCTTCGGCCGGGCGAACGCGGCCCAGAAGAAGCCCACGACGACGATGGAACCGAGCAGCGCCAGCAGCATCGTCTTGTTGAAGTACAGGTTGCTGTCCGCGTCGCCCCAGAGCGGCTTGAACAGGAACGAGTGCAGGCCCGGAGCCGGGAAGCCGCACCCGGTGAACAGGTGGCAGCTCGTGTCGAAAGCGAGCGTCTGCGTCGGATCAGCACTCACCGCGGGCTCCTTCATCGTGGCGCATGGGTACGGCAACCTCGTTGTGTCGGCGCGGCACAGGGCCGCGGTTCGGCACGGGACTGGTGGTTCGGATGTGGGGGCGGCTCGGGGGCATCTCGCCTCGCGATGGAACAGGCGTCAGCTGGGATGCCCGCGTCCGCGATGCCGCAGTTGGCACCGGACGATAGCAGGATCTCGCATGTGCCTTTATCCCGGCCCTACCTCTCACGACGGGCGCTCCGTCTTCTCGGGCTTGTCACCCTTCGACGGAGCATCAGGTTCGACGTAGAGGACCTTTGCCTTCATGTGGGCACGTGCCTGCGCGGCGATCCACGTGAGGGTGGAGACGACGAGCACGATGGCGAAGGCGCGGGGGTTGAACAGCGTCGTGTTCTTGAACACGGCGATGAAGATGACCAGCAGCAGGAGTTGGGCCGCGTAGAGCATCAGGCCCATCATCTGGAACAACTGCGGGAAAGACTTGGCGGTGCGCTGCAGCACGAAGAGACCGAGCCCCATGAAGAGGAGCACGACCGCTGTCGCGATGACTGCCCCGATGGCTCCCTTGCCCCCCGCGACCACACCGCTGACGACGGTGGCGATCGCACCGACGGCAACCGTGGGCACGGCGGCCTGGGCCAGAATCCGGACGTCATTGGACGGCATGGCGGCAACTCCGCTTTCACAGGGGGCAGGTGTCGTCATGGACGAGCGTAGTCCCGGGCAGAGCGATCGATTACTCACACCAATGGACCGTCGCATTACGGTCCTTCGGTTCTCTCCGGGGTTCTCGTGAACCGTATCACAAACTATTTGATGAGGTCTTTACCCACCTGGTGTGCCCGGGGTCACACATGAGGGTGATCCTGCGCGTCTGTGCAAAAACCACGCCTACTTGTCTGGTATTGGGGGACTTTGCTCCCCCACGAGTTGGCAATGCTCTAGTCAGATTCTTACCTTGCGACCCTTACCGGAGCGGGGCCGGGAGCCCAGCGCGGTGGCGCCGTTGACGCCCGCGACGGCCGCCGCGACGGGCTCGGGGGACGCCGGTTCCGCCGGGTCGTCGCCGCCGCTCTCCGGGGCCTCGGCGGCCTTCCGGCGCCTGCGGTAGCGCGGCGGCACGAAGCCCTCCGCCCAGCGTGGGGTGCGCGGGGTGAAGCGCGGGAGGAGCAGGAGGACGAGGCCGATGGCGCTGAGGAAGACGACGCTCAGCACGATCCACATGGACGCCGAGTTGACCGAGTAGGCCAGGGCGCCGAAGCCGATCAGCGCCGACCAGAAGTACATGATGAGCACGGCCCGGCTGTGCGAGTGGCCGACCTCCAGCAGACGGTGGTGCAGATGCCCGCGGTCGGCGGCGAACGGCGACTGGCCGCGCCAGGTGCGGCGCACGATGGCGAGGACCAGGTCGGCCGCCGGGATCGCGATGATGGTCAGCGGCATCAGGAGCGGGATGTAGACCGGCACCATCTGGTGCACCGCGCTGCGCTCGGAACCACCGGCGAACAGCTCCATGTTGTCGGGGTCGATCTGGCCGGTCACCGAGATCGCGCCGGCCGCCAGCACCAGGCCGATGAGCATGGAGCCGGAGTCGCCCATGAAGATGCGCGCGGGATGCATGTTGTGCGGCAGGAAGCCCACGCACATGCCCATGAGGATGGCGGCGAACAGCGTGGCCGGGGCGGCCGCCTCGATGCCGTAGGAGTACCAGATCCGGTACGCGTACATGAAGAACGCGCCCGCCGCGATGCACACCATGCCCGCCGCGAGACCGTCGAGGCCGTCCACGAAGTTGACCGCGTTGATGGTGACGACCACCAGCGCCACCGTCAGCAGGGTGCCCTGCCACTGGGTCACCGCGACCGTGCCGATGCCCGGCACCGGGAGCCAGAGGATCGTCAGACCCTGCATGACCATCACGCCCGCGGCGATCATCTGGCCGCCGAGCTTGATCAGGGCGTCGATCTCGAACTTGTCGTCCAGGACGCCGATCAGCCAGATCAGGGCGGCTCCGGAGAGCAGCGCCCGCGGCTCGTTGGAGCGGACGAAGACCTCGTTCAGGCTGCCGAGGTGGTCCGCGACCAGCAGGCCCGCGCACAGTCCGAAGAACATCGCGATCCCGCCGAGGCGCGGAGTGGGTTCGCGGTGCACGTCACGTGCCCGGATCTCCGGCATCGCCCCGGCCACGATCGCGAACTTCCGTACCGGTCCCGTCAGGAGGTACGTCACCGCGGCCGTGACACAGAGCGTCAGCAGGTATTCACGCACGGGCTTCCCCACAGATCTCGCTGGCCATCACAGCCCCACACCCTAGCGAGCGGGGCATACGGATGAGGACTTCCGGGTAGTGACGATGGTTGCACCACCCCCCGTGCACCACCCGCTCACCGGACCGTACGGCCTACCGTCTACCCCTGCTCAGGCGGGGTAGGGCGAAAACGCGCCAGTCAGCTCGCGCACCTCGCCGCGCACCGCGCCGGGAGCGACGTCACCCCGCACCACGCCTCCCAGCAGCGCGGCGACGCGCTCCATCTCCCGCTCCCCCATCCCCTGCGTGGTCACCGCGGCCGTGCCGAGGCGCAGTCCCCGCTCCCGGGTGTGCGGCAGCGGGCAGCAGTCGAGGACGAGTCCCGCGGCGGCGAGCAGTCCGCGCGCGGTGCGGCCGTCCTCGCCGAGCGGGGCCGGGTCGACGGTGATCAGGTGGGTGTCGGTGCCCCCGGTGGTCACGGTGAACCCCTCGTCGGCCAGCCGGTCCGCGAGCACCCGGGCGTTGGCGACGACCTGATGGGCGTAGACCGCGAAGGCCGGCCTCGCCGCCTCCCCGAACGCGGCGGCCTTGGCGGCGACGACGTTCATCTGCGCGCCGCCCTGGGTGAAGGGGAACACGGCCCGGTCCACCCGCCCGGCCAGTGCCCCGCCGCACAGGACGAGACCGCCGCGCGGTCCGCGCAGCACCTTGTGCGTGGTCGCGCACACGATGTCGGCGTACGGCACCGGGTTCGGCGCCGCTCCCCCGGCGACCAGACCGACGGGATGCGCCGCGTCCACGATCAGACAGGCGCCCACCTCGTCGGCGACCTCGCGGAAGAAGGCGTAGTCGAAGTGACGGGAGTAGGCGATCGAGCCGCACACCACGGCCTTGGGGCGGTGCGCGCGGGCCAGGCGGCGCACCTCGTCGTGGTCGACGAGGCCGGTGGCGGGATCGAGACCGTAGGCGACGAAGTCGAACCAGCGGCCGGAGAGGTGCGCGGGCGAGCCGTGGCTGAGATGGCCGCCGTCGGGGAGCCCCAGGGCGAGGACGGTGTCGCCGGGGCGCAGCACGGCGGCGTAGGCGGCGAGGACGGCCGAGGAGCCGGTGTGCGGCTGGACGTTGGCGTGCTCGGCGCCGAACAGCTCCCGGGCCCGATCGGCGGCGAGGTGCTCGGCGGCGTCGGCGAGGGCGCAGCCCCCGTGGTAGCGGGCGCCCGGGTAGCCCTCGGCGTACTTGTTGGCCAGCGGGGAGCCGAGCGCGGCGAGGACGGCCGGGGAGGCGAAGTTCTCGGCGGCGCTGAGCTGGAGGGTGGTCGACTGCCGGTCCAGCTCGCCCCGCAGGATGTCGGCCAGCTCCGGGTCCTGGCGGTGCAGGACGTCCGGGTCCAGGGCGGGGGTGACCGGCATGAAGGGCTCCGGCGGTCGGAAGTGGACTTACGTCCAATGTAGGCCCGGGGCGGAAGGGGCGCTCGGCCGCTCCGCCCCGGTTCCGCTTCCGTACCGGGGCGGGGTCACATGTGCGCGGGGACGCCGGTCAGCGCGGTGACGACCGGGTCCAGGGCGTCCCGTATCTCGTCCCCGATGGAACGGAAGAAGGGCAGCGGGGCGCCGTAGGGGTCGTACACCTCGTCCGCCTCGGCGGTCGGGGCGAGCAGCCAGCCGCGCAGCGCGGCGGCGGCCCGCACCAGGGCGCGGGCGCGCAGCACGACGCCGTCCTCCAGGGGCGGCAGAGTGGCCGGATCTATCGCCCGCACCAGGCGGGTGAACTCCTTCAGCGTGAAGGTGCGCAGGCCGGCGGAGTGGCCCATGGAGATGACCTGGGCGCGGTGGTCGCGGGTGGCGGTCAGCACGAGGTCGGCCATGATGACGTGCTCGTCCAGCAGCTCGCGCCCGGTGAACCCGGCCGCGTCCGCGCCGAACTCGGCCAGCACGGTCTCCGCGTTCTCCTCCATGGGCGCGCCCTCGTGCCCCCAGGTTCCGGCGCTCTCCACGATCAGACCGCCGCCGAGCACGCCGAGCCGCTCCGCCACGAGGTGCCGGGTCAGCCGCTCGGTGATGGGCGAGCGGCAGACGTTGCCGGTGCTGACGTGGAGGATGCGGAAGGTGTCGCGCGGAAACCCGAAGGTGGTGGTCTGCTCCGCCGCGCTCTCCCCGCCGCCTATGCCGCGCATGGGGTGACCCCCTGCTCGGGCGGGACGGTGAGGACGGGGGGCTCGGCGGCCGTCAATTCGCCACCTCAAGGTCGGGTACGACCTTGCGCAGCTCCTCCGGGGAGATGGCGCCCGCGCGCAGCAGCACCGGGACGTCGCGGGAGACGTCCACGATGGAGGAGGGCACGTTGCCCGGGGTGGGGCCGCCGTCGAGGTAGACGGAGACGGAGTCGCCGAGCATCTGCTGGGCGGCGTCGCAGGTCTCCGGGGACGGGTGGCCGGTGAGGTTGGCGGAGGAGACGGCCATGGGGCCGAACTCGGTGAGCAGCTCGATGGCGACCGGGTGCAGCGGCATCCGGACGGCGACGGTGCCCCGGGTGTCCCCGAGGTCCCACTGCAGGGACGGCTGGTGCCGGGCGACCAGGGTGAGCGCGCCGGGCCAGAAGGCGTCGACCAGGTCCCACGCCTTCTCGGAGAAGTCCGTGACGAGGCCGTGCAGGGTGTTCGGGGAGCCGATGAGCACGGGAGTGGGCATGTTGCGGCCCCGGCCCTTGGCGGCGAGCAGGTCGGCGACGGCCTCGGAGGAGAACGCGTCGGCGCCGATGCCGTAGACCGTGTCGGTCGGCAGCACCACCAGTTCGCCGCGACGGACGGCGGACGCGGCCTCGCGCAGACCCGTCACGCGGTCGGTCGCGTCGTTGGTGTCGTATCGCCGTGCCATCTAGCGGGCCTCCTCGTACGGGTACTGCGGGGATGAAGTCGGGTGGGTGCTCACGGCATCGCCTTGCGGGCGGTCGCGAAGCGCGGGCGGTTGTTGAGGTCGGGGTGGTCGGCCGCGTCGGCCCAGCCCCGCTCCTCGGTGAAGATCCACGGCACCTGGCCGCCCTGGGTGTCGGCGTGCTCGACGACGACGACTCCGCCGGGGCGCAGCAGCCGGTGCGCGGTGCGCTCCAGGCCGCGGATCAGGTCGAGGCCGTCCTCGCCGGAGAAGAGGGCGAGGCCGGGGTCGTAGTCGCGGGCCTCCGGGGCGACGTACTCCCACTCGGTGAGCGGGATGTACGGCGGGTTGGAGACGACGAGGTCGACCTGCCCGTCGAGGTCCGGGAAGGCGGTCAGGGCGTCGCCCTGGCGCAGATCGACCCTGGACCCCTCCATGTTCTTGCGGGTCCACTGCAGGGCGTCCTCGGACAGCTCCACGGCGTGGACGCGCGAGCGCGGCACCTCCTGGGCGAGGGCCAGCGCGATGGCGCCGGAGCCGGTGCACAGGTCGACGATGCAGGGCTCGACCACGTCCATGGCGCGCACCGCGTCTATGGCCCAGCCGACGACCGACTCGGTCTCGGGGCGGGGGACGAAGACGCCGGGGCCGACCTGGAGCTCCAGATAGCGGAAGTAGGCCCGCCCGGTGATGTGCTGGAGCGGTTCGCGCTGCTCACGGCGGGCGACGACCTCCCAGTAACGGGCGTCGAAGTCGGCGTCCTTCACGGAGTGGAGCTGGCCGCGCTTGACGCCGTGCACGAACGCCGCGAGTTCCTCGGCGTCGTTGCGCGGCGAGGGCACACCGGCGTCGGCCAGCCGCTGGGTGGCCTGGGCCACCTCCGCGAGCAGCACGCTGCGGGGGCTCGGGGGTCGCCCCCCGAAGTCTTGCTGCACGCTTCTCCTCCGGTCTCGTGCTCGTCGTGCGGTGGGTGCTGTCGTGCGGTGGTGCTTACGCGGCGGCGAGCTTCGCCGCCGAGTCGGCGTCGACGCAGGCCTGGATGACAGCGTCGAGGTCGCCGTCCAGGACCTGGTCCAGGTTGTACGCCTTGAAGCCGACGCGGTGGTCCGAGATGCGGTTCTCCGGGAAGTTGTACGTGCGGATCTTCTCGGAGCGGTCGACCGTGCGGACCTGGCTGCGGCGGGCGTCCGCGGCCTCGGCCTCGGCCTTCTCCTGGGCCGCGGCGAGCAGCCTGGAGCGCAGGATACGCATCGCCTGCTCCTTGTTCTGGAGCTGGCTCTTCTCGTTCTGGCAGGAGGCGACGACACCCGTGGGCAGGTGGGTGATGCGCACGGCGGAGTCGGTGGTGTTCACGGACTGGCCGCCGGGGCCGGAGGAGCGGTAGACGTCGATGCGCAGGTCGTTGGCGTGGATCTCGACGTCGACCTCCTCGGCCTCGGGCGTGACCAGCACGCCGGCGGCGGAGGTGTGGATGCGGCCCTGCGACTCGGTCGAGGGCACGCGCTGCACGCGGTGCACACCGCCCTCGTACTTCAGCCGGGCCCACACGCCCTGGCCGGGCTCGGTGGCGCCCTGGCCGCCCTTGGTCTTCACCGCGACCTGGACGTCCTTGTAGCCGCCCAGCTCGGACTCGGTGGCGTCGATGATCTCGGTCTTCCAGCCCACGCGCTCGGCGTACCGCAGATACATGCGCAGGAGGTCGCCGGCGAACAGGGCGGACTCGTCGCCGCCCGCGCCCGCCTTGATCTCCAGGATGACGTCCTTGTCGTCGCTCGGGTCGCGCGGGACGAGCAGGAGGCGCAGCTTCTCGGTCAGCTCCTCGCGCTGCTTGTCCAGCACCTTGACCTCGGCGGCGAAGTCCGGGTCGTCGGCCGCGAACTCGCGCGCGGTCTCGATGTCGTCGCCGGTCTGCTTCCAGGAGCGGTACGTGGCGACGATCGGGGTCAGCTCGGCGTAGCGCTTGTTCAGCTTGCGCGCGTTCGCCTGGTCGGCGTGGACCGAGGGGTCGGCGAGCTTCTGCTCCAGATCGGCGTGCTCGGCGACGAGTTCCTCGACGGCCTCGAACATCTTTCGGCTCCTGTACTGCGGGTGAAGGGCTGGCGGGCGACCAAAAACGCCGGTCCCGGGCACGCCCCGGACGGGGCGTGGCCGTGGACCGGCGGTTTCGCGCTCGCTACTTCTTCGAGCCGGCGGCAGCCTTGCCGAAGCGGGCCTCGAAGCGGGCCACGCGGCCACCGGTGTCGAGGATCTTCTGCTTGCCCGTGTAGAACGGGTGGCACTCGGAGCAGACCTCGGCACGGATGGTGCCGGAGTCGATGGTGCTGCGGGTGGTGAACGACGCGCCACAGGTGCAGCTCACCTGGGTCTCGACGTACTCGGGGTGGATCTCGCGCTTCAAGGTGTCTCCTAGGTTTCGGGAGGGCGCCGGGTCGCTGCCGCGGGGTGCGGGGCGTGAACCGGAGCCGACGTACCAGTCTGCCAGGACTGGCGCCATCCCCCAAAACCGGGGGAGTCCCTTTTCTATTCCCCCGGGGGTGTGGGGCGCCTTTCGGGGCGCGGAGGGCGCCTTTCGCCGTGCCGGGGGCGGTGCGGGTGCGGGTGCGGGTCCGGGTCCGCTCGGGCCGGCCGTGCAGTTCCCCGCGCCCCTGTGCGGCTACCCCTGCGGGGTGCCGATCACCTTGCCCGCGTTGCCCGTCGCCGCGTCCGCCGTCGCCGAGGCGGGGACCCTTCGGTCCTCCTTCAGTGCCTTCCAGACCTGGGCGGCCCGGTGGGGTTCCAGGAGGACGCGGTTGGGGTTGGCGGGGTCGTACTGGACCGGCATGGTCACCATCTGGATGCGGGAGGACTTCACTCCCTTGAGGCCGCTGGCGAAGTCCGCGAGGGAGTTGACCGAGCCGAGGTCGGAGTCGGTGGTGACGGACTTGGTGGCGGTGTCGGCGAGGTCGTAGAGCCGCTTGGGGTCGCTGAACACGCCGACGTGCTTGACCTGGTCCATCAGCGCCTTGACGAACGCCTGCTGGAGTTGGATGCGGCCGAGGTCGGAGCCGTCGCCGACGCCGTGCCGGGTGCGGACCAGACCGAGGGCCTCGGTGCCGTCGAGCGTGTGGGTGCCCGCGGGGAGGTTCAGATGGCTCTGCGGGTCGTGGATGGCCTGGGTGGTGGTCACCGGTACGCCGCCGAGGTCGTCGACGAGCCGCTGGAAGCCCGCGAAGTCGACCTCCAGGTAGTGGTCCATGCGCAGCCCGGTGAGCGACTCGACCGTCTTCACGGCGCAGGGGGCGCCGCCGGTGGCGTACGCGGAGTTGAACATCACGCCCCGGGCGGCCGGGTAGCTGTGGCCCTTGGCGTCGGCGCAGGCGGGGCGGTCGATGAGGGTGTCGCGGGGGACGGAGACCACGGTGGCCTTCTTGTGGCCCTTGTAGACGTGCACGATCATCGCGGTGTCGGCGCGGGCCCCGCTGTCGGCGGCGCCGCCGCCGAGTCTGTGGTTGGCGCCCGCGCGGGTGTCGGAGCCGAGCACCAGGACGTTCTCGGAGCCGGTCGCGCCCTTGGCCGGGCGGTGGCCGCCGAGGATCTGGTTGATGTCGACGCTCGTGAGGTTGCCGTTGAGCTTGAAGTAGACGTATCCGGCTCCGGCGCCGCCCAGGACGACGACGCCCGCGGCGGCCCATGCGGTGGCGAGCAGCGCCTTGCGGCGCGTGCTGCGGGGCTTGCGGCGATGGCCCTTGCTTCGGCGGCCGGGCGCCGGGGTGCTCTCGGCGGACACGTCACTCCTAGGTCTCGTCCGGTTGGTTACCCCCTGCGTTCAGGGTCGGGTGCAGTCGTCATGCACCATCGTCGCCCCACCTGGTCATACAGGGAAACTCGGGACAGGCTCGCACAGCCGCAGGTGCCGCCCCTGTGCGCCGAAGGTCACGGAACGTGAGCGGCGCGGGCCGACGGTCCCGCGCTCACCTGGGGTTTCGAGGGAACGGGCGACGGGGTACCCGGGCGGCACGAAAGGGACCATGTGTGGGAAAGGTCTCGCACGGCCCCGCAGGACGTCGTACCGCGCGGAGGCGGACGGCGGAGTTGCGCAAAGAGGCCGCCCCCGGCGGAAGATCCGACGGGGGCGGCCTCAACGCCCTTGCGGGCGGGGGGTGTTCGGTGTGACTCAGTCGCCGTTGCCCGGAGCGGGCGTGTTCTTCTGAATCTGCGTCAGGAACTCGATGTTCGACTTCGTCTGCTTCATCTTGTCGAGCAGCAGCTCGATCGCCTGCTGCTGGTCGAGCGCGTGCAGCACGCGACGCAGCTTCCAGGTGATGGCCAGCTCCTCGCTGCCGAGCAGGATCTCCTCCTTGCGGGTACCGGACGCGTCGACGTCCACCGCGGGGAAGATGCGCTTGTCGGCGAGCTTCCGGTCGAGCTTGAGCTCCATGTTGCCGGTGCCCTTGAACTCCTCGAAGATCACCTCGTCCATGCGGGAGCCGGTGTCGACGAGCGCGGTGGCGAGGATGGTCAGCGAGCCGCCGTCCTCGATGTTGCGCGCGGCACCGAAGAAGCGCTTCGGCGGGTACAGGGCGGTGGAGTCGACACCACCGGAGAGGATGCGGCCCGACGCCGGGGCGGCGAGGTTGTACGCACGGCCCAGACGCGTGATGGAGTCGAGCAGCACGACCACGTCGTGACCCAGCTCCACCAGGCGCTTGGCGCGCTCGATGGCCAGCTCGGCGACCGTGGTGTGGTCCTCGGCCGGGCGGTCGAAGGTCGAGGAGATGACCTCGCCCTTGACCGACCGCTGCATGTCGGTGACCTCTTCCGGACGCTCGTCGACCAGGACGACCATCAGGTGGCACTCGGGGTTGTTGTGCGTGATCGCGTTGGCGATCGCCTGCATGATCATGGTCTTGCCGGTCTTCGGCGGGGCCACGATCAGACCGCGCTGACCCTTTCCGATCGGCGACACGAGGTCGATGATGCGGGTCGTCAGGATGCCGGCCTCGGACTCGAGGCGCAGCCGGTCCTGCGGGTACAGCGGCGTCAGCTTGTTGAACTCCGGCCGTCCGCGGCCGTGTTCGGGCGCCATGCCGTTGACGGAGTCGAGGCGGACGAGCGCGTTGAACTTCTCGCGGCGCTCCCCCTCCTTCGGCTGGCGGACCGCGCCGGTGAGGTGGTCGCCCTTGCGCAGGCCGTTCTTGCGGACCTGGGCGAGGGAGACGTACACGTCGTTCGGACCGGGCAGGTAGCCGGAGGTCCGGATGAAGGCGTAGTTGTCGAGGATGTCGAGGATGCCCGCGACGGGGATCAGGACGTCGTCCTCGTTGACCTGCGGCTCGGCGACCTCGTCGCGGCCACGGCGGCCCCGGCGGTCGCGGTAGCGGCCGCGACGGCCACGGCGGCCGCCCTCGAAGTCGTCGTCGTCCTGCTGCTGCTGGCGGTCCTGACGGCCGCCGCCCTGCTGCTGGCCCTGCTGACGCTGGCCGCCCTGCTGGTCGTCGCCCTTGCCGCCGCGGCGGTCGCGGTCACGGTCACGGCCCCCGCGGTCACGGTCGCGGTCGCGGCGGTCGCGGCGGCCACGGCCCTCACCGTCGGAGGAGGCGTCGCCCTTGGCGTCGCCCTGCTGCTGCGGCTCGGACTTCGGCTCGCCCTTGGGCTCGGCGGCGGTCTCGGCCGCCGGGCTGCCCGCCTCGGCGGTCGCGCGGCGGCGACGGCGCTCACCGGAGGTGTCCTCGGCGGCGGCCTGCTGCTCGGGCTGGCCCTTCGGGGAGGGCTGGCCCGGGATCTCGATCTGGGCGGCGGCCTTCTCGGCGGACTTCTCCGCCTTCGCCTCGGCGGCCTCCTCACCCGTACGGGTCTTGGAGGTGGCGCGGCGCTTGGGCTTGGTCTCGGCGGCGGCCTCGGCCTTGGGGGCTCCGCCCCCGGCCTGGGCCTCCTTGATGACCTCGATCAACTGGCTCTTGCGCATCCGCGCGGTGCCCTTGATACCGAGGCCGGAGGCGACCTGCTGAAGCTCGGCCAGCACCATGCCCTCGAGGCCGGTGCCTCGGCGCCGCCGGGAGCCGGCACCGGTGGCAGGCGCGGAGTCCGTGGCGGGCGCGGCAGCGGTCTCCTCGACACGTGCGCCCATCAGATCGGTGGTGTCGCTCACGAAGGGTCCTTCCCTGGAGCGGACGTCGGCCTGTCTGGCTCGGCGACCGGTTGTGCTGTCCGGCATCGGTTCTGTCAGTGAGTACCGAGCCGGGGCGGTGGTCCGCCTGGAAGCGGCGGAAGAGGAATTTCTGGTGATGACGCTCCCCGCGAGTCGTGACACTCGGTGTCACAGGGCGCGGCGGCGCCGATTCCGGAGCGGGTCCTGTGCCTCGCTCAGTGCCCCCATACGTCGTACTGCCCAGGTACGGCGCACGGAACACGGAGTGGCTTGGGAGGCTCCCGGAAGAATGTCTGTCCCTGACGGGGACACGAAGCACCTCGCCATGGTGGGGTCGGGTGCAGACTTGAGATTAACACTACCGGATGCAACAAACATTCCCCCTCTCCAAATCCGGCAACCGGGTGTCAGGGCGCAAGCGGCAGCACGCTCGCTCCCTGGAGGTCGAGGTCCAGCCGGTTGGCGGCCCACTCGGCCCCGGCCAGCGCCTGCACCTTGTCGGCCGTGCCCGCGTCGGCCAGAGCCATGACGGTGGGTCCGGCGCCCGAGATGACGGCCGGTACGCCGTCGGCGCGCAGCCGCTCCACGAGCGCGGCGCTGTCGGGCATCGCCGGGGCGCGGTAGTCCTGGTGGAGGCGGTCCTCGGTGGCGGGCAGCAGCAGCTCGGGGCGCCTGGTCAGGGCCTCGACGAGCAGGGCGGCGCGGCCCGCGTTGGCGGCGGCGTCGACGTGCGGCACGGTGCGCGGGAGCAGTCCGCGCGCGGTCTCGGTGAGCACCGGCTTCCCGGGCACGAAAACCACCGGAACGATGGAATCGTCGGGCTCCATCCTGATGGCGCGGGCGGCGCCGCGCTCCATCCAGGAGAGGGTGAAGCCGCCGAGGAGACAGGCGGCGACGTTGTCCGGGTGGCCCTCGATCTCGGTGGCCAGCTCCAGGAGCGCCGCGTCGTCGAGACGGCTCTCCCCGCCTATCGTCACGGCGCGCGCGGCGACGATGCCGGCGCAGATGGCGGCGGAGGAGGAGCCCAGGCCGCGGCCGTGCGGAATGCGGTTGGCGCAGACGATCTCCAGCCCGCGCGGCTGGCCGCCGAGCACGTCGAAGGCGGTGCGCAGGGCGCGGACCAGCAGATGGCGCTCGTCCCTCGGCAGGCTCTCGCCGCCCTCCCCCGCGATGTCGATGTGCAGCCCGGCGTCGGCCACCCGGACGACCACGTCGTCGTAGAGCCCCAGCGCGAGGCCCAGGGCGTCGAAGCCCGGACCGAGGTTGGCGCTGGTGGCGGGTACGCGCACCCGGACGGCGGCGGCGCGGAACGCGGGACCGGCCATCGCTCGAGACTCTCCTTGAGCTGCGTGACTGCCCGAATGCGCCCTGCGGCGGACATTCGGTGTGGACATTCGATGACGTACGAAGACCCGTCGGGCCGCGGAGACGACGCGGCGCCGTGCCACACGCGTGGGCATGTGCGGTGGGCGGGTTGGCCCCAGCCTATCGAAGGAAGGTTCAGTGGCGACATAGGGCGCACAGGAGGCGCACGATGCGTGTCGTAAGCCCCCCGTGCATCCGTTCCGGCCGCCGCGGCCCGCTTTCGGGGTTTCGCAGGTCGCGGCGGCTGCCGGACGGGGACTGTGCCCTCTTCGCGGCCGGGCCGGACGAGCCTCGGGACCTGGGGACGCCCCCCGAGGTCAGACCAGGCCGAGGCGCTTGGCCGCGACCGCCGCGTCGACCGGCACGACGACCGGCTGCGGGGCGCCCTCGGTGGCCCAGCCCGGGTCCTTCAGGCCGTTGCCGGTGACCGTACAGACGATGGTCTGGCCCGGGTCGACCTTGCCCTGCTCGGCCGCCTTGAGCAGACCGGCGACCGAGGCGGCGGAGGCGGGCTCCACGAAGACGCCCTCCCGCGCGGCCAACAGCCGATAGGCGCGCAGGATCTCACGGTCCGTCACCTCGTCGATGGCACCGCCGGATTCGTCGCGCGCGGCGAGGGCGTGATTCCAGGAGGCGGGGTTGCCGATGCGGATGGCGGTGGCGAGGGTGTGCGGGTCCTTGACGATCTCGCCGCGCACGATGGGCGCGCTGCCCGCGGCCTGATAGCCCCACATGCGCGGGGTGCGGGTCGCGGGACCGTCGGCCTTGTACTCCGTGTAGCCCTTCCAGTAGGCCGTGATGTTGCCCGCGTTGCCGACCGGGAGGACGTGGATGTCGGGGGCGTCGCCGAGCATGTCGACGATCTCGAACGCGGCTGTCTTCTGGCCCTCGATACGTACCGGGTTGACCGAATTGACCAGCGCCACCGGGTAGTTGTCGCTCAGTGCGCGCGCGAGGTCGAGGCAGTCGTCGAAGTTTCCGTCGACCTGGAGGACGGTCGCGCCGTGCACGAGGGCCTGGCCCATCTTGCCGAGCGCGATCTTGCCCTGCGGGACGAGCACCGCCGAGACCATGCCCGCGCGGACCGCGTAGGCGGCGGCGGAGGCGGAGGTGTTGCCGGTGGAGGCGCAGATGACCGCCTGGGCGCCCTCCTCCTTGGCCCGTGTGATGGCCATGGTCATGCCCCGGTCCTTGAAGGAGCCGGTGGGGTTGGCCCCCTCCACCTTGAGGTGGACCTCGCAGCCGGTGCGCTCGGAGAGCACCTGCGCGGGCACGAGAGGCGTGCCGCCCTCGCGGAGTGTCACGACGGGCGTGTCGGCGGTGACCGGCAGCCTGTCCCGGTACTCCTCGATGATTCCGCGCCACTGGTGGGTCATTGCCGCTTACTCCCCTTCAACCCGCATGATGCTGGCGACACCCCGCACGGTGTCGAGCTTGCGCAGCGCCTCGACGGTCCCGGACAGGGAGGCGTCGGAGGCCCGGTGGGTCACGACGACGAGGGATGCCTCGCCGTCCTTGCCCTGCTGCCTGACCGTATCGATGGACACCCCGTGCTCGGCGAACACCGTGGCGACCTGGGCGAGGACACCCGGTTTGTCCGCGACGTCGAGGCTGATGTGGTACCGCGTGACGACGTCCCCCATCGGGGAGACCGGCAGCGCCGCGTACGCCGACTCGCCCGGACCCGTCGTACCGCTGAGCCGGTTGCGGCAGACCGCGACGAGGTCGCCGAGGACAGCGGAGGCGGTGGGCGCGCCGCCGGCGCCGGGGCCGTAGAACATGAGCTGTCCGGCGGCGTCGGACTCCACGAAGACCGCGTTGTACGCGCCGCGCACCGAGGCCAGCGGGTGACTGAGCGGGATCATCGCGGGGTGCACGCGCGCGGTGACGGAGGCGCCGTCCTCGGCGCGCTCGCAGATGGCGAGCAGTTTGATGGTGCAGCCCATGCGCTTGGCCGAGCGGAAGTCGGCGGCGGTGATCTCGGTCATGCCCTCGCGGTGCACGTCGTCGAGGCGGACCCGGGTGTGGAAGGCGATCCCGGCGAGGATGGCGGCCTTGGCGGCGGCGTCGAAGCCCTCGACGTCGGCGGTGGGGTCGGCCTCGGCGTATCCGAGCGCGGTTGCCTCGTCCAGGGCCTCCTGGTAGCCCGCGCCGGTGGAGTCCATCTTGTCGAGGATGAAGTTGGTCGTGCCGTTGACGATGCCGAGCACGCGGTTGACCTTGTCGCCCGCCAGCGACTCGCGCAGCGGACGGATCAGCGGGATGGCACCGGCGACGGCGGCCTCGTAGTAGAGGTCCTTGCCGTGCTCATCGGCGGCGGCGTGAAGCGCGGCGCCGTCCTGGGCGAGCAGGGCCTTGTTGGCGGAGACGACGGAGGCGCCGTGCTCCAGCGCCGTGGTGATGAGGGTGCGGGCGGGCTCGATGCCGCCGATCACTTCCACCACCACGTCGATGTCACCGCGCTTGACCAGCGCGGTCGCGTCCGTGGTGACGAGCGCGGGGTCGATGCCCGCGCGCACCTTGGCGGGGCGGCGCACGGCGACACCGGCCAGCTCCACCGGGGCGCCGATGCGGGCGGCGAGGTCGTCGGCGTGCGTCGTCATGATGCGCGCCACCTCGGAGCCGACCACTCCACAGCCCAGCAGCGCCACCTTCAGCGGACGCGTACGCATCATCCGACCTCGTTTCCCTCATACCGTGTGCGGTGGGACCAGTCTCACTCACCGGACGGCGGTTTCTACCCTTGGTCCGGATCCTGAGACATGTATTTCATTTCCCCGGCCGGGGACGCAGGAGGTTTTCCGGGCGTCCCGGCCGAGGGCTCTCCCATGGCTCAGCCGACGTCGAGGCGCAGCAGGTCCTCCTCGGTCTCACGCCGGACGATCACACGCGCCTCGCCGTCGTGGACGGCGACGACCGGCGGGCGGAGCACGTGGTTGTAGTTGCTGGCCATGGAGCGGCAGTACGCGCCGGTGGCGGGTACGGCGATGAGGTCGCCCGGCGCCAGGTCGGCGGGCAGGAACGCGTCCTTGACCACGATGTCCCCGCTCTCGCAGTGCTTGCCGACGACCCGGGCGAGCATGGGCTCGGCGTCGCTGGTGCGCGAGACGAGGGCGACGCTGTACTCGGCGTCGTACAGCGCCGTACGGATGTTGTCCGACATGCCGCCGTCGACCGAGACGTAGGTGCGCAGCCCCGCGAGCGGCTTCACGGTGCCGACCTCGTACAGCGTGAACGCGGTGGGTCCGACGATCGCGCGGCCCGGCTCGACGGAGACGCGCGGCACGCTCAGCCGGGCCGCCTCGCACTCGCGGGTGACGATCTCGGTGAGCGCCTTGGCGATCTCGTGCGGCTCGCGGGGGTCGTCGTCGCTGGTGTAGGCGATGCCGAGACCGCCGCCGAGGTCGATCTCGGGCAGTTCGACGCCGTGCTCGTCGCGGATGTCCTTCAGCAGGCCGACGACGCGGTGCGCGGCGACCTCGAATCCGGACATGTCGAAGATCTGCGAGCCGATGTGGCTGTGGATGCCGACGAGTTCGAGCCCGTCGAGGGTGAGCGCCCGCCGTACGGCCTCGGCGGCCCGGCCGCCCGCGAGCGGGATGCCGAACTTCTGGTCCTCGTGCGCGGTCGCGATGAACTCGTGGGTGTGCGCCTCGACGCCGACGGTGATGCGGATCTGCACCCGCTGCCGCTTGCCGAGCCCCTGCGCGATGTGCGCGACGCGGGCGATCTCCTGGAAGGAGTCGAGCACGATCCGCCCGACGCCGGCCTCGACGGCGCGGGTGATCTCCTCGACGGACTTGTTGTTGCCGTGGAAGGCGATGCGCGCGGGGTCCATCCCGGCGGACAGCGCGGTGGCCAGCTCGCCGCCCGAGCAGACGTCGAGGTTGAGCCCCTCCTCGTCCAGCCAGCGCACGACGGCGCGGGAGAGGAACGCCTTGCCCGCGTAGAACACGTCGGCGCCCTCGCCGAACGCGGTGCGCCAGGCGCGCGCCCGGGCCCGGAAGTCGTCCTCGTCGAGGATGTACGCGGGGGTGCCGAACTCCTCCGCGAGCCGGGTGGCGGGGATGCCGCCGACGGTGACCACGCCGTCCTCGTCCCGGCGCACGGTACGGGCCCACACCTTGGGGTCCAGTGCGTTGAGGTCGGCGGGCGGGGCGGAGTAGTGCCCCTCGGGGAGGACGTCGGCGTGGCGGGGCCCGGCGGGGTGGGCGGAACGGCTCATGACCTTGGCTCTCTGTGTCGCGCTGGGGCTTCTTGCGGTGCCCTCAGAGGTGTTCGGGTGCGTCGATGCCGAGCAGGGACAGGCCACCGGCGAGCACCGTCCCGGCCGCTTCGGCGAGCGCCAGCCGGGCGCGGTGGGCGGCCTCGGGTTTCTCCTCCCCGAGCGGCAGGACCGCGGGCAGCAGGGGGAAGAGCGCGTCCGCGACGGCGACGAGGTGCCGGGCGAGACGGTCGGGGGCGTGGTGGGTGGCGGCGGCGGTGAGGACGCGGGGGTGGGCGGCGAGGGCGGTGAGGAGGGTGTCCTGGCCGGTGGCGCCGGTGTCCCCGGCTTCGGCGGCGAAGCCGAGGAGGCGGGCGGCGCGGGAGAGGGAACGGACCCGGGCATGGGCGTACCGCACCCGGAAGAGGGGGTTGCTCTCGCGCTGCACGAGGTGATCGGCGCTGATCCGGGGCCGATCGTGAGCGGCCGGGTACAGCAGGGCCCACTGGGCGGCGTCGGGACCGAGGGGGGCGGGGTCCTCGGGGGCGGGGACGGGACGGAGGACGCCGGTGCTCCGGTCGTCGTATGGCTTGAGGTGCTCGATCTCGGCACGACCGCCCTGGGTGGCGACGACACGGGCGACGGCGTCGGCGACGACCTCGGCCCGCACCTCGTACGGCACCCTCAGCACGACGACCCGCCCGTCGAGCGCGCGGCCGTGCCCGTAGGCGGTGCCGCGCGTGAGGACGTCGCCGACGAGCCCCGCGGTGAGGTCGCTTCGGGCGGCGAGGCGGATGTTGAGGAAGCCGGGCCCCGTGATGACGACGTCGCGGATGCCGTCGGCGTCGGCGAGGTGGGGCCGCAGTATCTCGGCGACGCGCAGCGGGGTCTGTCCGGCGGGCCGGGCGAGCCGCAGGGCGACGTTGGTGGCGAAGTCCCCGCATCCCCCGGGCCCCGGCCGGTCGACGACAACCCGCTCGGGAAGGTCCACGCTCAGCTCCCCCGCGTCCACGGCACACCGCACGGCGTCCAGGACGGTCCGGGAGAGGTCGAGGGGGGTCACGGGACAAGCGTAGGGGAGGGGAGTGGAGGGTGTGGACGGTGACTGGGATGTGGACAGTGGGGGGCTTGACCGCGGACGGGGGCGCTTGGCCGCGGAGGGGACGGTCGTGGTCGACGGGAGGTGGCCGTGGCCGACAGGGGGCGGGCTTGACCGGCAGGGGGCGACCCCTTGGTCGACGGCGGACGGGCTTGACCGGCAGGGACGCCATTGACCGGCCGGGGGCGGTGCGGTTGGCCAGCCATGCACAGGTCCGGCCCCGGCTGCCCCTCCCCTACCTACTCACAACCCCACACCCACCCGCGACCCACCGTTGACGTCGTCGTCGCCACCCTCGCCGGGCTGTCCCCGCAGTCGCCCCGTCCTCCGCTCCATGAGCCCCTTGACGAGCCGGACGAGTTCGTCGGGCTCGAAGGGCTTGGGGAGGAAGGCGTCGACGCCGGCACCGATCCCGCTCTCGACCTCGTACTGGGTGCACGCGCTGATGATGGCGAGCGGGAGATGACGCGTACGGGGGTCGGCCCGCAGGCGGGCGGCCGTACTGAGCCCGTCGAGCCGGGGCATGACGACGTCGAGTGTCACCACGTCGGGGCGCACGTGATGCACCACGTCCAGACACTCGGCACCGTCGACCGCGGTCACGACCTCCAGCCCTTCCAGCTCGAGGTTGACCCTGATCAGCTGCCGGATGACGTTGCTGTCGTCCACGACGAGCACCCGGCCAGTGGCGCCTGACACAACTCGAGAGTAGGTCGGCCCGAGCCGCCGCGTCCCGGTTTTCCCCACTTCCAGCCTCCCGGGGGACACCGCCCCCAAACCCGTTCCTGATCACCTCGAAAGACCTGCTAGGGTTCTACCCGTCACCGCGAAGCGCCCAGCGCCCGCCCGACACGCCCCCGTAGCTCAGGGGATAGAGCAACGGCCTCCGGAGCCGTGTGCGCAGGTTCGAATCCTGCCGGGGGCACCTTGGATGAGGTGCCCAAAGACCCCGTCACCAGCGGAAACGCTGAGGCCGGGGTCTTCGCGTATGTGCAGGCGTGCGCCGCCCGGAGCGGCCGTATGCCGGGGTCTGTGGACGAGGTGTGGACGGGATCTTGACGCGTCTGCCCAGGTCAGCCCCGGCAAACGGCAAGACCCCCGGACAAGTCCAGGGGCCTGACGATCGGTTCATCGGCGGTGCCCTGCCGTAGCCGATCTCGGTCGGCTGACCGTCGCGGTAGAGCACAGTGCAGCGGCCGCACCCTGAGGGCAAAAAACAGTCCCCAGTAGATCTGCGCGTGTCCTGAAACCTCAGTCGTCACTGTTGCTTCGGTATCGCGCCGGCTTGCTGGGGGCCTTAACCACATCACTGTCCAAGTCACTAGCCGGCTAGACGTCCTCATCGACTTTGCGACTCTTTCGGCGTTATGGCCTACTAGCTACGATCCACGCCAGATGCCATAAGTCAATAGCCTTTCGGTAAGTTTCGGAGGAAACCTCTCGCGATCACCTGCGACTGCGACACCGGGCTCGTCCGCGGGTCGACGGGGAGCGGGTCGCGGCCGAGCGATTACCCAGGTCAGCCCATCTGACTGACGAAGGGGCCTGCGCATGCGCATCGCCACGTCAGGCCAGGTTGCTCTCGTGGGAGCTGCCTTGGACGCGGTCACAGCCCGGCGTGCCAGTCCCGCTCCAGATCGCCTGTGCCGAATACGCTGCGAAGACGTCCGACCTGGATGCCTCGACAACGCGGATGCGCGGTAATGCCGCCCGGTGGCGGCACTGCACGTAGGCCGGGACGGCGCAGCTGCCGGATGCGGAAGGGGTGTGGCATGAGATCCCCGAGCGTGCACCTACGGGAGATCACCGACGACGACCGGGATGCCGTCCGTGCCCTCCGCGTCCGACGTGACCAGAAGCAGTTCGTCGCCTCCGTGTCCCACTCCCTCAAGGAGGCAGCGAAGAAACCGGAGGCCAATCCCTGGTACCGCGCCGTGTACCGCGGCGATGAGCCAGTCGGCTTCGTGATGCTGTCGTGGAAACCGCCGGCCGGTCTTTACAAGGGGCGACACTTCCTCTGGCGCCTCCTCGTCGACAAGCGGTACCAGGGGCGAGGGATCGGCCGAGAGGCGCTCACGCAGGTAGCCACCCTGGTTCGCGCGGACGGCGCCACCGAGCTGCTGACCAGCTACGAGCCCGGCGACGGCGAGCCGTGGCCCTTCTACCAGAAGTTCGGGTTCGAGCCCACGGGGGAGATCGACGACGGCGAGATCGTTCTGCGACTCACCTTCCCCGCTCGGTGAGCTGTTTTACGGAAGCGCGGACAGTTTTGACCTGAGGTGGTCACACCACGAGAGGCTGGTGGGCACCTGGAAGTCGATGCCCGCCAGCTGCACGTCCGCCCCAAGTGACCGTTACCCCGCATCTGGCCATTCCTCCGGAGACTCTGGCGGTTATGAGGCCGAGGGTCTTCGCGTAAGTGCACGCGTGTGCCGTCTGGAGCGGTCGTATGTCGGCGTCCGTGGACTATTCGTGGACAGGATCTTGGAGCGTCTGCCCAGGTCAGACCCGACCAACGGCATGACATCTGAACAGGTCGAGAAGTCGGGCGGTAGGCATCACGGCGATCAAGCCGCCGGCAGCACCATGTCCGCAGCGGCTCCCATCAGCAATAGCCGCGATCGGACCGACCCATGCGGCTCTGTTAGCTACTGTCTGCACATCGGAAAGCTCGCGTGAGTGCCAGGGGTGGGGATGTCCGGCGCAACACTTTCTTTGATCGTCGCAATCGTTGGGGTTGGCGGCACGCTGGCCTCAGCAGTGATCACTCAAGTTCTGGCTCAGCGAGCCGAGTCGCAGAGGCTCGAGCGTGAGGAACGTGTCCGTCTCGCGGAGCAGCGAGCTTCTGAAGATCAGCGCAAGATCGACCAGCTCCGGGACTGCTACGTTCAGTTGAACGCCCGTGATCGTCACTATCGAGACGCGATGCTGGCGTACGCCTACGCGCTCAAATCGGGATCCGCCGAGGCGGAGGCAACGGAGGTAAGTAGCGCGCGGCGTGCTCAAAGGGACACTCGTGCTGAAGCTCAGCTGGTTGCCAGCGACGCAGTGCTCGAGATCGAAGGCCGGGTGAATGCCCAGCTTACGATCGCCTACAGGCGCCTAATGGAAGTAGCGGGCGAGTCGGAGTCACCCACTCGTGAGGCGAGGCTCCACCAGGTCATTGACCTCTTGGATTCCATCATTTCGCAGCAGGGGCATGTGCGAGCACTCATGCGCCTTGAGGTGGGCGCCACGGAAGAGCTTCCGGGCTGGTATAACCCGAAGATCGGGCTGCCACAGCACCAGTTGGCCGACCACTGATGACCGCACTTCGACCTCGCTGAAGGGGCAAGCCCCCGGATGACGCGGGAGCTTGCCCCTGGCAGAGCTGTGATCACTCGTACTCGCGAAGCAGATCCTCGATGCGCCGGTTGGCGACGTCCTGCCGTCCGTCGAGGCACTTCGCGTAGCGGGTCAGCAGGACCTCAACGCTGTTGCCGGCACGCTCGGCAACCTCGGTGGGATCAACTCCGGCGTTGAGCCACGTCGACAGCGCCGAGTGCCGAAGGTCGTACGGCCTACTCGCGAGCGGCGAAGCCGCGACAGCCGGTGGAAGCGCCAGGAGCCGAGCATCCTGCCACACGCGGTAGTAGGTCGAGGACGGGACGACTGAGCCCTTCTCACTGAAGAAGAGCCGCCCGTCTTCCGCCGTGCCGAACGTGGCCAGGTGCTCGCGCAGCACGGCGACGAGCTGGGGCGGGATGGGCACACGCCGAACGTCCTCAGCCGGTCGATTCTTGAGCCCGCGGTCGTCGTGGGTCTCCCCCGAGTCCGTCCACTGCTTGCCGACCGAAGGACGGGTCCGGTGTAGCAGCGCCCCTCCCCAGCCCTGCTCGGGGAGGACGAGGTCAGTCTCGACCAGGCCGACTGCCTCAGCGGGCCGGAGTCCACCGAAGTACATAGCCGCGAACAGTCCGACGAGGCGCCGGCCGCGAGCACGCCGGTAGCCACCCACGTAGGACACCGCCGCCAGGAGGTTGCGTGCCTGCTCCGGATTGGCGACAACGCGCGGATCTACCTGGTTCGAGACCTTCGGCTTCTGCCAGCGAACCACCGTGACCGGATTCTCTCGCAGCTCCCCAGGTCGACCGCGAAGTTCGCAGCGTTGACGAGGGTCCGCCGCTTCCGCCGCACGGTCTCGGCAGCTGCCGCGGTGCCGTCGAGCTTGAGCTTCAGCCCGTCGAGCACCGCACGGGCCGTTGCCGGTTCAGCGAGGTCCGCCAGTGGCCGGGAAGCCTTCGCCACCCAGTGCAGAACGTTCCGGACGTTGTCCGGGACTTCCCGGTCGTCGGGCCCTGGCAGCACGAAGGCCCAGTTACGTAAGGCCTTGCGGATCTCCTCGTCGGACGGTCGCCCTGCGCGCTCCGCTAGCAGTTCCATGGTCACGCTGGTCAGAGATTCGTTGATGCCGTCTCGCGTATTGGGTGCAGCGTGCGGCCACTTCATTGCGAGATACCTGAGGGCGAAGTCGTACCAGGACAATGGCGACTTCTTCTCTTCCATCGAGGCTGGAAGACCAGTCTCCGTGTCGAACTCTTCGCCGCCCCGCATGGCACTCATGAGCTTCGCGCGGTAGTGATCGGCGAGTGCCTTGGTGCGGAACGAGTCAGAGAAGACGTTGCCGGCGACAGACCAGCGGACGCCGTACGAGGGCGTCTTGGTGTCCCGCTTGCGTACGCCCCAGACCTTGACGTCGAGAGACTTCACGCCGCCTCCTCCAACTGCCGGAGCCACGAGGTGAAATTACTGCGCCAGACCCGAAGCTCGCCGTTGGGGAGCTTGAACGCGGCCGGCCCCTGTCCCAGCTCGCGCCAGCGGTAAAACGTCCGTCGAGAAACGCCGCCCAGCTCGGCCAGGACTTGACGAACAGTCATCAGTTCGTCGCGGCGTGTGTCCATGTCGGTTCTCCTTCCGTTCCGGGGGCGGGTTCGAGGGATGCGGCAAGCCAGGCTTCGGCGCTCGACAGGCCGGTGCCGGCAAAGATCCAGTGCGCGAGGACGAGCGTGGTCTCACCGTCCTGCGGGACGGGCGGCGCGGCTTGGGCCCGGCGCCAGTCGGCGCGAGCGTCGCGGAGGGCGCCCAGGGTGGTGGAGTAGCGGCGGGACTTCGTGGAGAAGTGGCCGCGGAAGCCGAGCATGTGGGCCCAAGCCCGCAGGCGGAGTTCTGCCAGCTCGGCACGGGCGCCCAAGGTCCAAGCGGTGCGGATCATCCGCCGGGCATGTTCGCTGATCTGGACCTGTGCCAGCTCGGCGAGGAACCTGATAGGCCGGTCCAGGGTGCCGGTCGCGGTCTCTGCTCCCTTGGTGGCGTACTTGGCGATGTACGCCGCTACGGCCCGCTCGGTCAGCTCCTGGCCATCATCGAAGTCGGCGGAGCGGATCGTGCGGACGTCGAGCTGACAGCCGAAGACGAAGGTATGGGGCCGCCCGTCGATCACCGGCCCGCCGACACGCGCCGTAGGGGCAGCTGCCCGAACGGCATCGGTCAGCAGCTCGGCGGTGGCCCACGAGGGAGGAGCGGAGTCGCCACCCTCGGGGCCGTCGAGGCGGATCACGGCGTGGAAGTGGACGGCACCGCGCTTCTGGTACTCGGCCACCTTCGCGAAGGAGATCCGGGCGTGGTGCCGGAATGCTCGCTGCGTGAGGCCGGCCCGCTTGGCCACCTCGCGGCGGAGGTAGATCGAGAACCGCCGCCACAGTGCCCCTGCGTGCGCGTTCCACAGCACGGCCGCTTCGTAGTCATAGGACTCCGCGTCGAGTGGCGTCCCCAGGACAGCGTCACCTTCCTCGTGCCGGACGCCGCAACGGCAGTTCCGGCCGCCGGAGGGTCGGTTGTGGACTGGGCCGAAGCCGGGGGCGGTGAAGGTGGCAAAGACGCGCGGGTGTGTGCCGACCCTCTCCGGGGTGCCCTTGCCGCCGCTGAGTCCGGCGGTGATCAGGTGGTAGGTGTCGCGGCGGTAGGTCTCGGCGCAGGCCGCGCACCGGGTGGCGCGGCGGTTGTTGCAGCGGACGAGGAGCTGACCGGCCGGAAGGACCGACGAGTCCAGGTGGTGCAGAACGCGGCCGATCTCCCCGGTCGCCCGGTCCACCGCGTATTCGGTGCGGTGGCCGTCGAGGCGTACAGGGCGGGTGCAGCCGCCCAGGCCGGACAGTTGGCGGCCCAGCTCGGGCAGGGTGCCGAGGGAGGCCAGCATGGAGAGTTCCGCCAGCGGAGGCGGAGTCTGCCGGGTGATGATGGGAGTTCCTTTCGGCTGTCGTGACAGTTCGGAAGGGACGGCCCCGGGGCGGCGGGATGCTTGGCGGCTTGTTGCCGCCCCGGCGGCCGGTCAGCGCTTGTGTGCGCCGTTGACGAGCGAGCGCAGGACCATGGCGGCGATGGCTACGGACACGGCCGAGACGGCGACCGCCGCCAGGAGCGCGGTGAGCACGATCCCGACGACGACCACGGCGGCGACCGCGCCGGCACCGATGCCCACGTACGGAGCGACCGGACGACCGGCCGAGGGAACGGGAGCCTGCGTCTGCTGATGCGTGACGGTGGTCGTCGGCAGAGTCGGGACGGCGGGCAGCTTGGGACGGAACACGGCTGATCTCCTTGTCACTCGTGGGTGCCGTTGACGACATCGACCCCGGAGCGGGTGCCGGACTCGATGGCGGGGGCGAGGAAGGTGTGCGAGAGCCAGAAGCCGAAGAGGGCGATCACGACGGCGACCCAGAGCCGGACGCCGAGGAACTTGATCGCGGCCCAGGCGATGACGCCCAGGACGAAGACGAGCGGCAGCGAGACGGTCACGGAAGCTCCTTCAGCGGACGGCGCAGCGGTGGGTACGGGCGGCCAGCTCGGCAGCGGCGCGGCTGTCGTAGTCCGTGGCGAAGCCGCAGCGCGGAGCCGTGCAGGCGGCGGTGTGCTTCTCGCGGCCGCGGCCGTCGTAGTACGTAGCGACCTGCACCGGACCGATGCGGACGACGCGGCGGAAGCGACGGTTGGCAGGCATTAGGGGGTCCCCTTGAGGTCTTGGCCGGTGAAATCGGTGACGTGGTCGGCCAGCCAGCGCAAGATCTCGTCGCCCTCGTACTCGTCGGCGGCGAAGATCACGGGTTCGGCGATGAGCACGGCTTCGGTGAGGCGGTTCTGTCGGGTCAGCTCGGCGGCGCGCTTCAGCGCGCGGAGCGTGGACGGGCGCACGGGGGAAAGTCCTCCGGGTCAGGTCAGGTGGGCGGAGATGGCTTCGGCCAGCGGCAGCGGGACGCCGAGCCGGGCGCGAAGGGTCGAGGTGTCGATGGGTGTTCCAGTGCGGGCGCGGTGTTCGTCGGCGACTTTGCGCGCGAGCGTGACGAGCGCTGGCGGGACCGGGGGCGTGGAGGGTGGAGCCGGTTCCGGCTCCACAGCGAGCAACTCAGGTGCAGAGGCTGGCACTTCGGGAGTGATGGGCTCCGAGGTCGACTCGCGTTCCCCCGTCGAGGCCTCCGCGGTTGCTCCGTGGGCGAGCAGCGTCCCGCCGAGGAAGGCGATCGCGGGCCACCCAGCGACGAGGATGCCCAGCCAGTCCGGCACGGCGTTCAGGTCGAGGAGTCCGGCCGTGGCGACGTTGGCGCCGAGCGAGGCGGTCAGGGCGACGAGGAACCAGCACCACCCGGCCGTTTTCGCCTCACCGGAGCGCAGCCGCCGCCAGCCCGCGACCAACAGCAGGTCGACGGAGACCGGGTAGGCCCAGGCCTTCCAGCCGTCCTGTCCGGCGGCCAGCGCCAGGTCGTGCAGGTGGGCGAAGGACAGCGCCGCGGCGATCAGCGCTTGGACGAGTACGGCGTCGATACGGACGGACAGGGCACGCACGGCGCATCTCCTTCCGGTTCCAGGCATGGCAGGGGTAGGGACGTGGCACGGGACGGCCGTGCCGGCCGTGGGCGGGTGCGCTTACTCGGTGAGCGGGCGAGCCGTGGCAACGGGCCCGCACGCCTCCACCGACATCGGCGGGACGTACGGCCGGAAGGGGTGGAGCGCCGGTACGTCGGGGGCGAGGTTCGCCGTGGCGCGGCAGGTGGCCGCGGCGTCGGCGAGGGAAAGGTAGGGGGTGCGGATGCGGGACCAGCCGCCGGAGGTGTCGCCGACGACGGCCAGGCCGGGCAGCTCGGCGGCGATGGCGCAGGCCGCGAAGACGGCCTCAGGGGCGATGTCGCCGAGCGCCATCTTCGCCGAGGCTTCGTCGTTCACACGGTGGCAGACGCGGCCGTTGAGCTGGGCTCGGAGCATGGTCGCGCCCTTGCCCAGTTCGGAACCGAAGCGCTGTCCGCAGACTTCGAGGTAGATGCCGGCGGCCCGGCCGAGTTGGGCGAGCCGGATGAGGTGGGTGACCATCTCGTCCCGCCGCTCCTCCTCCTTCCGCGTGGCGACGAGGAAGAGTTCGGCCACCTCGTCGATGAACAGCACGATCGGAGCCGGGCGTTGGCCCTCTGGCAGTCCCCAGACGTCCGAGGTGATCAGTTCTTCCGGAGTGCCGGGCGCGATGCCCTGCTGGGCCTTGATCAGGTCGTATCGGTCCTCCATTTCCTTCACGAGCGCGGGGAGCAGTTCGGCCGCCTGGTCCGGGTCGGTCGCCAGGGCGGAGAGCCGAGGTGCGAAGGGCGCCAGCTCGACCCCGCGCTTGCAGTCGATCCCGACCAGGGCCACCTGCTGAACAGCGAGGCCGGTCAGCAGGTTCCGCAGGTACATGGACTTGCCCGAGAGCGTGGCCCCGAGCACCAGTTCATGCGGAACGGTCCGGTAGTCCCGCACGAACGCGGTCGCGTCCTCCCGTAACGCCGCCGGGATCCGAAGCGGTCCGCCGTCCAGCCGCCGGGGCATCCGCACCTTCCGCAGCACGTCGAAGCCGACGAGCCGCAGTTCGACGACGCCCGGCTTGACGTCCCGCACGTGGACGGCGTGGACACCCCAGGCGTGCCGGAGGCGTTCGGCGGAGGCCGCCACGTCCGCCGGCTCCTGCCCCGGAGCCAGCCGCAGCCGCATGCGCAGGCCGGTCGTGGTGGGACGGATGACACCCCGACGAGGAGGCACCGGCCGGACCTCACGGCGGGTGGTCGCCCGGACGGCCAGCACCCGCCACCGGGACGGTTCGACGGTCAGGCCGCAAGCGTCCATGGTCGAGGAGTACGAGGCCAGCAGCCGGACCACCGAGAGCGGCAGCCCGACCGTGGACCAGTACGCCGCCGGGTGGGCGTGCCGGGCGTAGGCGGCGCCGCCCATCGCGGCGAGCGAACCGCCCAGCTCGGCCCACGTCACCAGATCCGTCACGGCGGTCAGCCCGCCTGAGCCATCGAGAAGGCACCCGGAGCAACGGCGGTCGCCCGGTAGGCGATGCCGTGCCGTTCCCGGCCGTTGAAGACGCTCTGCCAAGGCCGTGCCACCAGACCCGGAAGCGAGACCGGAGCACCGACCGTCAGGCCCTCGGTCACGCCGCCCTCCGGGACGGTGACCTGGATCAGCGACGACTCACCCTCGTCGATGTAGACGACGCCGACGGTCATCAGCGCCTCACCGGTCATCGCATCCTTGGCGATCTCACCGGTCTGCCGGTCGCGCACCTTCGGCGCCGGAGCTTCGGTGAGCAGGATCGTGGCGGCCGAGGCGTCAACGCGGATCACACGCACAGGGATTGCTCCTTCTGAGAGTTGATCAACTCATCGACCTGACAAGTTGACTTAGCAAGTTCGAAGCTAAAGATGCCAGGTTGACTTGTCAAGCTGCTATCGCGGGATTTCACTCCTGGACCGGGATCAGCTCAGGCGGTAGGTGTCTTCGAGTTCTTGCCGGTCAGCAGGCAGGAGCACGTCAGCGACCTGCAAGGACCGGCCGGAGGCGTCACAGGCGACGACCAGGACACTCAGCACGGGCATACCGTCCGGCAGATCCAGCAGTTCGGCTTCACCCGCTTCGGGCAACCGGGCCGACACGCGCTCGACCACGTGGTCGAAGCGAACCTTCTTCCGCGTTTCGAGGTGCTCGCGGACACTCCCACTCAGAGGTTCGTCGACCCCCAGCTCAGTTCCCTCGACCAGGCCGGCGGGGAAGTACGACGAGACCAACTCGACAGCTTCGCCGTCCTCCTCGACCAGGAAGCGGCGCATGAGGACTTCGGCCTTCTTCGGCAGGCCGAGGGCCGAGGCGACCCGAGGCGGGACAGGAACGCGCCCGACTTCGATCAGCCGCCCGGCACCCTGCGACTCGTCGCGCTCCAGCGCCTCACGCCCCCGACGGTCCTTCTGCTCGACGACTTCCGGCCGACCGCGGACGATCGTGCCGTACCCCTGTCGGGACTCGAGCCAGCCGTCCCGCTTCAGCAGCTCCAGCGCCCGGACGACGGTCGGGCGGGACATCCCGAAGGACTGCACCAGCTGGTTCTCACTGGGTACGCGGGTGCCGGGCGCGTACGTGCCGTCCTCAATGCGCTGCTGAAGCGTCTGCGCGAGGCGCACGTACTTCGGTGGGTCCACTTCATACGCCATGAACGCCGCCTGTCGGGATTGGCCAAGTCAACTGGTCAATCAGCCTAGCGACACTTTCACACCGGCAGTAGGAGAGGTTAGCTATCCCATCACGCCAGCCAGGCATCAGCGACCACGAAGGAGACGACCGTTCCGCCGAGATGGCTGGGCCCGGAGTGCCAGGAGTCGGCGATGGAGTCGACCAGGAGCAGCCCCCGCCCGTGGGCGTCGTTGGCGTCCGGGCGCCGCAGCCGCACGTTCGCCGGGAAACCCGGGTTGTGCACCTCGACGCGGAGCGAGGTTCCCTCGCGGAACCACTCGACACGCACCAGCCACGGGTCATCGGACTTCCCATAGCAGATGGCGTTGGTCACCAGCTCCGAGATCATCAGGGTGCAGTCGTCGATCGAGCAGGCCGGGCGGTATGGAGCGATGAACTTCCGGAACCAGCGCCGCGCGCGAGATACGGACTCAGGCTCCGGATGCAAGGTCATCGCTCCGAGCCGCGGCGAGTCCTCACAGGGGTGGCGGTCGATCGTGTAGGCCATGCGTGCTCACTCCTTGCCGCTGCCGTCGCAGTCGAGGCAGCGCCGCTTCGACGTGGCACGGTCGCGGTCGTTGGCCGTGGAGAGCGCCAGCGCCGTTCGGGAGCCGACGCGCTTCCATCCACGCCCCCGACACCCCCGGCAAGCTGACCGCGCATCCTGCACCGGCCGCCGACTCGTCACGTCGTGCCCCCTTCTCCTCAAGTGGCCTTGGCCACTTCCTGGATAGTGGCATTAGCCACTTGAGAGGTGCAAGCGGTTCGCCGGAACTGGCGAGTCGTCGTCAGGTGAGCGGGTAGCCCTGCTCGAACGCCCAGCGGTGCGGCGGGTAGGTGGCTTCGGCGAACTCCAGGGGCCGGTCTTGGAGGTCAAAGACGACGTGATGGACGATGAGGACCGCGGACCCCGGCTCCAACCGCAGGTCGTCCGCCTCCTCGTCCGTGGCAGCCCGAGCGCACATCCGGTCTTCCGCGTAACTGCCTTGACGTCCCGTCATCCGCTCGACGTACATGAGCGTCCCCTCCTGGATCCGCTCGGGGTCCAGGAGCTTGGGTGCCCGCTGACCGACATCCGCAGCGAACCACGAAGTGGACAGGTTGATCGGGCCGTCCTGGTTGTTCGTCACCCGCCGGCGGTGCACGGCTCGGCGATCCTTCACCAGTCCCAGCGCCTGGGCGACGTAATCCGGAGCCTCCAGCCAACCGGTCGAGGTGATCACCGCATACTCTCCGGGCGTGTAGATCTTCCCGGTCTGCCGTGCGCGTCCGTACAACTCCCGTGCACGCCGGTTCACTTCGAGGCTGCGCACGTAGGTCCCCGAGCCCTGGCGCTTTTCGACCAGGCCCTGATGGCTCAGCGCCTCTAGCGACCGCGCAGCCGTGGGCCGGGACACCTTCCAGTCCGCGGCGAGCTGCCGTTCCGAGGGAACCTCGTCCCCCGGCCGCAGGTCCCCCCGAAGGATCTGGTCACGGATGTAGTGGGCGATCTGGAGATACTTCGGCTGGGTCTCTTCGATCTGCGGCATTTCCCCTCCCCTCCTCGCCTAAGTGGCTATGGCCTTTGGCCACTATAGGGTGAGTGGCCAACACGTGAACCCGTACTCTGAGCGCATGATGCGGTTGATCGTCGCAGCAGGAGGAGGGGGCGACGCAGTCGCCGCCGCCATGCTTCACGCCGCCCTCTACGGCGACGAGGACCAGGTGGTGATCCTCACGTACGCGTGGGACCGCCTCCTGATCGACCCACTCCCGGGACCACGGGGAGCCGACAGCTTCACGGGACTCGAACCCGTCACTCAGTCCGTCTGGTCGGTGCCGGCCGAGGCCCAGCCGATCGCCCCGGCGGGCTCCACACTCCCCCGACTCGCGGCAGAGCTTCCGCACACCCTAGCCCTGCTCGACCCGCACCACGGCGCCGAGGGCATCACTCGCCAGCTCGAAGAGCTGGTATCCCACCTGGCGCCGACATCCATCGATCTGCTCGACGTCGGCGGCGACATCCTCGCCCAGGGCGACGAACCCACCCTCAAGAGCCCACTCGCCGACGCCCTCACCCTCGCCGCCTGCTGCCAGGTCAACGCCCCGATCCGACTCCTGGTTGCTGGTCCCGGGCTGGACGGCGAGATCTCCCCCGACGACCTGCGCCCTCTGTTCGGCACTCCCGTCCACACCTTCACGACCGAGGACGTGGAGACGATCGGCAGCATCCTGGAATGGCACCCCTCAGAGGCCACCGCCATGCTCGCCGCAACAGCCCGAGGAGCCCGCGGCATCTGCGAGGTGCGCGACTCTGGCCTTTCAGTAGCTCTCACCGACGAAGGCCCCACGGTCCACGAAGTCGACCTGGACGACGCGGTCGGCCGTAACAGACTGGCCCGCGCCATCATGACTACCGCCGCCCTGGACGAGGCCGAGGCATACAGCCGCGAGATCTGCGGCTTCTCGGAGATCGACTACGAACGCAACAAGGCAGCATGGCTCACTGAGCGGCCCCCGACGAAGCTGGACCGCGACGACGTGCTGTCTCGGCTCGACCAGTTCCAGAGTGAGGCCCGAGCCCGCGGAGTCACCCACACGACGTTCCGCCACATCACCGAGGCCTTGAACCTCAGCGGCTCTTACAGGGACGCACTGCGTCAACTGCTCATCAGCAGCCGTCCGGAACAGTACGCAGCTCCGTTGTGGCGCATCCCATCCGACGACTGAGTTACAACCTTCTTCACGGGTTCAAGCCCCGGCTGCGCTCCGCTCCGCCGGGCGCGCTTCCCGGCTCCGCTCCGCGCGACGCTCCTGCCTTCGGCCCGCTCCGCGCGGGCTGCGCCGACGCGCGCCCACATGTGGATAGGGCCGGTGGCCATGAGCCGAGCACCGTAGAAGGTGGCTGACGGTCAAAGCATGCCTCCGGCGGGGGCGCTCAGGCTCCGAGATGGCGGGGGCGCCGTTCGCGAGTGCCGGCGGAGTGGTGGCGTGCGCGGGGAAGTCCCATCCCGTCTGCCGTCGGCCCAGGCAGAGCCGAGCAGACACAGCACCTGGCGTCCAGGTCGTTCGTACAGTGGCGCGCTCCACCTGGACGCCAGGCGCCGCGCCTGCTCCACGGTGTGTGGGCCGACGGCAGACGGGATGGGACCTGGGGGGGAAGTGGTGAGCTAGCGCTCATCGGACCCTCAGGTTCGAAGGGACCGGCGCGAAGCACGAATCAGACATCCTGCGCCCATCAGTTGCCGTCTGAGAGCTACCGCTTGATGCGAGCGGAGGGTGCATCCTGCCGAAGCAACTCACGTACTCCTAGGCGCTGGGCGCACCTGGCGCCGACAGCCGAACATCGCTGACCAAGGTGATCGCGGACTATAAGATCGCCGACGACTCGCCTAGATCGACACGAGGCCGATACGGTAGGCCTGCAACGTACTTGACGGCTCGTAAGGCCGCGAGCGTCGGGGGAGGACGCCGCACCAGTGCTCTTACAGCATCGGGCCGACCGCGGGGAGTGGGGACATGAACAAGGTTACGAAGCTTGAACTTTTGTGGCCCAATAAGGATCAATTCCTTCTTTCCCCCAAAGATGATACCGGCAAGCCCCTTTGGGTGCCACGAGATCACCCAGCCGCATCAGAAGTACGCATAGCCGACTTCACAGACGCTTTTGGCAAGGTCAACGACTTGGCGCCACACGCCGACAACCTCGTCATAACCGGCGACAGCCTCGACGTTTTGCGAATCCTCGCGGAAGTTCCAGAATTTCGCCGGGAATATCGAGGGAAGGTCAAGCTTTGTTATATCGACCCACCCTTTAACACGCGCCAGGTTTTCACGCATTACGATGACTGGATGGAGCACTCAACGTGGCTCTCATTCATGCGGGATCGGCTATTCCTCATAAGGGATCTACTCGCCCCTGATGGCACCATATGGATACATCTTGATAACGCCGAAGTGCATCGAATGCGCTGCCTCATGGATGAAATATTTGGCGCGGGTTCCTTTTTGAATCAAGTCATATGGAAGCGAACCCAAGGGAAATCATCCGCCCGGCGCGGTATGGGCACCATGTGTGACACCTTGCTCATATACAGCAAGACGGATTCCGGTTCGCTAAAGCCAGTCCTGCTACCGATGACCGAGAAGCATCTCGCTACAGAATACCGTTTCTCAGATCACCAGGGCCGCTACATGCTTGGCGACCTTAGCGCGCCCGGCGCTCGAAGTGGTGATTCAGGCGAGGTATGGCGAGGGCGTAAGCCGCCCGGGCGTGGACGGCATTGGGCAGCGCCCACCGTGCCCGGAATTAACGATGGCGATGCGGAATCGCTGCCTACGCGCCAGCGTCTGGACCTACTAGATACAGCAGGCTACATCCACTGGCCCGAGGGCGATGACACGGTTCCCAAATTCAAGCGGTATCTGCACGAGGATAGCGGAGTTGCAGTTGGGGACCTCTGGGATGATATTCAACGCGTAGGCAACTCCTCCAAAGAACGCGTTGGATACGACACTCAAAAGCCGGAAGCGCTGCTCGAAAGAATAATGCAGATGGCGACTAACCCTGGAGACATCGTACTAGATGTGTTCGGCGGTTCTGGCACCACTGCTGCTGTAGCCCACAAGATGGGGCGCAGATGGGTGACTGCCGACGTCAGCCACGAAAGCGTCGATGCGTATATCATCCCTCGTTTGCGTCGAGTTATCGACGGCACTGATGAGGCAGGAATCAGCCGCCGGATAGTCGAAGAGTCCGCTGTTGCGGATCTACCCGAGGGCATGACCTCTGACGACTTCGCGGGCGCTCACAAGGCGCTCAAGGCCGCCATATCTGCTGGTGTAGTAAGTGGTGAAGCTTCCGGCCTAGAGGAAACACTTAAGAAGCTGCAACAACTCGGCCGGAAAAAGAAGCGAGCGGAAATTCTCTGGTCTGGAGGCGGAGCGTTCAGATCAATGGCGGTCGGCCCCTCCATGTATGAGGTAACCGGATACGGCGTAATGCTCACCGAGTGGGCAACGAATGGGAAGTTCTCTCGGGCGGTGGCCGGCCAGTTGGGCTTTGAATGGATCGAAGGAGACGCACCATTTTGCGGTGTGCGAGGTCGGATGAAACTCGCAGTCTTCGATGGAGCTATCGGGCCTGAGGAAATCCAGCATCTCGTTTCCAGGCTAGACGAACGAGAACGGGCAACGGTGGTAGCCAAGGTCATTCTACCTGGCGCTGAAGAAGCACTAGCGAAGATCTCCCGCGGCTCTCGCATACACAAGGCTCCTAGGGATCTACTGACTAGTGCGGCGCGACGCATGCGCCGCCGTGGGGGGGTTGAGCTGTGAGCATTCCTTACGATGCACATCTCGTTGAGCATGTGGCACATACGCTCGATTTGCGTGCTCCAAATCAGGCCGCTTTAAACACTCTCGCGCGCAGACTGGACGACGCAGCAGACGGCACCGAGATGATCGCCGACTTGGCTACAGGCGTTGGCAAGACCTACATCGCCGGCGCTTTGCTGGACTACCTGTACGAGTCGGGAGTACGTAACGTCGTAGTCGTGACTCCGGGTACGACAATTCAAAACAAAACTGTTGCTAACCTGACGCCAGGTCACCCCAAATATCTGCGCGGCCTTCAGTCAAATCCGATGGTCATTACTCTCGACACCTTGGAGCGGGGTGACGTCGGCAATGCTCTAGAGGAAACGGATCGATTCAAAGTCTTCATTTTTACTGTGCAATCGCTCCTGCGCCCTAATACCCGCAGTGCCTACCGCGCGCATCGACCGCACGAAACACTCGGCCAAACTCTTTATGACTACCTGCGAGCAACTGAGGACCTCATAGTCATAGCGGACGAGCATCACGTCTACTTCTCCGGAAACGCGAAGAAGTTTCAGCAAGCGATTGACGACATGCGTCCGCTCGCGCTAGTAGGCTTGACAGCCACTCCGCACGACGCCACGCGCGACAAAGTTGTCTTCCGGTATCCGCTGTCTGAGGCCATTGCCGACGGGTATGTCAAGATTCCGGTGTTGGTATCCCGGCAGGATAACATCAGTGACCTGCGGACACAGATGGCAGACGGAGTCGCTCTCCTGAACGCTAAGGAAAGTGCCATGCGGCACTATTGCAAGAGCACCAGAAAGGAGTATGTCGAGCCAATCCTTTTCGTTGTGGCGCAAACCATCGAGGAAGCCACAAGCCTACGAGACATGTTGGCGAGTTCTGACTTCCTAGATGGCGAAGATAAGGTTCTGCTGGTAACCAGCGAAGAGCCTGACAAGACGCTTGCTCTGCTCGACACCCTTGAGACTCCCGGATCTCCGATTCGCGCCGTAGTTTCGGTATCCATGCTCAAGGAGGGATGGGATGTCAAAAATATCTACGTCATTGCTGCTGTCCGTGCAATGGAGTCCCAACTGCTCACTGAGCAGATACTAGGTCGAGGTATGCGGCTTCCGTTCGGGAGTCGCACTGGTAATCCAATGCTTGACACTGTTGAGGTCCTATCTCACCGATCCTTCACTAGCCTGCTGAAGCAGGCCAAGGCATTGCTCGAGCAGACACTGGGTGAGCGTACTGAGCAAGGGGTTATCGTAATCAACCCCATAGCCGGGAAGAACACCCCCGGACTTCCTATCCGAGAAGATGCAAATCTTCTATCTAGCGCTCTCAGTGACGGTGTATCCGCGATTGAGATTCGACTTCCCGGACCTGCAGCCACCGACTCAACTCAACCAGGCCTATTCGACGTTCAAGAGACCATCCCGCACGTGAGCCATGTGGGGATCGGTTTGGCCACAGTGGCTAGCCGAGTAATTGCAGCGGAGGCCTCCACCGCTACCTTGACTCGCAGATTGCATCCTCGCTCTCCTGGCGGCGTCAAAATCCCTCTTTATCTACCTCATGTCACGACGCGTTGGGAGCGAGACCCCTTCACGCTTACGCAAATTAATCACGCTGATGTGGAAGCGCTTGGGCGACAGTTCTCGAAAGACGACGCTCCAGCCCTGACCCGTAAGGCTCTTGATGCTCAGCGTGATGAGCAGGGTCGGGTGAAATCTGTTATCACGGATCAGACAGAATCCGTGGCAGCTACCCAGACCGCCATCGCCTTTGACACGATAGAAACCGACTTGGTCAAACGGCTTCTATCTACAAATGGAATAGCGGCTACAGTCGCAGAAGCCAATGCTGCAGTGGGGATAGCGCGAGCTTTCCTCGCTGGCGCCGGGGTGACTCAGCAGACCCCCTGGCGGACCGAACACGGGAGGCTGGCGACGGCACGACTGGCCGAATGGATTGGCGCGATGCAGACCTCAAGCCCGGCGCGTGAGGTCAAAGAAGTTACGCACGTTCGTTGGCCCGATCCGTCGGACCGTGTAGAGCCCCGTCCGCCGGCGGACCGGCACATTGTTGGCAGCAGCAGGGATTTTGTTCGCGGATATCCGTATGATGGATGGGCGAAATCCGTGTACGAGGTCAACTCATTTGATGCGTACTCAACTGAGTTCAATCTCGCTTCGCTCTTCGAGATTAGTTCGGGCGTCTCGGCTTGGGTACGGATAAACGAGACTGTCCCTATACGCATCACTTACTTGGTCGGCGCCATCCAAAGACAGTACGAGCCCGACTTCATTGTCATCGACAATGAAGGAGTTTACTGGCTAGTCGAGGGCAAGGCCGATACAGAGATGACCAATCCGATTGTAGCGGCCAAGCGTGATGCGGCCCGTGCATGGGTTTCCACGGTGAACTCAAGTCAGGAAGTCCAGGAAACGTGGGGTTATATCCTGGCCAGCGAGTCCGTGATCGCCAGTGCTTCAACGTGGGCCGCGCTGAAGAGTGGGGCTCAAACCTACCGGTAGCCGGCACAATCCAGCCCGTCACCCGCGTTGGGGCCTGCAGACCCTGGAGGACTTTGATTCAGTCCACTGCTAGCCGCGGGACCACATGTTGCTCGATGGGTCAATGCGAGTAGCCGTGGACTAGCAGTGGACAAAGAGATATCCAGTACGCCAGTTCAGCGCCGTGACTAGCAGTAATACGGCTAGCGCAATCGCCCTCCGGAGCCGTGTGCGCAGGTTCGAATCCTGCCGGGGGCACCCAGTATGAGGTGCCCAAAGACCCCGTTCACAGCGGAAACGCTGCGGCCGGGGTCTTCGCGTATGTGCAGGCGTGTGCCGTCCGGGGCGGGCGTGTGTCGGGGTCCGTGGACGAGGCGTGGGCGGGATCTTGACGCGTCTGCCCAGGTCAGCCCCGGCAAACGGCAAGGCCCCCGGACAAGTCCAGGAGCCTGACGATTGGTTCACCGGCGGTGCCCCGCCGTAGCTGATCTCGGTCGGCTGACCGTCGCGGTGGAGCACAGTGCAGTGGCCACACCTTGAGGGCAAAAAACAGTCCCCAGTAGTACTGCGCGTGTCCTGAAACTTCAGTCGTCACTGTCGTCTCGGTATCGCGCCGGCTTGCTGGGGGCCTGAACCACATCCTGTCCAAGTCACTTCGCCGACTAGACGTCTTCATCGACTTTGCAACTCTTTCGGTGTTATGGGCTACTAACTACGATCCTCACCAGGCGCCATAAGTCAAGAGCCTTTCGGTAAGTTTCGAAGGAAACCTCTCACGATCACCTTCGCCTGCGATATCCGGCTCGTCGGTGGGTCGGCGGAGAGCCGGTCGCGGCCGAGCGATTACCCAGGTCAGCCCATCCAACTGACGAAAATGCCTGCGCATGCGCATCGCCGCGTCAGGCCGGGGGCTCTCCTGGGAGCAGCCTCGGACGGGGTCTGCGGACTATCGGTGGACAAGCTCTTGGGGCATCGCCCCAGGTCAGACTGCCATTTCTGCGGTGCCCGTCAGCCGACGTCCGGCCATTCCTCAGCGGGCGGAGGCGGCTCGGGCTCGTTCTGCCGTTCTGCCTGGCGCCCGTTCTCCCCGCGGAGCGTCGTCAGCCACGGCCAGAGATCCGGCAGCGCCTGCGCCGGGCAAGCCAATCGGTGCTCGATGCGGCACCGCTGGAACTGATCGGGCGGACACACGCCGTACACGGTCACCCTCCCATCGGAGAGCTCGATCCACCGGTACTCCGCCGGCACCGTATGGGCCAAGGGAGCCATGTTCGGCTCCAACATCACCCAGTCGTGCTCCAGCGTGGCCACCCGGTCTCGCGGCAAGCCGCAGAATGGGCAGCGGGACTGGCCGCCATTCAGCCGACGCGATGCCTTCTCCAAAGCCCCCATAGGCCGAGGGTCCGCACCTCGGCGTCCCCTGCGTAGAGCGCGAATCGGACGGGGCGGCTGAGGCGGGGAATCACTCGAGAAACGTGATGCAACCCGGCAGGTGCACCTAGCAACCAAGGACCGATGAAGCCAGGCCGATACACGCCGAAGCGCCGCCCAGGTCCGGCGGTCGACGACGTTCTTCTGCAGCAGGGTGAAGAAGGATTCCATCGCCGCGTTGTCGCCTGCCGCGCCGACCCTGACCAGGGAGCCGACGATCCGGTGTTGATCAAGTGTCCGGACGAACTTCCGTGACGGGAACCGCGATCCGCGAGCGCTGTGGAAGTGGAGGCATCGCGCGTCCGAGGTCGGCGGCCACTTGCTCGACCGTCACGCCCGGGCCTTGGTTCCTCGCGATTCCCACCCGCCCTGCAGGGCAAGCCAGTTCAGATGTCACCCGATCGTGCAGCAGACTCCACCGCCGCGCCGGAGGCTTACGAGGCCATGCTCAATCGCACCAAAGTCGCTACGCCGACCTCTTAAGGCAAAATCCCTGCGCGGCGCGGGCATCACCAGGTGAAGTAGCTCAGAATGAAGGAATGCCGCTCAGGAAGCACCGTGTCAAAAATCGCGACCCCCGAGCATCCGCTTAACGAAATCACCGACAGACTCCCCGCGGGAGTTTGCCTCATCCTTCAGAGATTCGTAAACCTCTATTTCCATGCCCTGGAAAACAATATCAAGCTTTCGCTCTTGACGAGTGGCGACATGCGTATATTCCAGCGGGGACGCCCAGAAGCAACTCTTGCATACCGTTTCATCTTTCACAGAGAGATTGGCGCAATGTTCGCACGACCAGGACTTTGACCGGTTATCGGATGCACACAGAGGCATATAGTCCTCCAACCGCAACTCCGACTTGTCCCCGCCGACAATAAATGGAATTCGATGGTCGGCTTGCAGCTCCCTACCCTCGAAAACCCCGTTGCAGATTCCACATTTATTGTCGAACTCTCGGTTCAGATCGTCTCTG
The DNA here is from genome assembly GCF_053600675.1 of Streptomyces sp. NPDC005004. Lineage (NCBI taxonomy): Bacteria > Bacillati > Actinomycetota > Actinomycetes > Kitasatosporales > Streptomycetaceae > Streptomyces > Streptomyces sp. NPDC005004. The sequence goes on from NZ_JBSGAH010000010.1 coordinate 112,971, forward strand.
AATTTCTTAGGAATGTTCACCCGCCCAGCCTTGCCGGCGGTCATTTCCTCTACCAGAGTATATTGACGGATGCTCTTACCGGCGGAATTCTTTACATTCTGCCTGGCAATAGTCGCCCCCGCATCTTGCAGGTCACCGATAGCGCGAGGGGGGTGTACATAGCCCATCGCCGTCAGCTGTTCGGTCGTCAGAGAGCCGAACTCAAGCAGGTGGTCACGCGCTTTAGCAGCCCGCGACGACATGGGGAGAGCAGTAATCCAAGCAATGAATTCTTCACTATAGTTCATGGCGAGACTATAGACGGAAGATGATTGTCAGACTAGATCAGAGGGCTAGATCAGACTGTCCTGGCTCCACGACTGAGACCCCAGCCGCCGGTCGAGCCCCTCGACGCCACCGAGTCGTCGCAAAAGTGCAGGAGAAACGTACAAGGACTCCACCGTCACCTGCTTCTTACCCTGCAAAGTAGCCTGCGAAGACACGCCGGCAACAACATGACGATGTGTGAGCCCAAGCTCGTCCGGCAACGCCGCACCGTACTTATTGTCACCCGTCACCATGTCATACGACACGATGAAAGAAACGTCGTTACTCACGGCTTTCTGCAATGTCTCAGCGAAAATTTCACGCGTGAGCCCTTTGAGATATCGGTGATCCGGGACGTCACTTGTTCCCTGATAAGGAGGATCCATATACACGAGATCATCGCGGGTCGCGCCTACCAGGGACTCCTCGTACGAGCCGGTGCTGATCTCTGCCGCACCCATAAGTCGCGAAGTAGCAAGAATGCGCGCCAGCATCACCTTCGGCCGGGCGCCCAGTCGTCGATGATCGGCCCCTTGGTTGAATGCTCCAGATTTACTGTATCGCACAGCCGCCTTGACGCATCGACAAAGGAGGTACAAGAGAAGGTCCGGCTGTTGCGTTTTGTTGAATTTTTCCCGGGCTTCCAGATAGTACGAACGCGGATCCTCCTGCTGCTCATGCCACATCTGCGTGTACGAAGCAATCAGCTCCTCCGGGTGCTCGGCAATCATCCGCCAAAGTCCCATTAGAGGTGCATTTACGTCAGAAATACTCACCCGGTCAGCAACACCGTAGTGACGAGCAGCCACCGAGATAGCAGCAGACCCAGCAAACGGCTCCACCAGTCGCCCAACTTTCCCGTCGGGGAAAAGCGAAAGAATCCGACTGGCCAAAATGCGCTTGCTTCCCTGATAGGGGAATGCCTGAGGTACGGTGCGCGGGCCATCCGTTTTCCAAGGTGCTTGCGGAGTATCCAGAGATGCCAGGGTCATGGACCGTAGTGTACCGTGCGGGCCTGGCCGGTTAAGACTAAACCGCTAAGGTCGCCAGCGCCCGCCCAATAACCAATCGGTTTGCGTCCAGCCTAAAAGAGCTGGACAGTCCCGGTCACCTGCTCAGCGCGACCGCATCGCCAAGCCGGTCCGGCTGGTGCGCAGTAACACCCAATTCGATTCAATTGATAACAGCTTGAGAGAATGTCCGCTAAACGCAAATACAACATTCTGCCCAAGTGAACCAAGTAGCTTTCCACTGGCGCATAGACACCGTTAGACCGTTAGACCGTGTCCTACTCGGTGATACGGACGAAGGGCTGTCCCGTCACTCCAGGCTACGGGGGTGTGGGGGCTGGCATGATGGCGGTCATGACCGCATACCGAAAGGCTGATGCCGCGTAGACGGCCTGGCGCCCTGCGCGCCGAGCGCAGGCGTTCCCGCCTCGGGGAGGGACCGCCGCCGGTGCGGATCCATGGGCTCTCGACTCGCACCAGCCTGGCGATAGCTTGCGTGGAGAGGCTCGGGGACGACTACTACGTCTACCCCGGTGCTACCGCACGCGCGTTGCGCAGATATCGCGAGTTCCTCGAACCACCAGGGCGTCGGCCCCTGTATCCCGAGGACTCCGAGTGTTCTTGCCGCGGCTGTTCCTTCGACGATGTGCGACACGCCCGCGACGTGCTGAAGGAAGTCCTGCAACGGTTGCCATACCGGGCTCGCGCTGAGCTGAAGCGTCAAGTGGTGTGCCTGGACGCCGTGTACCGCGCGCGCACTCTGCCTGATCCGTTTGCCGATCGTCGGCAGTGGCGGCCCGACCTGTGGTGGCACCGTCGTCTTGAGGGAGGCCACACGGCTGGGTGAAGGACGCTGCGATGGAGTGACTACGGCGTCGGAGCCGTCATGGATAGCTCCTTCAGCGGGTTGAGCCCGTGATGCTTCGGCAAGTTGGTCATGGCGCCGAGAGACGAACAAGCGGCACCACACCCGCCCGTGCTCGCCGCCTCCGAGAGGGTTACGGGTCAAGCCGGAGTCGCTTGTAGGGCAGCAGAGTGCTGCCCTGAGTCCGAGAAAGGCCAGGTTGTTGCACGGCTAGCGGAATGGCGTTGGTGCACGCCGTCACTTTTCAGTGTGCAGTGGCGGAAGACCTTCCGGCCTTTCATGCGGGCCAAGGGGTGCTTGAAACGGACTCTGACCTGCTTGTGCGAGCGGCTGCGTTCCCGCTTCTCGAAGTCTGCGGCGGACCCGGATCACCGACCAATCGTCCTTTCGATCACCCAGCGGTGGCGGCCTGATCGTTCGCTGCGGTGGGGCACGTCGTAAGCCTTGTCCGCATGGGTGGGCTGAGCCTTGAAGTGTCGGCAGCGACAGGGGTCGCTTCTCGTGTGGAGACCGGCCACCGTCGGCTTCAGACCCTGGCTGTCGTGCGGGTTCGCGGCGGAGACGCCGACGACCAGGGGCAGGCCGTTGGCGTCCGACAGGACGGGCATCTTGGAACCCGGTTTGCCTCGGTCCACAGGGTGGGCGGTCGACCTCGGTATCCCGAAGCAGGCGGGGAAGCTGGCATCAGGCACGACCGCTGACCGGCACGTAGATGATCTCGGCAAACAACGTCGCGTCAGGCGTGTCCTACGTCCCGCCGCCCTGCGGCCGCACCCGTGGGGGGGGGCAGAATCAACGATTTCGGACCAGGGCGTGTCAGGACTCTAGAAGAACTGATGCCTCGGCTAGCAGCCCGTTCTCCGCGGCTTGGACGGCTGCTTCGGGTCGCTGGCCGGGGATGTGGTCGTCCACCACCGGCTTGCCCATCGCCGCGGCGATGTGGTCCTGGAGCGCCTTGCGTCGTTCCTCGAAGAAGGCGTCGAAGTCGTCGGCCCGCATCAGGCTGGGATTCGCGAGGTGTGTCCGGACGCGCTGCTCGACACCTTCCGGGCTCGTCTCGGCCGCGTGGGCGAGCCGCTGCAGGTAGTCGGACGGTGCGTGCCCGCCAATGATCCGGTTGGTGCGTGCCGTCAACGGTGCCTTGTTGACGATGGAGTTGTAGACGGAGCGCTCATAGCCGTTCTTCTGGCACCAGGTTTGCGGGAAGATGTGATGGATGTCCATCGCCTCGTCGAAGTAGACGCTGACTTCCGCCTTCTCGCCTGTCCGCCAGTCCGCGGCGCCCGCCTTGAGCAGGAGCGCGTAGATGCCCTTGTACGCGGCACTCTGTCGGGTTCGCAGGGTCAGCAGGCGGCTCGCCGCGAACTGCGCCTGCGTGACCGTACGGGGTTCCTGTGCCGACCCGTGAATCCAGTCGACGACGTCGGGGAGGTCGAGGTTGAACCGGGTTTCGGTCGTGCCGCCGTACAGCTCACCGAAGACTCCGCACCAGTACCAGCGGGCCAGCTTCTCCTGGGCGCCCGCCGTCTCCGCGTCCTTGCCGGCGAGGGCGAAGATCGCGGCCAGCGGGATGAGTTGTGTGCCGTACGGAAGGAAACGCGTATCGAAAACGAACTGCTGCCGCAGGAATTTTGCGGCGGCCTTGAAGCCCGCGACGACGTCGGGGGCGTATCGCCGGTAGTCCTCCAGGCTCAGCGCGAGCATGTCTTTGCGCTTGCAGCCAATACGCGGCAGACGTTCCTCGTCCGTACCGGCCCTCTCTTCTCGGCGCCGCCGGTCGGCCGTGGCGAGTAGGGTGACCGCCTGAAGGAAGTCCGTGTTAGATACATCCCGCAGGATGGCGTATTCCGGCGCTTCCCAGGCGGAACGGCACTCGTGCCAGTGATGCCGCAGGTCGAATTCGTCAGCAGCGTACGTCGCTGTCAGCAACTCGAAGACGGTGAGAGTGACTCCCCCCGTGTTGACCTTCTCGAAGACCTGGCAGACTGCCTGCCGAGGGGTGTCCTTGCCGAGCTCGATGACCGGAAAGTGGTAGAGGTCGAACGACCGGATGAAGCCATCCCGGAAGCCGTACCAGAGCTCCATCGCATCCGGTGTGAAATCCCAGTGGCGGGCGAAGCCGTCGCCCCAGGAATTGTCGAAGAGACATCGCAGCGGGAAGACGCGGTGCTCGTACTCCAATTCCCGCGTCGAATAGTCCTCCAGCACCTCACCTCGGAAGTTGGCCACCTTCCGTGAGGGTGGGATGAATCGGATCGCGTCTTCACGGTCCTCGTTCTCGTCGAGTGCCTTGACCATGTCGACGTAGAACCAGCCGCTCACCCGGCGCTTGCGCTCGTCCTGGGTCTCCACCGGCTTGTCCATCGCAAGCGACTGGAACAGGGAAGTGAGCCGCTGCTGTCCGTCGAGGACCAGCGACTCCGGTCGTACCTGTCCGCTCGGCACTGCCCCTTCGATCGGACGGTACTTGAACCGGACGTCCCCGCCGCCCTGGAGCAGCATCACCGTCCCGATCGGGTAGTTCAGGGACACCGAGGCCAGCAGACTAGCGATGTTCGGCCAGGGCCAGACCCAGCCGCGCTGGAACTCGGGCAACTGAAGCTTCCCCGCCTCCACCTGCTGCAGCAGATCTCTCAAGGGCCGCTTGTCGATGCTGAACGTCTCGGTCGCCACGTCTCCTCCTTGTGCGGCACAACGCTTCCGTCGGTGCTGGTCACCGGGCCCGAACGGATGGACGCGGCTCCGACGCGCTGCCCGGCCTCGGGCGCCATAAAACTAGCAACCAGGCGTGATCCCTCCCGCCGGCGTCACTCGGTCTCATGCGCCGAAACACGCAAACGACGCCCACACCGAAGGCGCGACCCCGTCGGCATGTGCCCTCCCGATCGCCCGGCCCAGTGCTGCCGTGGCGGATGAGCCGACCAGCGCGCGGTGTGTGTCCGTCATCAGGTCAACCGTCGCCGGAGTGTCCGGCACGGGCCACAGGGCGCCGATGACCGAGCGCGCGCCGACCGCCAGCAAGGCGGCGGGGAAGCCCAGTTGTTCGTCTGGAAGGTCTCCTGTGATGCTGGCCAGTTCGCAGGCGGAGAGGATGACGGTGGCGCCGGGGTGGAGGTTGTCCTTCAAGATGGTGGTGAGGGGGAGAGGGGCGCCCAGGAGGAGGGCGGAGGACAAGGGGGCGTCGGAGCGGAGTTCGCCGTGGCAGGCCAGGTGGATGAGGGTGGCCTCGGACAGCCGGGCGGCGATCTCGGGGGCGGGGGTGGCATGTTCTGCGGGGGCTTTGCCGTTGGTCGTGCGGAGGGGATCGGCGCCTTCCCGGCTCTCCGGCTCATCCGCTGTTCGGAACAGCTTCGGCTCCACCCCGTGCACCGCCGCGATCGCCTGTGCTTCCGGCACCGTGCGTGGGATCGACTGGAAGCCGTCGCCGTCGTACCAGGGGTCCGCCGCCACCAGGGTCTTGCCGTTCGGCGCTGGTTGCCAGCCGGCGGAGAGGAGAAGGGCGCGGGCGGAGGGGGCGAGGGTCAGGTCCAGGGCCGCGCAGGCCGGGGTGTCGTCCACCAGGGCCGTGTAGAAGGGGAGCAGGGCTGCCTCGCCCAGGGGAATCAACGCGATCGGGGTCGTGCGGAGTTCGGGCCATGCCGCCAGCAGCGGGATCCAGAAGGCGGCCGTCACCTGGTCCAGGGCCTCGCGGATCAGGCGCGACAGGGCCTTGCGGCCGAGTTCGCCGCGAGCGGCTGCCGCGTAGGTGGTGCGTACGCGGTCGACCAGGGCGCGGACCGTGAGGAGGTCCAGTGCGGGGAGTTCGATGCTTTCGCATATCTCGCGGTCGCCGGGCGGGTAATTGAGGCGTATGGCCGTGGCGCTGTGGGGTGCGGGAGCCAGATAGATCAGAGTGCGGCCGCTGGCCAGGGCGGCACGGGCGGAGGCGACCGCGTTGGGGGACGTGGCCAGTCTGGTGGTGCCGTCCGCCGTGTCGTACGTGGCGAGGTCGGCGAGGAAGCGCTCCCTCGTGGCTTCCTGCAAGGAGGCGCCGGTCGCTTTCGGCCTGGTCGAAGACCGGCGAGCCGACCGCAGTTCCGCGGCGGCTGTCCGGCGCATCTCCGCCAACTGGTGTCGCAGAGTGGACATGCCGCCTTCGGTGGCGAGGGTGGCCGCCGTCTCACGGGTGATCATGCGGTCCCCGAGGGTCAGGGAGGTGATGGCTTCCGCAGTCATGACGCCGGCGAGGGGAACGCCGCAGCGGTGGGCGACGTAAGCGGAGCCGAGAGCCATGCCACGCATCTCGCGTAGCAGGGGTGCGGGCATGGGTTCGTCACGCGCATCGCTCACGGTGTCGAGGACGCAGCACGCGGTGGAGAAGGCGAGGGCGGACATCGTCGCGCGGGTCCAGTCCACGCCGGTGCCGAACTCGATGAAGAACGACAACCGGGCGGCCGAGAAGAGCGGGCCGGCCACCGCGGTGTGGCCCTTCACCACGTCGTCGAACAGCTTCAGTTGGAGTTCCCACACGTCGTCGCGGACGCTTTCCAGACTCGTGCGAGCCCGCATCGCGGCGTTGTAGCGGTCCTGGATGCTCTTGTACGCCTGCGCTGCTGCCCGATGCCGGTCGGCGGGCGAGGGCGAGCGGCCGAAGAGTTTCATCCTCCGTTTTCCTGGCCGGAGTTGACCGCGGAGTTCAGCAGCCGGGTGAGCAACTCGGCATCCACCTCTGCCGTTCCCCTGTGGGTGATCGCGACGGTGGTCTCGTCTCCGCCGGCCCGGACCGTCAGGTTCACTACTGTCTCGGCGGGACTCCCCGCCGTCCCGCGCCTGCCCGTCCAGCGCCTCACCTGTTCGACGAAGGAGGTGATGGCGTCCCGGCCGAGAAGCACGGTGACGAGATTGGCTCCCATGCCGAGCCCCTGGCCGGCCGTGGTGACGACCGCGTGCGCGACGTCGGCCCACTGGTCGGCTCCCCGAAAGGAATCCAGCGAGTCGAAGTCGGCCTCGTCGAGGCACTGCCAGAGATCTTCGGGGACCTGGACGTACATCTGCGTACCCACAAAAGGACAGTAACAGCGGGTATCGGCCGGATGAGGCGGTTCCGCCAATCCCGAGCTCCCGATCCGACGCGTCAGTCCGGCAGTTCGTGGAGTGTCTCCTCCGGCTCCTCGTTCGCCGCGTACGGATGCACCCGGCATTCCTCCGTGAAGGGGGTGAACCAGGATTCGGGGGATTCGGGGGTGGGGTGGGAGGTGGGGGTGTTCAGGGTGGTGGCGAAGTTTTCGAGGGCCCTGGCCACTTCGTCGGTCAGGAGGCCGTAGAGGTCGGCGGTGACCTCCGCCTGGGAGAGGAGGGAGCCCAGGAGGAGCTTCTCGGCTACGCAGGTCGGGGGGCCGAAGGGGGGCCTGGTGAGGCGGGAGGTCAACGTGATCGCCGTGACGGTGAGGCGGCGCGTGAAGAGGACCGTGTATTCGTCGGCCAGGTGCGGGGGGAGGTCGTCGAGGATCATGAAGGTGGCGTCGCTGCGGGCGACCGTGGGGCCGTCCTCCTCCAGGGCGGCCAGGTCGGTGAAGAGTTCGTCCACCAGCAGGTCGATCGCGTAGATCAGGGCGCCTGCGGCGATCTCCGCCGCCTCCTTGCTCACCGTTCGGGTCGCTTCGCCGGTCCGCGTTCGCGTCCCCTCGCCGTCCGTCGGCCCGGTTGGTCCGGTGCTCAGCAGCCCGACCGGCTCGCCGCTTCCGGCGCCGCCCCGCTCGGTCGGCTCGCCCTTTCCCGCTCCGGTCGGCTCGGGGTTCCCCGCCTCGACCGGTTCAGGGCTCCCGGTCGCAGCCGCCTCGCCGCTCGCCACCCCCATCGGCTCTCCGTTCCCGGCACCGCCCGCCCCGGTCGGCTGCCCGCCCGCCGGTCCGATCGGCTCGCCGCTTCGTACCCCGGTCCGCTCGCCGCTTCCCGCCCCGGTCGGCTTCCCGCTCGTCGCCCCTGTCGCCTCGTCAGCCGTCACGCCTATCGGCTCCTCCCCCGCGTAGCCGAAGGCCGTCGGTGGGAACGACGTCAGGAGCGGGGCCAGTTCGCGCAGGCGTATGCGCATCGCTTCCGATTCCGTGGGGGCCGGGGTTCCCCCGGGCAGGGGCTGCCCGGGGTCGCCTGCCGCGTGGCGGCGGGCTCGTTCCGCGGGGTCGGCCGGCGGGGCGTCGGGGCCGTCTGCGGCGTCCAGGCTTTCCTGGAGGAGTTCGGAGTTGAGCTCGACGGCACAGCGGGTTATCTGCCAGTCGGCGAGGTGTTCGGAGGTGTCGAGGAGTTCGGTCACCACCTCGCGGGCCGCCTCCTCGGCGAATTCCAGGGCGGGCGCGTCCACGAAGAGTTTCAGGAGGGCGCCGCCGGGGTGGACGGCGATGAGGTCGTCCATCAGGTCGACCTCCATACCGTCCGGTCCCTCGATGGCCTCCAGGGAGTCGAAGCCCTTGCGCAGCAGGAAGAGGACGCCCTCCCGTTGCAGCGCGTCCAGGTCCGGCGTGCCCTCGGGCGGCGTCATGGTCACGGTCACCACGTATGTCACACGTTCATCGTGCATGAGGGGAGCCAGGGAGGTAGCGGAATCGGGGGGAGTCCGCCCGGGGGGAGTCCGCCCGGGGAGGGAAGGTCACGTCGCTCGTCACGGCATGGCGCCATGCCATCGCACGGCGCCATGTCGTCGCACGCCGGTCAGCCAGGGCATGCCGCCCCCTCGCGGCACCGCGCCGCGGCAAGGCCCGCCGCCGCCTCGGGGCAACATCCCACCCCTCACGCCGACCGCTTCCGCGCCCCCGCCTTCTTCGCGGGCGTCTTCTTCGCAGCCGGCTTCTTCGCCGTGGCCGTGCTCTTCGTCGTCCCCCGCTTCCCGGACGGCTCCGTCGACTTGGACGTGGACTTGCGGGCGGCGGCCGTCTTCTTCGCCGGGGCCTTCTTCGTCCCGGCGGACGCCGTCGACTTCTTGCCGCCCGTCTCCTTGGGGGTGCTGCGGCCGCGTGGGAGGGTACGGACCTCCGCCCCCTCGCCCGGTTCCCCGGCGCCGCGCGACTCCCGCGCCTCCCGCACGCTCTTCTCCAGTGCCGCCATCAGGTCGAGCACCTTGCCGCCGGTGGCCGGGGCGGGGGCCTCGGGCGGGGCCTCGCCGGCCGCCTTGGCCGCGATGACCTCTTCGAGCGCCTCGCGGTACTCGTCGTGCAGGTCGGCGAGGTCGACCTCACCGAGGGTGTCCATGAGGGCGTCCGCGAGGTCGAGTTCCTTGTCGCGGACGGTGACGTCCACGTCGGGGGCCACGCCCTCGGGCGCGCGCACCTCGTCCGGCCACAGCAGGCCGTGCATGACGATGACGTCCCCCACCACGCGCAGCATCCCGAGCCGCTCGCGGCCGCGCAGGGCGAACTTGGCGACGGCGACCTTGTTGCTGCGCTTGAGCGCCTCGCGCAGCAGGGTGTACGGCTTGGCGGCGGTGGCTCCGGCGGCGGCGAGATAGTACGCGGCGTCCATCTGGAGCGGGTCGATGCGCTCGGCGGGCACGAAGGCGACGATGTCGATGGTGCGGGCGGTGGGCAGCGGCAGATGGGAGAGATCGTCGTCGGTGATCGGGATCATCTCGCCGTCCGGCGCCTCGTACGCCTTGCCGATCTCCGCCTGGTCGACCTCGCGGCCCTCCAGCTCGCACACCTTGCGGTAGCGGATGCGGCCGTTGTCCTCGGTGTGGACCTGACGGAAGGAGACCGCGTGGCTCTCGGTGGCGTTCACGACCTTGATCGGGATGCTGACCAGGCCGAACGAGATCGCGCCGTTCCATATGGATCGCACGTGCCGCGCCCCTTCCGTACGGTTCCAATGTGTCCCATTCGCCCCGTTTCTGGGATTGTCATCCTATGACGCCAGTGACGGAGGTGGCGGGGCGGCGGGTCACGCTCAGCAACCTGGACAAGGTGCTGTATCCGGAGAGCGGCTTCACCAAGGGCGAGCTGGTGCACTACTACGCCACCGCCGCGGACGTCCTGCTGCCGCATCTGCGCGACCGCGCGGTCTCCTTCCTGCGCTACCCCGACGGCCCCGGCGGCCAGGTCTTCTTCACCAAGAACGTGCCGCCCGGTACGCCCGACTGGGTCACGACCGCCGAGGTGCCCCGTTCGGAGGGTCCCGCCCGGATGGTGGTCGTGCAGGACCTCCCCTCACTGGTCTGGGCGGCGAACCTGGTCACCGAGTTCCACACCCACCAGTGGCTGGTCCAGACGCCGGACGAGGCCGACCGGCTCGTCCTCGACCTCGATCCCGGGGCACCCGCGACGGTCGTCCACTGCTGCGAGGTCGCCCTGTGGCTGCGCGAACGGCTCGCCGCCGACGGCATCGAGGCGTACGCCAAGACCGCCGGGTCGAAGGGGCTCCATCTGCTGGCCGCCGTACGCGGGGCCTCCCCCGAGGACACGAGCGCGTACGCCAAGGCGCTCGCGGTGGAGGCGGAGGAGGCGCTGCCGGGTCTCGTCACCCACCGCATGACCAAGAGCCTCAGGCCCGGCCGGATCTTCGTGGACTGGAGCCAGAACGCCGCCCGCAAGACCACCGCCGCCCCCTACACCCTGCGCGCCCGCCACGCCCCGCTCGTCTCCGCGCCGGTCACCTGGGACGAGGTCGAGGCGTGCCGCGTCCCGGCGGACCTGGAGTTCCTGGCCGACGACATCGCGCCCCGGGTCGAGGAACACGGTGACCTGATGGCAGGACTCCTGGACCCGGAGCGGGCCGCGGAGCTGCCGTAAGCCGAGCTGCCGTAAGCAGAGCTGCCGTAAGCCGAGCCGCGGCCGTGCTACAGCCCGAGCCACGTCCTCCGGTCCCGCGCCATCGCGTGCAACGCCTCCACGTCCCCCGGCTTCAGCCGCCCGCCGAGCCGCGCGAGCCCCGGCAGCTCCTCCTCCCGCAGAATCCGCACCGTCCGCGGCGCGGCAGTGATCAGCACCTCGGCCGGGCCCGCGACGGCGAGCACCGGGCGGACCTCGGCGGTCAGGGCGTACGCGGCCCGGTCGGCGTCGGCGCGCAGCCGTCGTAGCAGCGGCTCCGGGGCGCGGCGGCCCACGGCGACCATCGGGTCGGCGACCAGGACCCGCTGTCTGCGGGCGTGGAGGGAGCGGACGGCGAAGAGGCCCGCGGGGCCGATGAGCAGGTGGTGGATGCGGTCGCCGCCGGGGAGCGGTACCGAGTGCAGGGTGTGCCAGCCCGCGCCTTCGAGGGCGTCCAGGGCGGCGCCCACCGTCTCCTCGGCCAGCAGGGCGCGCCGGCGCGGGTCGGGGCGGAGCCGGCGGGCGGGCTCGCGGTCGAGGGCGACGAGCAGGGACTCGCCGGGGCGGTTGGGGGCGAGGTCGTCGTCGGGGTGGAGGGTGAGGCGGGCGAGTTCGGCGGGGGTGGGGGGCGGGGGCGGGCCCACGGTGACGGGGCCGGTAAGGAAGGGGCGCAGGACGGCGAGCACGTCCTGCCGACGGTCCTCGGCGAGGAGACTGATCCGGGCCGTCTCGCGGTCGTACCAGGCGACGTTGTGCCCGTCCGTACCGCAGACGTACAGCCGTTCGCGGCCGCGGAGCCGGGTCGGCACCACACGCAGTCCGCTCATCCGCCATCACCCCTCGACCATGGGACCAGGCGGGAGCACCCGGTGCAAGAAGTCCCGCCCGGGGACCGGTCTCCCCTGTCCGAAGGGGCACGACTGTCCGACGGGCACGACCCGGGGCTGACCATCGCGCGGGGGCAGGCCGAGGCGCTGGGCGCGCGGCCGGCGTTCGCGATCGCGGCGGACGGCGGCGCGGTGGCGGCGGACGGCGAGCAGCCGGCCGAACGGAACACGGAACACCTACGGCCCGGACCCGTACGGCCGAGCGCACCCCCGGCCCCCTGCCCCCCCAACGCCCCCGGCGACCCCGGCACCCCCCTCCCCGATGGCCCACTGCGGCGCGCAGCCGCCGGGGGGCGCTCCTAATGTGGCGATTAGTCAGTTGCACGCACCTTCGGAGGTGTTCCATGTCCCTGCGTTCCGCCCTCACCCGCGGTGTCGCCCTGGCGGCGGCGACGGGTGCCCTGCTCGCCGGTGCCGCGGCCGTCCCGGCCGGTGCCGACGACGGCAAGGGCGACGGCGCGTCCGTCGCCGCGCCGTCGAACGGCGGCCCCCATGGTCCGGGCGGCGGGCGGGGCGACCGTGACCCGCGCCGCTACCAGGGCGTCGTCAGGGCGCAGGACGGGCTGTGGCTGCGGGACCGCCCGGACCGGAGCACCCGCAAGGTCCGCTTCGCCGAGCACGGCGCGAAGGTCTCCGTCTACTGCAAGGTCAAGGGCTCCGCGGTGGGCGGCAACCCGCTGTGGTACCTGCTCACGGACGGCACCTGGGCGTGGGGGTCCGCGCGGTACATCGCCAACGTCGGGGCCGCGCCACGCTGGTGCTGACCTCCCGCGAGAGACCGCGTATTACCTCACTTATGTGTAGGTTCCGGACATGACCAAGGCCGGAATCGCGGTGGCCGCCTCACGGACACCGGCTTCCGCCGTGCCGCTCGCCCGGCGGCGCGGCGTCGAACTCGCCCTGCTGGTGCTCGCCGTGCCGCTGTGCGTGTTCGGCTACTGCGCGGTGGGCATCGCGCGCACGGGCGCCGTACCGCCGGGTGTCCTCGGTTACGGCGCCGGGCTCGGCGGGCTCGCCCTGGCCGCGCATCTGGCGGTGCGGCTGCGGGCGCCGTACGCCGATCCGCTGCCGCTGCCCATCGCGGTGCTGCTGAACGGGCTCGGTCTGGTGCTGATCTACCGGCTCGACCTCCAGACGCCGGGCGACCGGGCGGCCCCGGCCCAGCTCGTGTGGTCCACGCTCGGGGTGGCGCTGTTCATCGTGGTGGTCCTGCTGCTGCGCGACCACCGGGTGCTCCAGCGCTACTCCTACGTGTGCGTCGCCGCCGCCCTGGTGCTGCTGCTCGCCCCGATCCTGTTCCCGGCGGTCAACGGCGCCCGCATCTGGATCAGGTTCGCCGGGTTCTCCATCCAGCCGGGCGAGTTCGCCAAGGTGCTGCTCGCGGTGTTCTTCGCCGCCTATCTGGCCGCCAACCGCAACGCGCTCGCGTACACCGGGCGGCGGCTGTGGCGGGTGCAGTTGCCGACCGGGCGGGTGCTCGGGCCGATCGTGACGATCTGGCTGCTGAGCGTCGGGGTGCTGGTCCTGGAGCGGGACCTGGGCACCTCGCTGCTCTTCTTCGGGCTGTTCGTGGTGCTCCTGTACGTCGCCACCGGGCGCACCGGCTGGATCGCGGTCGGGCTGCTGCTCGCGGTGCTCGGTGCGATGGCGGTCGGCAGCCTGGAGCCGCACGTGGGCGGCCGGATCGAGGACTGGCTGCACCCGTTCGCCACCATCGAGGCCGGCGAGGGCCCCAACCAGCTCGCCCAGTCGCTGTTCGCCTTCGCGGCGGGCGGGATGCTCGGCACCGGGCTCGGGCTCGGCCACTCCCCGCTGATCGGGTTCGCCACCAAGTCGGACTTCATCCTGGCCACGGCCGGGGAGGAACTGGGCCTGGCGGGACTGGCCGCGCTCTTCCTGCTCTACGCGCTGCTGGTGGAGCGCGGTTACCGGGCGGGCCTGGCGCTGCGCGAGCCGTTCGGGCGGCTCCTCGCGGTGGGGCTCGCCTCGATCGTGGCGCTCCAGGTGTTCGTGATCGCGGGCGGGGTGACCGGGCTGATCCCGCTGACCGGCATGGCGATGCCGTTCCTCGCGCAGGGCGGCTCGTCGGTCGTCACCAACTGGGCCATCGTGGCGCTGCTGATCCGGGTCAGCGACTCCGCCCGCAGCCAGTACGACGGCAAGGAGGCGCCGTGAGCCAGGACGGGCGGGACTACGGTGGCGGGCTGCCGATGGCCAGGTACATCCGGCGCGCCTCGGCGCTGTGCGGTCTGCTGCTCGCGGCGCTGCTGGCCAACGCGGCCCGGGTGCAGGTCGTCCAGGCGGGCTCGTACAACGACAACCCGGCGAACCGGCGCGCCTCCATCGCCCGCTATCAGCAGCCGCGCGGAGACATCCTGGTGGGCGGCGCGCCGGTGACCGGTTCGGCGGACACGGGGGAGCAGTTGCGTTACGAACGCACCTACCGGGACGGCCCGTTGTACGCCCCGGTGACCGGCTTCGCCTCGCAGCTGTACGGCAGCACGTTCCTGGAGCACTCCGAGGACGCGCTGCTCTCGGGCACCGATCCGGCGCTGTCGTCGTTCACGCTGTGGCGGGACGTGGCCCGCAAGCCCGCTCCCGGCGGCGACGTCGTCACCACGCTGGACGAGAAGGCGCAGCGGGCGGCGTACCGGGGTCTGGCCGGGCGCAAGGGCGCGGTGGCCGCGATCGATCCGACGACCGGGCGGGTGCTGGCGCTGGTGTCCACCCCGTCGTACGACCCGGCCGTGCTGTCGGGCAACGGCAAGGCGGTGTCGGCGGCCTGGGCGCGGCTGAACGCCGATCCGGACAAGCCGATGCTCAACCGGGCGGTGCGGCAGACCTATCCGCCGGGGTCGACCTTCAAGGTGGTCACGGCGGCGGCCGCGCTGGACGCGGGGGTGATCACGGATGTGGACGAGCCGACGGACTCCCCCGATCCGTACCGGCTGCCGGGCACCACGACCTGGCTGACCAACGAGATCGACGGTTGCCGGGACGCCTCGCTGCGGCAGGCGTTCGCGTGGTCCTGCAACACCGTCTTCGCCAAGCTGGGCGTGGACGTGGGGCTGAGGAACATGGCGGCGACGGCAGAGGCGTTCGGCTTCAACGACACCTCGCTGCGCATCCCGTTCGCGGTGTCGCAGTCGACGTTCGACACGGTGGTGGACCGGGCGCAGCTCGCGCTGTCCTCGATCGGGCAGTACAACACGCGGGCCACTCCGCTCCAGATGGCGATGGTCGCGGCGGCCGTGGCGAACGGCGGTCAGACGCGGGCGCCGTATCTGGTGGAGCGCACCGCCCGGCCGGGCGGCGAGACGGTCCGGGGCGCGGACACGCATCCGCTGATCCAGGTGATGCGCCCCTCCACGGCGGTCCTGCTGCGCGAGCTGATGACGGACGCCGTGGAGCGGGGCACCGGCGGCAACGGCGCGATCCCGGGTGCCACGGTCGGCGGCAAGACCGGCACCGCGCAGCACGGCGTGGACAACTCCGGTGTGCCCTACGCCTGGTTCGTCTCCTGGGCGCAGGGCGACCACGCTCCGCAGCCCGGGGTCGCGGTGGCCGTGGTGGTGGAGGACGCCGCCGCCGACCGGGGCGAGGTCAGCGGCGGCGGCGACGCGGCACCGATCGCCCGTGAGGTGATGCGGGCGGTGCTGGGACGGTGAGGGGGGCTCAGCCCACCGGCCGGAGCATCTCGGCGCGGACCTTCAGGGTGTCGCGGGCGGCGGCGTCGAGGTCCACGTCGGCGGGGTCGGAGGCGGCCAGGCTCACCGCGGCGACGTCGGCACCGGTGTTTCCGTCGGCCCAGGCGCACACGGGGTAGATCAGCTCGACCGTCCCGGCCTTCTGCTTCAGCACCTCGCAGCTCACGGTGGTGTCCGCGCCGGCGGGGGTGACGTCCCGGGCGGGCTCGGCGATGGTCACTCCCTGGGCCTCGGTGGCGCCGCGGAGCATGTTGCGGCGCACTCCGGCGGCGTGTCCGAAGCGGCCGTACAGACCGGAGACCAGCAGGACGCCCTTGCTGCTGTCGCCGTCCTGGTCGTACTGGCCGACGACCGCGTGGATGCCCTTGACGTCCCAGGCGCCGTCGGCCTCGTCCTCTATCTTCTTGCCCTCGGTGCCGGAGAGGTCCTGGGCCAGCTCGTACTTGTCGTCCAGCAGGTGCCGAGGCAGCGTCAGCTTGTGCCTGGCCTCGGGGAGTCCGCTGTCGACGGCGGCCTTGCCGACCATGGCCAGTCCGACGACCGCGATGACGCCGAGCGCGAGGACACCGCCGACGATGCCGAGGATCAGTCCGGTCCGCCGCTTCGGGGGCGGGGGCATGAGCGGGGCACCCCAGGCGGGGTAGGGCTGCGGGGCTCCCGGGGGCGGCTGCTGCCCGTACGGGGCCGCGTACGGGCCGGGGTTGCCGTAGGGGCCGGGGGCACCCTGGGGTCCGGAGGCGCCGTAGGGACCGGGCGCGCCGTACGGGGGCTGGGAGGGCGGCTGGGACGGGGGCTGCGGAGGCATGGACACGCCAGCACGGTACTCCATTCGGACATCCCGGCCGTACGGCCAGAGATGCCGCCAAGGCGGCCGACGCTCCGTCAACAAGTCCCGCGCGGGGGATTGACGACCCTTGCTGACACGCAGTCTTATAAGAGGCGGACGACGTACCCCTGGGTGACGAGGTGAGTGAGCCATGACGACCGTGACCGAAGCGGACGCGCTCGAAGGGCTGCGCGACGCGCTGGGCCTGCTCAAGGACCGCGAGGAGGTGGCCGAGCGGCTGCTCGTCTCCTCCGCCAAGCACTCCTTCGACCCCGACAAGGAGCTGGACTGGGACGCGCCCTTCGAGGAGGGCAAGTGGTTCTGGCCGCCGGAGCTGGTCTCGCTCTACGGCACGCCGCTGTGGGAGAGGATGAGCGAGGAGCAGCGCATCGACCTCTCCCGGCACGAGGCCGCCGCGCTCGCCTCGCTGGGCATCTGGTTCGAGCTGATCCTCATGCAGCTGCTGGTCCGGCACATCTACGACAAGGCGGCGACGAGCGCGCACGTGCGGTACGCGCTCACCGAGATCGAGGACGAGTGCCGTCACTCGAAGATGTTCGCGCGCCTGATCTCGCGCGGCGACACGCCCTGGTACCCCGTCAGCCGGGCCCACCAGAACCTCGGCCGGCTGTTCAAGACCATCTCCACGACCCCGGGTTCCTTCACGGCGACCCTGCTCGGCGAGGAGGTCCTGGACTGGATGCAGCGGCTGACCTTCCCGGACGAGCGGGTCCAGCCGCTGATCCGGGGCGTCACGCGCATCCACGTCGTGGAGGAGGCCCGGCACGTGCGGTACGCCCGCGAGGAGCTGCGGCGCCAGATGGTGACCGCGCCCAAGTGGTCCCAGGAGTTCACCCGCGTCACCTCCGGCGAGTTCGCCCGCGTCTTCTCCGTCGCCTTCGTCAACCCCGAGGTCTACACCAACGTCGGCCTCGACAAGCGCGAGGCGATGGCCCAGGTGAAGGCGAGCGCCCACCGCCGCGAGATCATGCAGACCGGTGCGAAGCGGCTCACCGACTTCCTGGACGAGATCGGCGTACTGCGCGGCACGGGCCGACGCCTGTGGAAGTCGTCGGGACTGCTGGCGTAGGGGGCGCGGCGGGGGCGGTGCCGCCGGGTGCCGGAAGCCCCCGGTCCGGCGGGGTGCCGGGGCCGCAGGGATTACGCTGCCGGGCATGAGTCCGCAGGCCCCCTCTCCCGCCTATCGACGCCTGAGCGTGGAGCAGCGTCGCAGTCAGCTTCTCGACGCGGCACTGTCCCTCTTCGCGCACCGGGCGCCGGAGGACGTCTCGCTGGACGACGTGGCGGAGGCGGCGGGAGTGTCGCGGCCGCTGGTGTACCGCTACTTCCCCGGCGGCAAGCAGCAGCTCTACGAGGCCGCGCTCACCTCGGCGGCGGACGCGCTGCGCCAGTGCTTCGACGAGCCGCGCGAGGGCCCGCTGGTGCCCCGGCTGGGCCGCGCCCTGGACCGGTACCTGGCCTTCGTCGACCAGCACGACACCGGGTTCAGCGCCCTGCTCCAGGGCGGCAGCGTGGTGGAGACCTCCCGGACGACCGCCATCGTGGACGGGGTGCGCAGGGCCGCAGCCGAGCACCTCTTCCGTCACCTCGGAGTGGCCGAGCCGGGCCCCCGGCTGCGGATGACCGTACGGATGTGGATCGCGGCGGTCGAGGCGTCCTCCCTGATGTGGCTGGACGACGGCAAGCGGCCCCCGACGGACGAGCTGCGCGACTGGCTGGTGGAGCAGTTCACGGCCGTCCTCGCGGTGACCGCGACCCGCGACCCGCAGACGGCGGCGCTCCTCGGTGACCTCGCCGGGGATGACCGAGACTTGGGCGCGTGAAGAGTCAGGACACCCCCTTCGAGGGCGGCCCCATGGACGGCCGGGTGCTGCCCGTGCTGCTCGGCCCCACCGGGCACCCCCCGAAGACGTACCGCATCCCCGTCCCCGACGCGGCCGGCGGCCCGCCCACGGTGCTGTACTACCGCCGCGAACCGCTGGGTCACACCAAACGGCTGGGACTGGTGCGCGGCTGGAAGTACGTCCACGACCCCGAGGGCGAGCGGAGCGGGGACCGGCCGCGCTGGCCGTGGTCCAAGCCCCTCCGGCGGCCCACCGACGACACGGCGCCGGGCAACACGCCGGACGGCAAGCCGGACGACCCGACCGGGTGACAAGGTTGCGCCGGACCGAGCACGTCCGGCGCGCGCGTCTCGCGACAGGCACCCGATGCTCGCGGTACGGAGGAGGCGGGAGGTCCGCAGCTCCGCACCGGAGGTGATGGCGTGTCAGGAATGCTTCTGCGTCTGGCCTGTACGGCCGCGGTGGCCGCCCAGGCCACCCTCGCGGCCGCGCCCGCGGCGGCCGAACCGGTTCCGCCGCGCTCTGCTTCCCAGTTGCTGACGGATCTTCAGCGGCTGTACCGGCAGACCGAGCAGGCCACCGAGACCTACAACGGCACCTCGGAGAAGCTGACCCGGCAGCGCGCCGTGGTACGCCGCCTCGACGACGAACTGGCGCGCGCGAGGCTGGCGTTGAACGACAGCCGGGGCGACGCCGGACGGCTGGCCCGCGAGCAGTACCAGAACAGCTCGGGCTTCTCGCCCTACGTCCGGCTGCTCCTCGCGCGCGATCCGCAGCAGGCACTCGACGAGGGGCACGTCATCGGACGGCTGGCGAGCGCGCGCGCCCGGACGCTGGACCGGCTGACCGGCGCCGAGAAGCGGGCGGACACCGTGGCCCGGGCGGCGCGCAAGGCGCTGGACGCCCAGGAGACCCTGGCGGACAAGCAGAAGCGGGACCGGGACGGCGTGACGGCCCGGCTGCGGGACGTGGAGCGGATGCTCGCCGCCCTCACCCCGGCGCAGCTCACCCAGGTGAACCAACTGGAACAGGACGGAGTGACCGAGGCGCAGAATCGTCTCGCCTCCTCCGGCGCACTGGGTCCGAACCGGCCCGCGTCCACCGCGGGCACCCGCGCGCTCAGCTTCGCGATGGACCAGATCGGCAAACCGTACGAGTGGGGCGCCGAGGGCCCGTCCGCGTACGACTGCTCGGGGCTGACCTCCCGCGCCTGGGCCCGCGCGGGCACCCCCATCCCCCGCACCAGCCAGGAGCAGTGGGCCTCCCTGCGCCGCATCCCCCTGACCGAGCTGCGCCCCGGCGACCTGGTGATCTACTTCCCCGAGGCCACACACGTGGCGATGTACATCGGCAACGGCAGGGTCGTCCAGGCCCCCCGCACCGGCGACCACGTCAAGATCTCCCCCATCGCCGCCAACCCCATCCTGGGCGCCGTCCGCCCCGATGCGCCCCCTCGCCGCCTCTGAGCGCCGGAGCGAACCCGACTTCGCACGCCCGCCCTTGCGTCGAGCGCCGCCCCTTCGGCCATGGACGCCGGGGTCCGTTACCGGGAAGTCTGGGCCGCTCCGGACCGAATGGATGAAAGGCTGGAAATGCGAAAATTCCTGGCGCCCCTTGCGGCCGCCCTGCTCGCGGGGGCGGCCCTGACGACCTTCGCGTCCCCCGCCCAGGCCAGGCCCTACCGCGACTGCCCCTACCCCTACGTCTGCCTCTACGAGGGCGCGTTCTGGAACGGCGCCAAGCTCGTCCAGTACCGGGACACCTATCAGCAGAGCCTTCCCGCCAACCGCCGGGACAGGGCGGACTCGGTGGTCAACACCCGCAACGACGACTCGGTCCTGCTGATCGACAGCCGCGGCTCCGACAGCCGCTATCTGTGCGTCCCGGCCAACACCCGGGTGAACCTCGGCGACTACGCCCTCAGCGGCTGGCGCAAGAACACCTGGGCCAACGACGTGGACGCGATCCGCATCCGCGACGACAACGGGCTGTGCGACGGGACACGGCACGTGACCCAGGGCAAACTCCGCCCGGCGGGGTGACGACCTGGCCACAGTCGGTCTTCGCGACTCCGCAGCGCCCCGGACCAGGAACGCCGGCGGCCCCGGAGAAGAGCTCTCCGGGGCCGTCCGCGGGCCGGGAACGGCCGGTGGATCGCCGGCCGGAAGCAGGGTCAGGCTCCGGTGACCGAGCCCAGGTACGCCGCCGTCTTCTCCGGCTCGTAGAAGAAGTTCTCGAAGTCGGCCGGGTTGTCGAAGCCGTTGGCGAAGCGGTCCGCGACCGGCTGGAGCTGGCCGGCGGCGCCGATGAGGTTGAGGATGTGCTCCGGCGGCGGGGCGAGCATCGCGTTGGTCCACTTGGTGACGTGCTGGGCGGTGGCCCAGTAGCGGTCGAAGGTGGCCCGCATCCACTCCTCGTCGAAGGGCTCGTCACCGCGCTCCAGGATGGAGGCGAGGTAGGCGGCCGCGCACTTGGACGCGGAGTTGGAACCCTGGCCGGTGATCGGGTCGTTGGCGACGACCACGTCGGCCACGCCGAGCACCAGACCGCCGCCGGGGAGGCGGCCGACGGGGTTGCGGACGGTCGGCGCGTAACGGCCCGCGAGGGTGCCGCCGGCGTCGGTCAGCTCGACCTTGGTGGCGCGCGCGTACTCCCAGGGCAGGAACTTCTCCATCAGCTCCAGCGTCAGGGAGAGGTGCTCGGTCGGGTCCTTGATGCCGTTGAAGACGTCGAGCGGACCGCCGGGTATGCCCTCCCAGAACAGGATGTCGGCGCGGCCCGAGGTGGTCAGCGTCGGCATCACGAACATCTCACCGACGCCCGGCACCAGGTTGCAGCGCACGGCCTCGAAGTCCGGGTGCTCCGGACGCGGGCCGAGCCCGTGCACATACGCCACCGCGAGCGCGCGCTGCGCCTCGGTGTACGGCGAGCGCTCCGGGTCGCGGGCGAACATCGACACCAGCTCGCCCTTGCCGGCCGAGACCAGCACGAGGTCGTAGGTGCGGGAGAAGTAGTCGAGGTCGCCGACGGCCGCGCCGTGGATGACGAGCTGGCCGCCGCGCTGGGCGAAGGTCTCCATCCAGCCGGCCATCTTGACCCGCTGGTCGACCGACTGCGCGTACCCGTCCAGCTTGCCGACCCAGTCGATGGCCCGCTGGGAGGGGCCCGGGTCGAAGGAGCCGGGGGCCGCGACGGACACGCCGAGGCCCTCGATCTTCGGGGCCTGGGACTCCCAGAAGTTGAGCTTCAGGTCCCGCTCGTGCCCCAGCGCCGTGTCGAACATGCACTGCGTCGACATGACCCGGCCGGAGCGGATCTCGTCCGCGGTCCGGTTCGACATGAGCGTGACCTCGTAGCCGTGCGACTGGAGGCCGAGGGCGAGCTGGAGTCCGGACTGCCCGGCTCCGACGACGAGTATCTTGCGCATACGAGGGTGTCTCCTACGGGGGCTGGGACTACTCGGGGGTGACGTCCAGCGCGTGGCCCACCAGGGCCAGCAGCGTCTCGATGGCCGAGATCCGGCGCCGGGCGTCCATGATCATGACAGGGATGTGCGCCGGAATAGTCAGCGCCTCCCGCACGTCCTCCGGCTCGAAGATCTCCGTGCCGTCGAAGTGGTTCACCGCGACCACGTAGGGCAGGCCGCAGCTCTCGAAGTAGTCCAGCGCCGGGAAGCAGTCCTTGAGCCGCCGGGTGTCGGCCAGGACCACGGCGCCTATCGCGCCGCGCACCAGGTCGTCCCACATGAACCAGAACCGCTGCTGGCCCGGCGTGCCGAACAGGTAGAGCACCAGGTCGTCGTCGAGCGTGATGCGGCCGAAGTCCATCGCCACGGTGGTCGACGTCTTGCCCGGGGTGGCGGTGAGGTCGTCGGTGTCCTCGCTCGCCTGGGTCATCAGGGCCTCGGTCTGCAGCGGGGTGATCTCCGAGACCGCCGTGACCAGGGTGGTCTTGCCCACGCCGAAGCCGCCCGCCACCACGATCTTGGTGGCGACGGGGGCCCGGCTGCGGTCCTGCTGCCAGGACTGCAGGTTCTCGTCGGGATCGGGGGTCCCGGCGAGGGCGGAGACGGTGGAGACGTTCCCGACGGAGGCGGTGGCGTCAGAGACGACGGAGTCCACTCAGCACCCTTTCCAGCAGAGCGCGGTCCGGACGGCCGGTGCCGTGACCGGTTCCGGTGCCGTACACACGGATCTTTCCCTGGTCCGCGAGGTCGCTCAGGAGCACGCGGACCACGCCGAGCGGCATACTCAGCAGCGCGGCGATCTCGGCCACCGTGCGCATACGGCGGCACAGTTCGACGATGGCCAGCATCTCGGGCATGACCCGATTGCCGGAACCACCTCCCCCACCGCTCAACGCGTGGGTGGTTCCCCCGGTCAGTTCCTTGCGCTCCTCGGGGGCGTCGATGGCCGCCGTGGTGGCCACGAACGTCTCCACCAGGAGCACGTGGCCGAAGCGGGTGCGCCCGCCGGTGAGCGAATAGGGGCGTACGCGGGCGGCCTTGCGGTCGCCGCCGCGCACGGGAAGCTGCCCCTTCTTGGCCGTGTTCCTCGTCTCCGTCCTGCTCATCGGCCGCTCCCCGTCGTCTCGGACTCCAGCGATTTCCTCAGCTCGCTGCGGAGTTCGGGCGTGAGCACGTGTCCGGCACGGCCGACGAACAGGGCCATGTGGTACGCCACGACGCTCATGTCGCACTCGGCGGAGCCGTGCACGCCGAGCAGCGAACCGTCGCTGATCGACATGACGAACAGGCTCCCCTCGTCCATCGCGACCATCGTGTGCTTGACCCCGCCGGAGTCCATCAGCTTGGCGGCGCCGACGGTGAGGCTGCCGATGCCGGAGACGATGGTGGCGAGGTCGGCGGCGGAGCCGCGCGGACCCTTGGCAGGGCGTGCCTGCCGGGACTCCTCCGCCCGCTCGGGGTCGGAGGACAGGAGCAGCAGGCCGTCGGAGGAGACGACCGCCACGGACTGGATGCCGGGTACTTCCTCGACCAGGTTGGTCAGCAGCCAGTGCAGGTTGCGGGCTTCACTGCTCAGTCCGTAGGTACTGGGCGTGGTCAACTGCTTGCCTCCTCGGCTGGGCCCCCCGTGGCTTCTTCGACGTGTTCGCCGGTGGCGGGCCGCTCGTTCTGGCCCGTCTTGTCGGCGATCTCCGCTTCGACATCCCGGTAGCCGGCCTGGGCTCCGCGACGGAATCCGCCGAGCCTGCGGCGCAGGGCCTCGGCGTCGACGCTTCCGCCGCGCGGGGCCGCCGGCGCCTCGGGTGCGGTGATCTTGGGTGTGCGCTTGGGGAGGCCCTTGGCCGTCAGCCGGTCCTCCGTCTCCGTCTCGTCCGCCGCGCGGTCGTGAGCGGTCCCCTCCCCAGGGGCGTCACCGGACCTCGGGGCGGGGATACGGGCCCGCGTCGCGGGCTCCTCGCGTCCGCCGCTCCGCTCGTGCTCGCCGCCCGAGTCCCCGGCGCCGGACGACGCGGCGGCCGCGCCGGGCCAGTCGTCGTCCTGCCCGCGCCGGGCGTCGCGGACGGCGGAGGACGCGGCGGCGGTGCCGGACGGCTCGTCCGACGCGCCGGGCCAGTCGTCGTCCGGAGCGGACCGGGCCGGGCGCGGCACGGACGGCGCGGCGGCGGTGTCCGACCGCTCGTCCGACGCGCCGGGCCAGTCGTCGTCCTCGCCGGAACGCGCGGCGCGCGCGCCGGAGGGCTCGGTGGCGGCTCCGCCGGGCCAGTCGTCGGCGCGGGCGGCCCGGGCGGCGAGGCGCTGGGCGCGGGCGATGCGGCCGGAGCCCTCGCCCGGCGGCCTGGCTTCCTCGGCGGGCCGGCCGGCGTCGGCGTCGGTGGTTCCGGCATCAGCGGACGCGGCACCGGCACCGGAGTCCGAGACGCCGTCCTCGGTGTCCGTCTCCGGGAGCAGCAGCTCCATCGTGGTCTCGGTCACCAGCGGCGGCACGCGCCCGGCGGAGGTGTCCCGGACCTCGTCGTCCGGCGCCTCCTCACCCCGCTGCTCGTTCTCCCGTACCGCCTTCTCCGCGAGGGCGACCAGCGGGTCGGCGCCCTTGTCGCGCCCGCGCAGGACGTTGGAGTTGGCCTCCGCGTCGGCGCCGGGCAGCGAGAAGGACTGGGTGACGTCGCGCCGGGTGGAGGGGTGCGGGATCGCGGCGACCGGGGTCTCCGCGAGCAGCGCCTCGGGCAGGACGACGACCGCCGCCACTCCCCCCTGCTTCTGCTCGCGCAGCTTCACGCGGATGCCGTGCCGGTGGGCGAGCCGGGCCACCACGTACAGGCCGAGGCCGAGACCCTCGGCGCCCTCCTGCTCGTACGGCGACTCCGGGTCGAACTCCGCCAGGCGGGCGTTGAGCCGGTCCATGCGCTCGCTGGTCATGCCGATGCCCTCGTCCTGGACGGAGAGCATCACCTCGCCGGACTCCAGCATCCAGCCGGAGACCTCGACGGGCAGGTCCGGCGGGGAGAACGAGCTGGCGTTCTCCATGAGTTCGGCGAGCAGATGGGAGAGGTCGTCGGCGGCGAACCCGGCCACGTGGGCGTGCGGGGGCAGCGCGGCGATGCGGACGCGCTCGTAGCGCTCGATCTCGCTGACGGCCGCGCGGACCACGTCGACCAGCGGGACCGGGCCGGGGTGCGGCAGGACGTGCTCGGTGCCGGAGAGGACGAGCAGGTTCTCGCTGTGGCGGCGCATGACCGTGGCGAAGTGGTCCAGCTTGAACAGCGTGGCCAGCCGCTCGGGGTCCTGCTCGCGCTCCTCCAGGCCCTCGATGACCGAGAGCTGGCGCTCGACGAGGCCGAGGGTGCGCAGCGCGAGGTTGACGAAGGTGCCGCCGATGCTGGTCCGCAGCCGCTCCAGCTGGTCCGAGGACTCGGACAGTTCGGTGCGGAGCTGCTCGCGCGCGTCGGCCATCTTCTGCCGCTGGCCGACCAGGTGCTTGCGGTCGGTCTCCAGTGTGCCGACCCGCTCGTGCAGCGTGACGGCGTGCGCGTGCAGGGCGTTGACGGAGCGGACGACCTGGGCGAACTCGTCGTTGCGTCCGGTGAAGGCGATCGGCTGCTCGGTCGTCGGGTCCTCGGCGCCGGCCAGGCGGGCCGAGCCGCGGCGCAGCACGGACAGCGGGCGGGTCAGCGTGCGGGCCATGCCGGTGGCGATGCCGACGGCGACCAGCATCAGCACCCCGAGCACCGCGACGCGGAGCTCCAGCGCGCTGACGTCTTCGTCCCGCATCCGGGCGAGGTCCTTGGTGCGCCGGTCGTAGAGGGACTGCTCGGCGCCGCGCATCAGGTCGACGCGGGCGGAGAGCGTGGCGTCCAGCTTCTTGGGGCTGGTGTTCAGCTCGCTGTCGCCGAGGGTCGGCTGGTCGGTGAGGGCGGCGAGGTACTTCTCGGCGGAGTTGACCTCGGTGCCGGTCACCGTGGAGTCGAAGGAGGTGACCGCCTGCTTGGTGCCGGTGGCGCGGAAGTCCGCGAGGGAGGCGTCGGCGCGCACCCGGGCCTGCTGGGCGGCGGCGGTGAGGGCGTCGCGCTGCTTGCGGTCGGCGTCACTGGTGGTGCGGGTGGTGACGGGCAGACCGGTGACCGGGCTGATCACCGTGCGCGGGGTGGAGGGGACGCTGAGCGCGGCCAGCAGCAGGCCGCGGGCGGCGGCGGACTGCTGGACGGCGGTGTCCAGTTCGGCCAGCGCGTAGCTGCCGGTTCCCGCGCGCGGGGGCATCTTCTCGGCCAGCTCCGTGGCGAGCCGGTGGAGGTCCGCGATGGTGGCCGAATACGCCTGCTGGGTCTGGAGCGCGTCCGTCCTGCCCGTCAGCGCGGTGCGGCGGACCGCCGCTATCCCGTCGAGGTCGGCGCGCAGCCGGGAGGGGATGCCGGTGTCGGCGCGCAGGTCCTCGACCTGGCGGTCCACCCGGGCGCCGCGCTCCTCCGAGGGCGCCTTGGACCGGGGACGCCCGGCCGCCACGTAGGCGGTGACCTCGTCGCGCTCGTCGGCCAGGGAGTGCGCCAGCGCGAGGGCGTCCTGGGTACGGGCGGACAGGGTCGCCAGTTCCTGGGACTCGCTGAGGTCCTGGGACGCGCCGAGCAGCGCGGGCGCGCCTGCTCCGGCGATGGCCGCGGCCACAACCGCCACCGCGACGATCAGCCGGGTGCGCACATGAGTGGGGCGTCCGGCGCCCACGGGGGTCTGCTCGGCGGCCCCCTCGGGGGCCGTCTGCCTGCCTGTGCGCCGAGGCCGCTTCTTCTGCACCGGTGCTCGCAATCCTGAACTCGTCTACCGAAGGGCCCGGGTGGCGCCCCGCCGTCTCGGTGCCAAGTGGTGCGTACACCCGGTTCGTACGGTTCCCGACCCTCCCAGCGCCGGTGGGCAGTGGCCGCGCATCACCTGACCCGCCACCCGAAGGAGTGAACATCGGAGGGGAGTTGGCGGGCAAGTTCCGCCGGGCCGTCCGACACCCCTGCGCGGCGGGCCGGTTGGACGCACGCGGCAGCCTTTGGCAGTATTCGCCGCCACGTCTTGCCGTAGTACGTCAATTGCCCTCAAAGCAGGCGCCGATGTGAGCCTGAGGGCTCAAATGGGCCATGGTCGACGAGGTTTGGCGATTTCTGTGGAGGGTTCGTGCAGACTGGGCCGGTGCGCACCGAACTCGTCTCGGAACCCGGCGACCCGGACCGCCCCAACGAGGACTTCGCCGGGGTCGGACTACCCGCCTGCGGTCAGGGCGGTTGCGTGATCTTGCTCGACGGTGTGACGCCACCCCGCGACGGAACCGGCTGTGTGCACTCGGTCCCCTGGTTCACGGCACGGCTCGGCGGGGCGCTGACCGAACTGACCGTTTCCGACCGACATCTGACACTGCCGGAGATTCTCGCGCAGGCGATCGACCGGACCCGTTCCGCGCACTCCCAAACCTGTGACCTTTCTCACCCGCGAACGCCGCAGGCCACGGTCGTTCTGGCCCGCTGGTCGGCCGACCTGCTGGAGTACCTGGTCCTGTCCGACTCGGCGCTGCTGCTGCGCGGACCGGACGGGGCGGTCACCCCGGTCCTGGACGACCGTCTGGCCCGGCTCCCCCGCGAGGCGCTCGCCACCGACGCGCTGATCGACGCGAACCTGCGCAACAAGGAGGGCGGCTTCTTCACAGCCGCCGCCGACCCCTCGGTGGCCGCCCGCGCGGTCACCGGCAGCGTCCCGCGCGCGGGGGTCCGCGCCCTGGCCGCGCTGACCGACGGCGCCACCCGCTGGACGGAGAAGTTCCACGAGGGCGACTGGACGGCCCTGTTCGACCTGATCGCCGAACAGGGCGCCGACGCGCTGGTGGCCCGGGTGCGCGAACTGGAGGAGAAGGACCGCGAGGAGCGGACCTTCCTGCACCGCAGCAAGACCCACGACGACGCGTCGGTGGTCCACGTCGCCTTCTGAGCCGGGCTACTTCTCCGCGAGACCGTTCAACTGGTGCAGCAGCCGTGCCAGTTCGGCGACCTCGCGGCGGTCCCAGTGGGCGAGCTGGCTGACGTAACGGGCGCGGCGGGCCTCGCGCACGGTGCCGACCCGGCGGCGGCCCTCCTCGGTGAGGGTGACGAGCCAGGCGCGGCCGTCGGCGGGATCGGGCTCGCGGGCGATCAGCCCCAGCTCCTCCAGGGCCCGCAACTGGCGGGACATGGTGGCCTTGCCGACCCCGATGTACGCCGCCAGCTCGGTGGCCCGCCGGCCACCGCACTCGTCGAGCCGGATGAGCAGGCCGTACGCGGAGGACTCCAGGTCGGGGTGGACCTCGCGGGCCATCTCCCCCTGGCTGGCGCGGGCACGCCGCAGCAGCACGGTCAGCTCGCGTTCCAGCGCCAGGAACTCCTGGTCCGCGCAGCGCGGCACCTCCTGGCCGCCGGCGCCGTGCGCGCCGCCCATTCCGTCCTCGTGCACGTCAGCACCCCTGAATCGGTTTCGCGTCCTGAAATTTTCTGCCGAACCCCGTCATCACCGCAGCTCCGTCAGTATTTCGCAGGCGTAGACCAACGGCGGCATCGAAGCCCTCTTCCACGCGCTCATCTACGTGCGTAGCTTCAATGACCGGGCCCGACATGACAGACAGGCCCGACAGTTCCCGTGACATGACCACGATCCCCCCACTTCTCCTCGGATCGCCCAGGAGGTACGTCATGCCCGTGCACAGACCCGGCTCCCGCCGTCCCCGCTCCCCCGGTTCCCCCCCGGGGCTCGCCCTCGCCCTGCTGACGGCGCTCGCGCTCGCCGTCCTCTGCGCCGTACCCGCCGCCGCCCGCACCGCCGCCGCCCCCGCCCGGGGCTCCGCCCACCTCGGCATCGGCGTCCTCGCCCACGACGGCCGCTCCGGCACTCCCCCCACCGTCGCCGCCGCCGTCCAGACCGAGGGCGTCGACGTCTCCGGCCACCAGGGCAGCGTCGACTGGGCCACCCTCTGGAACAGCGGGGTCCGCTGGGCCTACACCAAGGCCACCGAAGGCACCTACTACACCAACCCGTCCTTCGCGCAGCAGTACAACGGCTCGTACAACGTCGGCATGATCCGCGGCGCGTACCACTTCGCCACCCCGGACACCACGACCGGCGCCACCCAGGCCAACTACTTCGTGGACCACGGCGGCGGCTGGTCCCGCGACGGCAGGACCCTGCCGGGCACGCTCGACATCGAGTGGAACCCGTACGGCGACGCCTGCTACGGCAAGACCCCGGCCGCGATGGTCTCCTGGATCGCGGACTTCCTGAACACCTACAGGGCCCGCACCGGCCGGGACGCCGTGATCTACACGGCCACGAGCTGGTGGACCCAGTGCACCGGGAACTCCGCCGCCTTCGCCGCGAACAACCCGCTGTGGATCGCCCGCTACGCCGCCGATCCGGGCACTCTCCCCGCGGGCTGGGGCTTCCAGACGATGTGGCAGTACACCTCGTCCGGCCCGACCGTCGGCGATCACGACAAGTTCAACGGCGCCCTGGACCGGGTGGTCGCGCTGGCCAACGGCTAGCCGCCGTCCCGCCCCCTTGCCGGACAACCCGAAGGCCCGGGTTCCCCGCGGGAACCCGGGCCTTCGTACGCCGCTTCGCGCGGCCGGTGCGAACGCCGCTCGGCGCGCGGCCGTCACGCGGCCACGGACACCTCGGGCGCCACCGCCCCCGCCGGGGCCAGCGCCAGCTCCAGCACCTGGCGCACGTCGGTGACGGCGTGGACGTCCAGCTTCTCCAGCACCTCGGCCGGGACGTCGTCCAGGTCGGCCTCGTTGCGCTTGGGGATGATCACGGTGGTCACCCCGGCGCGGTGCGCGGCGAGCAGCTTCTGCTTCACGCCGCCGATCGGCAGGACCCGGCCGGTCAGCGAGACCTCGCCGGTCATCGCCACGTCCGTGCGGACCAGCCGCCCGGAGAGCAGGGAGGCGAGAGCGGTCGTCATGGTGACGCCCGCGCTCGGCCCGTCCTTGGGGACCGCGCCCGCCGGGAAGTGGATGTGCACGCCCCGGTCCTTCAGGTCGGCCACCGGCAGCTCCAGCTCCGCGCCGTGACTGCGCAGGAAGCTCAGCGCGATCTGCGCCGACTCCTTCATCACGTCACCGAGCTGACCGGTGAGGGTGAGCCCCGCCGCGCCCGTCTCGGGGTCCGCGAGGGACGCCTCGACGAACAGCACGTCGCCGCCCGCGCCGGTGACCGCGAGTCCGGTCGCCACACCGGGCACCGCGGTACGGCGCTCGGCCGGGTCCTGGGCGGACTCGGGCACGTGGTGCGGCCGTCCGACCAGACCGCGCAGGTCCTCCTCGCGGACCGTGAACGGCAGCTCCCGCTCGCCGAGTTCGTGCTGGGCCGCGACCTTGCGCAGCAGCCGAGCCACGGTCCGCTCCAGGGTGCGCACGCCCGCCTCACGGGTGTATTCACCGGCGAGCTTGCGCAGCGCGCCCTCGTCGATCACGACCTCCTCGCCGGTCAGACCGGCGCGCTCCAGCTGGCGCGGGAGCAGGTGGTCGCGGGCGATGACGACCTTCTCGTCCTCGGTGTAGCCGTCCAGGCGGACGATCTCCATCCGGTCGGCCAGCGCCTCCGGGATCGCCTCCAGGACGTTGGCGGTGGCGAGGAACACCACGTCGGACAGGTCGAGTTCGACCTCCAGGTAGTGGTCCCGGAAGGTGTGGTTCTGCGCCGGGTCGAGCACTTCGAGGAGGGCGGCGGCCGGGTCGCCCCGGAAGTCCGAGCCCACCTTGTCGATCTCGTCCAGGAGCACGACCGGGTTCATCGACCCGGCCTCCTTGATCGCGCGGACCACGCGGCCGGGCAGCGCGCCGACGTAGGTGCGCCGGTGTCCCCGGATCTCCGCCTCGTCCCGCACACCGCCGAGCGCGACGCGGACGAACTTGCGGCCCATCGCGTGGGCCACGGATTCGCCGAGGCTCGTCTTTCCGACGCCGGGCGGCCCGACCAGCGCGAGCACGGCACCGCCGCGCCGCCCGCCGATCACACCGAGGCCGCGCTCACCGCGCCGCTTGCGCACGGCGAGGTACTCGGTGATGCGCTCCTTGACGTCGTCCAGACCGGCGTGCTCGGCGTCCAGGATCTCCTTGGCGCCCTGGATGTCGAACGCGTCCTCGGTCCGCTCGTTCCACGGCATCTCCAGGACGGTGTCCAGCCAGGTGCGGATCCAGGAGCCCTCGGGCGACTGGTCGGAGGAGCGCTCCAGCTTGTCGACCTCCTTGAGGGCGGCCTCGCGGACCTTCTCCGGGAGGTCGGCGGCCTCGACCCGGGCGCGGTAGTCGTCGGACTCCTCGGCGGAGTCGGCGCTGTCGCCGTTGAGCTGGCGCAGCTCCTTGCGGACCGCCTCCAGCTGGCGCCGCAGCAGGAACTCGCGCTGCTGCTTGTCGACGCCCTCCTGGACGTCCTTGGCGATGGTCTCGGCCACGTCCTGCTCGGCGAGGTGGTCGCGGAGCTGCTGGGTGGCGAGCTTCAGCCGGGCCACCGGGTCGGTGGTCTCCAGGAGCTGGATCTTCTGGTCGGTGGTCAGGAAGGGCGAGTAACCGGAGTTGTCGGCGAGCGCGGAGACGCCGTCGATGGCCTGGACCCGGTCCACGACCTGCCAGGCGCCCCGCTTCTTCAGCCAGGTGCTGGCCAGCGCCTTGTACTCCTTCACCAGCTCGGTCACCTGACCGGGCAGGGGGTCGGGCAGGGTCTCCTCGACCCGGGCGCCCTCGACCCACAGCGCGGCGCCCGGACCGGTCGTACCGGCGCCGATGCGCACGCGGTCGCGGCCCCGGATCAGCGCGCCGGGGTCGCCGTCGGCCAGCCGGCCGACCTGTTCGACGGTGCCGAGGACACCGGTCCTGGCGTAGGTGCCGTCGATGCGCGGCACCAGCAGCACCTTGGGCTTGCCGGACTCCGAGCGGGCGGCGGCCTGCGCGGCCTCCACGGCCGCCCGCACCTCGGCGTCACTCAGGTCCAGCGGTACGACCATCCCCGGCAGCACGACTTCACCGTCGAGCGGCAGCACGGGCAGGACGAGCGTGAACGCCGTGGACTCATCAGCCATGATCTCCCCTTTGACAGTCAACTTGAGTAACACTGACTCAATGCTCGTGAGCCCCGGAATGTTCCCCGCCCCTTGTTCACTCTGAGCGAACAAGAAGGGGCGATCGCGTCGCCGCAGCTGGGACCTGGTTCCGCGAAACCCGCGGGTTCCGTGAAACGCGTGGTCCGGTCCCGGCCGGTCCAGCAGGATGAACCGCATGACCACGACGCACGACAGCCCCGTAGTCCTGGACCGGCGCGACGGGCCGTACGGCGAGGTGGTCCTGCGCCGGCACGGCGGCCTGCTCCAGATCATCGCCAACGGGTGTTTCCTGATGGACACCTCGGACGGGCGCTCGGAGCGGCTGCTCGTGGACGCGGCGCGGGCCGCGCTCGACGGCCGCCCTTCGCCGGACGTGCTGATCGGCGGCCTGGGGGTCGGTTTCTCACTCGCCCACGCGGCGGCCGATCCGCACTGGGGCCGGATCGTCGTGGTGGAGCGGGAGCCCGCCGTGATCGGCTGGCACCGGGCCGGACCGCTCGGGGAACTGTCGGCGGAGGCGCTCGCGGACCCGCGCACGGCCGTGGTCGAGGACGATCTCGTCTCTTACGTCAATGAGACATCGGACACGTTCGACGCGCTGTGCCTCGACATCGACAACGGTCCCGGCTGGACCGTCACCGAGGACAACGACGGTCTGTACACGAAGCCCGGACTCGCCGCCTGCGCAAGGGTGTTGAGGCCGGGCGGAGTGCTGGCGGTGTGGTCGGCCCAGCCCTCTCCGGAATTTGAAGGAACCTTGCGGAATGCCGGGTTCCGGCAGGTGCGTACCGAAGAGGTGCCCGTTGCCCGTGGCGTTCCCGACGTGGTGCATCTCGCCGTCCGCCCTGGATAGCGACGGCGCGGCGTGTCCCCGTAATGTGCTGCCCTGGCGCCGATCATCGGCGTCGATCGCAGTCATGGGATCACCCCACGGATTCCGGAAAGCAGCAGGGGCGGGCGATGGAGCAGACACAGACCTCCCAGACCGGTGCGGCGAGCACGACCCAGGGCGCCCAGCGCCGGGTGCTGGTCGTCGAGGACGACCCCACGATCGTCGACGCCATCGCGGCCCGGCTGCGCGCGGAGGGTTTCCTCGTGCAGACCGCGAGCGACGGCCCGGCGGCCGTCGACACCGCCGAGGCATGGCAGCCCGACCTGCTGATCCTCGACATCATGCTCCCCGGCTTCGACGGCCTGGAGGTCTGCCGCCGGGTGCAGGCCGCCCGTCCGGTGCCGGTGCTGATGCTCACCGCGCGCGACGACGAGACCGACATGCTGGTCGGCCTGGGCGTCGGCGCCGACGACTACATGACCAAGCCGTTCTCGATGCGGGAGCTGGCGGCCCGGGTGCACGTCCTGCTGCGCCGCATGGAGCGCGCCGCCATCGCGGCCACCACGCCCCGCTCCGGGATACTGCGCCTCGGCGAGCTGGAGATCGACCACGCTCAGCGCCGGGTGCGGGTGAAGGCCGAGGACGTGCATCTGACGCCCACCGAGTTCGACCTGCTGGTGTGCCTGGCCAACACCCCGCGCGCGGTGCTCTCCCGTGAGCAGCTCCTGGCCGAGGTGTGGGACTGGGCGGACGCCTCCGGCACCCGGACCGTGGACAGCCACATCAAGGCCCTGCGGCGGAAGATCGGCGCCGAGCGCATCCGCACGGTGCACGGCGTCGGGTACGCGCTGGAGACGCCGACGCCGTGAGCGGGGGACGGGAGGCCGCACGGAAGGGCCCCGGGGAGGACCAGCCCTGGGGCGGCGTACGCCCGTTCTCGATCAAGACCAAGCTGGGTGCTCTGGTCGTCATCTCGGTGCTGATCACCACCGGTCTGTCGATGATCGCGGTGCACACCAAGACCGAGCTGCGCTTCATCACGGTCTTCTCGATGATCGCCACGCTGCTGATCACGCAGTTCGTGGCGCATTCGCTCACCGCCCCGCTGGACGAGATGAACGCGGTGGCCCGCTCCATCTCGCACGGCGACTACACCCGCCGGGTCAGCGAGGGCCGCCGCGACGAACTGGGCGACCTGGCCGTGACGATCAACGTCATGGCCGACGAGCTGGAGGCGCAGGACAGCCAGCGCAAGGAGCTGGTGGCGAATGTCTCGCACGAGCTGCGCACCCCAATCGCGGGATTGCGCGCGGTGCTGGAGAACATCGTCGACGGCGTCACCGAGGCCGACCCCGAGACCATGCGCACCGCCCTCCAGCAGACCGAGCGCCTCGGGCGGCTCGTGGAGACCCTGCTGGACCTCTCCCGGCTGGACAACGGCGTCGTACCGCTGAAGATGCGCCGCTTCGAGGTGTGGCCGTATCTGTCCGGGGTGCTGAAGGAGGCCAACATGGTCGCCTCCGCGCGCGCCGGCATCGCCTCGGGCTCGGGCACCCACACCCGGACCGACGTGCATCTGCACCTGGACGTCTCCCCGCCGGAACTGACCGCCCACGCGGACCCCGAGCGCATCCACCAGGTCGTCGCCAACCTGATCGACAACGCCGTCAAGCACAGCCCCGCCTACGGCCGGGTGACGGTGAAGGCGCGGCGCGGGGCGCAGCCGGAGTCGCTGGAGCTGGAGATCCAGGACGAGGGTCCGGGCATCCCCAGGTCGGAGTGGCACCGGGTCTTCGAGCGGTTCAACCGGGGCGCGGTGACACGCCCGCACGGTCCGGGCAGCGACGGCGGCACGGGGCTCGGCCTCGCGATCGCCCGCTGGGCGGTGGATCTGCACGGCGGCCGGATCGGCGTGGCCGAATCCGAGCGCGGCTGCCGGATCATCGTCACCCTTCCGGGGCTTTCCGCGTAGCCGAGTTGACGTAGAGTTCACTCCGGAAGACCAAGATCACCGATGATCCGCTCCGCCGGACCCGTGTGATCAGGTCCGGGCCCACGCAGGTCGACGAACGACCGCGTCCAGGGGCCTGGTTCCTCGCACCCTCACCCTCGCTCTGACGTGCGGAACCACGCTTGTTTCCCGCCATTTCCGGCCCCGAAACGCGGTTCCCGGTGTGACTTACGCGACGATGAACGGGCCCGACCTGACCTTCCCGCTCCGGGAGGCGTAGCCTTTATTCCCGCTGTCCATCACCTTGTGAAGCGGAAGAGGGCGGTTGCCGCCGTGTCGCCACAGTCCCCCAGTAACTCGAACCTTTCGACCGACGACCAAGCCGGGAAGAACCCCGCCGCGGCGTTCGGCCCGAACGAGTGGCTCGTCGACGAGATCTATCAGCAGTACCTCCAGGACCCGAATTCGGTTGACCGTGCCTGGTGGGACTTCTTCGCCGACTACAAGCCGGGGGCTCCTGCCGCCTCGGCTCCGGTGAGCGCCACGGCCGCGGGGGCCGCGGGGACCACCTCGGCCGCCCCGGCCCAGGCCGCGCCCGCCGCGCAGCCCCCGGCCGCCGCGAAGCCCGCCGCCGCTCCGGCCCAGGCCCCGGCTCCGGCCCCGGCGGCGAAGGCCGCCCCGGCCCCCGCCAAGCCCGCGCAGGCCCCGGCCGCCGCTCAGCCGAAGGCGGCCGCTGCGGCCGCCGAGGGCCCCGAGCTGATCACGCTGCGCGGCCCGGCCGCCGCCGTGGCCAAGAACATGAACGCCTCGCTGGAGCTGCCGACGGCCACCTCGGTCCGCGCGGTCCCGGTGAAGCTGCTGTTCGACAACCGCATCGTCATCAACAACCACCTGAAGCGCGCCCGGGGCGGGAAGATCTCCTTCACGCACCTGATCGGCTTCGCCATGGTGCAGGCCATCAAGGCCATGCCGTCCATGAACTGGTCGTTCGGCGAGAAGGACGGGAAGCCCACCCTCGTCAAGCCGCCGCACGTCAACCTCGGTCTCGCCATCGACCTGGTCAAGCCCAACGGCGACCGCCAGCTCGTCGTCGCGGCGATCAAGAAGGCCGAGACGCTGAACTTCTTCGAGTTCTGGCAGGCCTACGAGGACATCGTCCGCCGCGCCCGCGAGGGCAAGCTGACCATGGACGACTTCACCGGTGTCACGGTCTCCCTGACCAACCCCGGCGGCCTCGGCACCGTCCACTCGGTCCCGCGTCTGATGCCCGGACAGTCGGTCATCATGGGCGTCGGCTCCATGGACTACCCGGCGGAGTTCCAGGGCACCAGCCAGGACACCCTGAACAAGCTCGGCATCTCGAAGGTCATGACGCTCACGTCGACCTACGACCACCGGACGATCCAGGGCGCCGCCTCCGGCGAGTTCCTGCGCCAGGTCGCGAACCTCCTCCTCGGCGAGAACGGCTTCTACGACGACATCTTCGAGGCGCTGCGCATCCCCTACGAGCCGGTCCGCTGGCTCAAGGACATCGACGCCAGCCACGACGACGACGTCACCAAGGCCGCCCGGGTCTTCGAGCTGATCCACTCCTACCGGGTCCGCGGCCACGTCATGGCCGACACCGACCCGCTGGAGTACCAGCAGCGCAAGCACCCCGACCTGGACATCACCGAGCACGGCCTCACCCTCTGGGACCTGGAGCGCGAGTTCGCCGTCGGCGGCTTCGCCGGCAAGTCCCTGATGAAGCTGCGCGACATCCTCGGCGTGCTGCGCGACTCGTACTGCCGCACCATCGGCATCGAGTTCATGCACATCCAGGACCCCAAGCAGCGCAAGTGGATCCAGGACCGCGTCGAGCGCCCGCACTCCAAGCCGGAGCGCGAGGAGCAGCTGCGCATCCTGCGCCGCCTGAACGCGGCGGAAGCCTTCGAGACCTTCCTGCAGACGAAGTACGTCGGCCAGAAGCGCTTCTCCCTGGAGGGCGGCGAGTCCGTCATCCCGCTGCTCGACGCGGTGATCGACTCCGCCGCCGAGTCCCGCCTGGACGAGGTCGTCATCGGTATGGCCCACCGCGGCCGTCTGAACATCCTCGCCAACATCGTCGGCAAGTCGTACGCGCAGATCTTCCGGGAGTTCGAGGGCAACCTCGACCCGAAGTCGATGCACGGCTCCGGTGACGTGAAGTACCACCTGGGCGCCAAGGGCACCTTCACCGGCCTGGACGGCGAGCAGATCGCGGTCTCCCTGGTCGCCAACCCCTCGCACCTGGAGGCGGTCGACCCGGTCCTGGAGGGCGTCGCCCGCGCCAAGCAGGACATCATCAACAAGGGCGGCACGGACTTCACCGTCCTGCCGGTGGCGATCCACGGCGACGCGGCCTTCGCGGGCCAGGGCGTGGTGGCCGAGACCCTGAACATGTCGCAGCTGCGCGGCTACCGCACCGGCGGCACGGTCCACATCGTCATCAACAACCAGGTCGGCTTCACCGCCGCCCCGGAGTCCTCCCGCTCGTCCATGTACGCCACCGACGTGGCGCGCATGATCGAGGCCCCGATCTTCCACGTGAACGGCGACGACCCGGAGGCCGTGGTCCGCGTCGCGCGGCTCGCCTTCGAGTTCCGTCAGGCGTTCAACAAGGACGTGGTGATCGACCTCATCTGCTACCGCCGCCGCGGTCACAACGAGTCGGACAACCCGGCCTTCACCCAGCCGCTGATGTACGACCTGATCGACAAGAAGCGCTCGGTGCGCAAGCTCTAC
Organism: Streptomyces sp. NPDC005004; assembly: GCF_053600675.1. NCBI lineage: Bacteria > Bacillati > Actinomycetota > Actinomycetes > Kitasatosporales > Streptomycetaceae > Streptomyces > Streptomyces sp. NPDC005004. The sequence continues at coordinate 150,313 of NZ_JBSGAH010000010.1, forward strand.
ACCGAGTCCCTCATCGGTCGCGGCGACATCACCCTGGAAGAGGCCGAGCAGGCGCTCCAGGACTACCAGGGCCAGCTCGAGAAGGTCTTCACGGAGGTCCGCGAGGCCACCGCGCAGCCGGTCCAGGGCGAGTCCCAGGCGCCGAGCGACAACTTCCCGGTGGCGGTGCCGACCGCGATCTCCGCGGAGACCGTGAAGCGGATCGTCGAGTCCCAGATCGACATCCCCGACCACATCACCGCCCACCCGCGCCTGCTCCCGCAGCTCCAGCGCCGGGCGTCCATGGTCGAGGACGGCACGATCGACTGGGGCATGGGCGAGACCCTGGCCATCGGTTCGCTGCTCCTGGAGGGCACCCCGGTCCGCCTCGCGGGCCAGGACTCCCAGCGCGGCACCTTCGGCCAGCGCCACGCCGTGCTCATCGACCGGGAGACCGGCGAGGAGTACACCCCGCTCCAGTACCTCTCCGAGGACCAGGCGCGGCTGAACGTCTACAACTCCCTGCTGTCCGAGTACGCGGCGATGGGCTTCGAGTACGGCTACTCGCTGGCCCGCCCCGACGCGCTCGTGATGTGGGAGGCCCAGTTCGGTGACTTCGTCAACGGCGCGCAGACCGTCGTGGACGAGTTCATCTCCTCGGCCGAGCAGAAGTGGAACCAGACCTCCGGTGTGGTCCTGCTCCTCCCGCACGGCTACGAGGGCCAGGGCCCGGACCACTCCTCGGCCCGCCCGGAGCGGTTCCTGCAGCTCTGCGCGCAGAACAACATGACGGTCGCGATGCCCACGCTCCCGTCGAACTACTTCCACCTCCTGCGGTGGCAGGTCCACAACCCGGACCACAAGCCGCTGGTCGTCTTCACCCCGAAGTCGATGCTGCGCCTGAAGGCGGCGGCCTCGAAGGCGGAGGAGTTCACCACGGGTGAGTTCCGCCCGGTCATCGGCGACAGCACGGTCGACCCGGCCGCCGTCCGCAAGGTCGTCTTCTGCACGGGCAAGGTCTACTACGACCTGGAGGCCGAGCGGGTCAAGCGCGGCATCACGGACACGGCGATCATCCGCCTCGAGCGTCTGTACCCGCTGCCGGGTGCGGAGGTCCAGGCGGAGGTCAACAAGTACCCCAACGCCGAGAAGTACATCTGGGCGCAGGAGGAGCCGGCGAACCAGGGCGCGTGGCCCTTCATCGCCCTCAACCTGATCGACCACCTGGACCTGGCCGTCGGCGCCGACGTCCCGGCGGGCGAGCGCCTGCGCCGCATCTCCCGCCCGCACGGCTCCTCCCCGGCGGTCGGCTCCGCCAAGCGCCACCAGGCGGAGCAGGAGCAGTTGGTGCGCGAGGTGTTCGAGGCGTAGCCCCGCGCGGGCCGCGTTGAGCGGGGGCCCGGCTTCCGGATTCGTCCGGGGGCCGGGCCCTGCCTCGTTCGGCCCTGCCGCGTTCGGGCCGGTGGCGAGCGGGGTCGTCGAGACGACGCCCTGCGCGGGCCGCGTCCGACAGGACACGGCTTCCGAATTCGTCCAGGGGACGGGCCCTGCCTCGTTCGGCGCGCTCCGAGCGCGAGGTGTTCGAGACGACGCCCTGCGCGGGCCGCGTTGAGCGGGGGCCGGCTTGCGGACCAGTCCGGGCCTTGCCGCGTTCGGCCCGGTGGCGAGCGCCCGCACCGCGTCTCCCGCCCGCGGGGGTCCCCGTTCGACGAGGGGCCGGGCTCCGACTGCCTCCGGGGGCGGCCCCTTTCCCGTTCGGTCCGGCGGCTGCCTATCATTTTCCTGTCCCTTCGCACACCCACCGACGGAGCTCCAGCCATGTACTTCACCGACCGAGGCATCGAGGAACTGGAGAAGCGGCGCGGCGAGGAGGAGGTCTCCTTCGAGTGGCTCGCCGAGCAGCTCCGTACGTTCGTCGACCTGAACCCGGACTTCGAGGTCCCGGTGGAGCGGCTGGCGACGTGGCTGGCGCGGCTGGACGACGAGGACGACGAGTAGCCCCTCGGGAGATCAGACCCTTTCACCAGGCCCCTTCAGCAGGCCCGCGACGGACGGCACAGGCGTCCGCCGCGGGCCTGCTGTCGTGTACCGGGGCGGCCCGTCGCTCGCGAGTGCTCACGAAAGAGTGTCTTGACTTCCGACAGCCGCGATATATCGTGTCTCTCGTAGACGCGATATGGCGTGTCGTGTCGCGTGTCCTTGCCGAGGAGGCCCCATGTCCGAGTGGTCCGTCGCCGAGCCCCAGAAGCTCACCTTCGACGCCCCCGTGAGCGAACTGCACGTGCGCATCGTCAATGGTCTGGTGAACGTGGTGGGCACCGAGGAGAGTTCCGCCCGCCTGGAGGTCTCCGAGATCGAGGGCCCGCCCCTGATCGTCACCCAGCAGGGCGGCACGCTCACGGTGGCGTACGAGGACCTGCCCTGGAAGGGCTTTCTGAAGTGGCTCGACCGCAAGGGCTGGCGGCGCAGCGCGGTGGTCTCCCTCGCCGTGCCCGCGGACACCCGCGTGGAGGTGGGCGTGGTCGGCGCCGGGGCGGTCGTCTCGGGGCTGCGCGGGCCCGCGGTGGTCAAGGGCGTCACCGGCGACACCACGCTGGTCGGCGTCTCCGGCCCGGTCCGCGCGGACACCGTCTCCGGCAATCTGGAGGCCCAGACCGTCACCGGCGACCTGCGCTTCAACTCCGTCTCCGGCGACCTGACCGTGATGGACGGCTCCGGCCCCGCCGTCCGCGCCGACTCGGTGAGCGGCTCGATGATCGTCGATCTGGACCCGGCCGGCCCCACCGACGTCCGGCTGACCAGCGTCTCCGGCGAGATCGCCATCCGCCTGCCGCACCCCGCGGACACGGAGGTGGAGGCCAACACCGCGAGCGGCACGATCTCCAATGCCTTCGACGGCCTGCGGGTGTACGGCCAGTGGGGCGCCCACAAGATCGCCGGCCGGCTGGGCAGCGGCAAGGGCAGGCTGCGGGCCACCACGGTCTCCGGCTCCATCGCCCTGCTGCGCCGCCCGGCGGACGAGGACACGGGCGGGGCGAGCGGTCCGGCTGCCGCCCCGGGGGACAATTCCTTCACCGGCCGGGGCGACGACGACACCCGGAACCCCGCCGACGGCACGACCGACAAGAAGGTGCTCTGACATGCCTCCCGTCTTCGCCCACGGCCGCCTGCGCCTGTATCTGCTGAAGCTGCTCGACGAGGCGCCCCGCCACGGCTACGAGGTGATCCGGCTCCTCGAAGAGCGCTTCCAGGGGCTGTACGCCCCCTCGGCGGGCACGGTGTACCCCCGTCTGGCCAAGCTGGAGGCGGAGGGCCTGGTCACCCACACCACCGAGGGCGGCCGCAAGGTGTACTCGATCACCGACGCGGGCCGCGCCGAACTGGCCGACCGCAGCGGTGAACTGGCCGATCTGGAGCTGGAGATCCGTGACTCGGTCGCGGAGCTGGCCGCGGAGATCAAGGCCGACGTGCGCGGCGCGGCGGGCGACCTGCGCCGCGAGATGCGCGCGGCCGCGACCGAGGCCCGCCAGGGCAATCGCACCGGCTCCGCCCACGCCTACGGCGACCAGGGCGGCGACCCGGAGTCGTGGCGGGCCGCCAAGGAGGAGCTGCGCCGGGCCAAGCAGGAGTGGAAGGAGCAGGCCCGGCGGGCCAAGGACGAGAGCCGCCGGGCCCGTGAGGAGGCGCAGCGTGCCCGCCGCCAGGCCCAGGAGGCGCAGTCGCGGGCGCGGGCCCAGGCTCAGGAGGAGATGCAGCGCGTCGCCCGCCGGGTCCAGGAGCGGGTGCAGGACGCCTTCGGCCGGGGCGACTGGCCGACCGGGGTCCGCGAGGGCATCTCGGAACTGGCCCGGGAGTTCGGCGAGTTCGGCAAGAACTACGGCGACTACGGCAAGGAGCACGGCAAGACCGCCGCCCCCGGCCGGAATGCGACCCCCGCGAGCGGCCCCTTCACGGAGCCGGAGTTCTCCACCGTCCCGGAGGACTTCCCCGCCGAGTACGCGCCGGAGTGGGCCCACGAGGACCCCACCGGCGACCCGGCGCGCGATCTGGACCGCCTCCTCGACCGCTTCCGGGACGACATCCGAGACGCGGCCCGGGACCACGGCGTCACCGACGACCAGCTCCGGGAGGTCCGCCACCGCCTGGCGACGGCGGCGGCCCAGGTCGGCTCCGTGCTGCGCCGCCCGCGGGTCTGACCCGGCGGCACCGGCGCGGCCGGGTCAGGAGGTGAGCACGATCTTCCCGAACTGCCCGCCGGACTCCAGCCGTTCGAAGCCCTCGCGGGCGCGGTCCAACGGCAGCACCTCGTCGATGACGGGCCGCAGACCGGTGACGGCACAGAAGGACAGCAGGTCCTCCAGCTCGTCCTTGGTGCCCATGGTGGAGCCGACGACCTTCAGCTCCAGGAAGAAGATACGGGTCAGTTCGGCGTGCGAGGGCCGGTCACCGCTGGTCGCGCCGGAGATGACCAGCGTGCCGCCGGGCCGCAGCGACTTCACCGAGTGGGACCAGGTGGCCGCGCCCACGGTCTCGATCACGGCGTCCACCCGCTGTGGCAGCCGCGCCCCCGGCTCCACCGCCTCGACGGCGCCCAGCTCCAGGGCCCGCTTGCGCTTCGCCTCGTCCCGGCTCGTGGCGAAGACGCGCAGCCCGGCCGCCTTGCCGAGCATGATCGCGGCGGTGGCGACCCCGCCGCCCGCGCCCTGCACGAGGATCGAGTCGCCGGGCCGTACCCCGGCGTTGGTGAACAGCATCCGGTACGCGGTCAGCCAGGCCGTCGGCAGACAGGCGGCCTCGGCGAAGGACATGCCCTGCGGCTTGGGCAGCAGGTTCCAGGTGGGCACGGCGACCTGCTCGGCGAAGGTGCCCGGGTAGCGCTCGGTGAGGATCGAGCGGGGCTCGCGGGGCCCTACTCCGTGGCCGGTCTGCCCGATGACGGAGTGCAGGACGACCTCGTTGCCGTCCGCGTCGACCCCGGCGGCGTCGCAGCCGAGGATCATCGGCAACCGGTCCTCGGGGAGCCCGACGCCCCGCAGGGACCAGAGGTCGTGGTGGTTGAGGGAGGCGGCGCGGACATCGACGGTGCTCCAGCCCGGCCGGGCCTCGGGAGCCGGGCGCTCCCCCAACTCAAGGCCGGACAGCGGCTGGTCACGGTCGATCCGGGCGGCGTAGACAGCGAACATGGGCCCGACGATAGGTTCCGCCCGCCCCCGGACGGAACCGGCGGACGGTGTGACACACACCCTCTTGCCTCCGGCACCCGTGCGGCGCAACGCCCCGCGCGCACGGCGGCGGAACGCCGAACGGCCCCGCCCGCGAAGGGCAGGGCCGTTCGGCACAGGACGCGGTCACCGGCACGGCGCCAGCCCGGTCGCCGCCGCGCCCGAGGCGTCAGCGCCGGGCCACGCCCTCCGCGCGGGCGGCCGCGGCGACGGCGGCCGTCACGGCGGGGGCGACCCGCTCGTCGAAGGGCGAGGGGATCACGTAGTCGGGAGCGAGGTCGTCGCCCACGACGGCGGCCAGCGCCTCGGCGGCGGCGATCTTCATGCCCTCGGTGATCCGGCTCGCCCGCACCTGGAGCGCCCCGGCGAAGATGCCCGGGAAGGCGAGGACGTTGTTGATCTGGTTCGGGAAGTCGGAGCGCCCGGTCGCGACGACGGCCGCGTACTTGTGCGCCACCTCGGGGTGGACCTCCGGGTTCGGGTTGGCCATCGCGAACACGAAGGCGCCCTCGGCCATGGAGGCGACGGCCTCCTCGGGGACCGTACCGCCGGAGACGCCGATGAAGACGTCCGCGCCCACGAGGGCGTCCTCCAGCGAGCCGGTGATGCCCGCCTTGTTGGTGAAGGAGGCCACCTCCCGCTTCACATCGGTCAGATCGGTGCGCTCCGCCGAGACGACGCCCTTGCGGTCGGCGACCGCCACGTCCCCGATGCCGGCCTCGACCAGCATCCGGGCGATGGCGACCCCGGCCGCTCCGGCGCCGGAGATGACGGCGCGCAACTGGCCGATCTCCCGGCCGCTGAGCCGGGCCGCGTTCCGCAGGGCGGCGAGGGTCACGACGGCCGTGCCGTGCTGGTCGTCGTGGAAGACCGGGATGTCCAGCCGTTCCTGGAGGCGCCGTTCGATCTCGAAGCACCGGGGGGCCGAGATGTCCTCCAGGTTCACCCCGCCGAAGGAGGGGGCGAGCCGGACGACGGTCTCGACGATCTCGTCCACGTCGGTGCAGTCGAGCGCGATCGGCACCGCGTCGACCCCGCCGAACTGCTTGAACAGGATCGCCTTGCCCTCCATCACGGGCAGGGACGCCTCGGGACCGATGTCCCCGAGGCCGAGCACGGCGGTGCCGTCGGTGACGACGGCGACGACCGAGGACTTCCAGGTGTAGTCGTTGACGAGGTCGGGCTGTTGAGCGATCGCGGTGCACACGCGCGCCACACCGGGCGTGTACGCGAGGGAAAGGTCGTCCTTGTCGCGGATCGGCACGGTGGCCCGCACGGCCATCTTGCCGCCACGATGCAGCGCGAACGCGGGATCGAAGGTGTCCAGGGGCTCGGCCCCGCCCTCCGGTCCGGTACCGCTGTCGCTGCGAGGATTGACGATCTCCGCTGCCACTTTGTCTTACCCCTTAGGTATGCATGGTTTGAGGGTCGGCCGCTCCGGGTGAGGAGCGGGCGGGCACCGCGTACGGCTCGTCGACGGTGAAGCGGGAGCACATACGCGACGGGCGCGCCGCACACGCGCCCTGAGCCCCGGATGAGGGGTGTAAAGAACCTTCTTACCGGACGGACGGGCGGACCACGAGTCCATTGGGCGCAAGGTCACATGGCGTGGTCGCGCCAACCGCCCGGCGCGGAGCCCCTCCAGGCCGCGTCGACCACCCGGCGCGGGCCCGCTCCAGGCCCGCTCCAGGCCGGCTCACGACCGCTCCGGGCCGCCGCGACGGCCCCCGGGCACCCGCCCGGACCGCTCCTTCGCCAGATGCGCGAATGCCCCGAATGCACGCGCTCCGGCCATCCGAATCGTGAGACATGGCGCCGATTTTCCGGCCTCGGGAGTGAATTTCCGCAAATTATCCGGCGGGGGTACAGCGGGGTTGTACCGACCTGATGCGGTTCGGGATCACCCGTTATCCGATTTTGACATTGCGACGCCCCTGAATGGCCCAGTCCGAATGGCAGGATGCCGTAAACCCATGAGGTCGCGACACACGAAGGTGTGTGTTGTCGTCGTCCCATCGGACCTCTTCCCATCCGCCGGAGGAACCCACGATGACCGCAAGCTCCACCCGTCGCACGACCACGCGCACCCGCATTGCAGCGGGCGGTGCGATCGCGGTCGCGGGCACCCTGCTGCTCACCGGCTGCGGTGACCACACGGACAAGTCCGCCGGCTCCGGCACGTCGAACGCGTCCGCCCCGCTCGCCGACAAGCTCCCCGCCGACATCCGCAAGGCGGGCGTCGTCAAGGTGGGCTCCGACATCGCGTACCCGCCGGTCGAGTTCATGAAGGACGGCAAGGCGACCGGCATCGACCCGGACATCGCGGCCGCCCTCGGCAAGCAGCTCGGCGTGACCTTCGAGTTCCAGAACAACAAGTTCGACAACCTGATCGTGGGTCAGCAGGCCAAGCGCTTCCAGGTGATCATGTCGGCGATGAACGACACCAAGGACCGCCAGACCGGTGTCGACTCCAGCAACGGCAAGAAGGTCGGCAAGGGTGTCGACTTCGTCGACTACTTCACCGCCGGCACCTCGATCCTGGTCCAGAAGGGCAACCCGAAGGGCATCAAGTCGCTGGACGACCTGTGCGGCAAGGTCGTGGCGCTGCAGAAGGGCACCACCTCCGAGGGCATCGCCCGCGAGCAGATCAAGAAGTGCAAGAAGGACGGCAAGAAGCCGATCACCCTGCAGACCTACGACACCGACCCCGAGGCCCTGCTGCGCCTGAAGCAGGGCGCCTCCGTCGCGGACCTCAACGACTTCCCGGTGGCCGCGTACAACGCGAAGACGTCCGGCGGCGGCAAGGACTTCGAGGTCGTCGGCGACCAGATCGAGGCCGGGCCGTACGGCATCGCCGTCGCCAAGGAGAACACCCAGCTGCGCGACGCCCTGCAGGCCGCGCTGGACGCCATCATCAAGAACGGCGACTACGCGAAGATCCTGCAGAAGTGGAACGTCACGGACGGTGCGGTGACCGAGGCGAAGATCAACGGCGGCTCCTGAACCTCGCGCATCACGAAAGGCAGTCGCTGTGACTGACACGGTCGACAAGGCTCCGGCGCCCTCGGTGCCGCCGGAGCAGATCAAGGCCATCCCGGTACGTCACTGGGGGCGCTGGGTCTCCGGCGTCGTGGTCGTCGCCATCCTGGCGATGATCGGGATCGCCTTCTCCAACGCGAAGATCAACTACGGCGTCATCCCGGACTACCTCTTCGACCCGGACATCATCTCGGGCGCCTGGACGACGCTGTACATATCCGTGCTGGCCATGGTGCTCGGCGTCGTCCTCGGCGTGGTGCTCGCCGTGATGCGGCTGTCGTCCAACCCGGTCACCAGCACGGTGTCCTGGTTCTACATCTGGCTCTTCCGCGGTACGCCGGTCCTGGTCCAGCTGCTGCTCTGGTACAACATCTCGCTCGTCTTCCCGGTCCTCAACCTGGGGTTCTACAAGAACGAGATGAACGACGTCATGACGCCGGTCCTGACCGCCCTGCTGGGTCTCGGTCTGAACGAGGCCGCTTACATGTCGGAGATCGTCCGCGCCGGCATCCAGTCCGTCGACGAGGGCCAGACCGAGGCGTCGCACGCGCTGGGCATGACCCAGGGCAAGACGCTGCGCCGGGTGATCCTGCCGCAGGCGATGCGGGTCATCGTGCCGCCGACCGGCAACGAGTTCATCAACATGCTGAAGACCTCGTCGCTGGCCTACGCCGTGCAGCTGCCCGAGCTGATCAAGAACGCCCAGGACATCTCCAGCACCTCGCTCGCGGTGGTCGAGATGTACTTCGTCGCCTGCATCTGGTACCTGTTCCTGACCACGATCTTCAGCATCGTGCAGTACTACGTCGAACGGCGCTTCGCCCGGGGTTCGACGCGGAACCTCCCGCCGACGCCGCTGGAGCGGCTGCGGAAGAACCTCCGCCTGTTCACCTCCTTCCGCCGCCCGGAGGTGGCCCGATGAGCAAGCTCTCCAAGGACGTCGTGCCGAGCACGAGCGGCGCCCCGATGGTCAGGGCCGAGGGCGTGCACAAGTCCTTCGGACCCGCGCACATCCTCAAGGGCATCGACCTGGAGGTGAACCCGCGCGAGGTGTTCTGTCTGATCGGCCCGTCCGGTTCCGGCAAGTCCACCTTCCTGCGGTGCATCAACCACCTGGAGAAGATCACCGCCGGACGGCTGTACGTCGACGGCCAGTTGGTCGGCTACCGCCAGAAGGGCGACAAGCTCTACGAGCTGAAGGAGAAGGAGGTCGCGGCGCAGCGACGGGAGATCGGCATGGTCTTCCAGCGCTTCAACCTCTTCCCGCACATGACGGCGCTGGAGAACGTCATGGAGGCGCCGCTCCAGGTCAAGCGCGAGAGCAAGGCCGCGGCCCGGGAGCGGGCCGAGCAGCTCCTCGACCGCGTGGGGCTCGGCAGCCGCAAGGGCCACTACCCGGCCCAGCTCTCCGGCGGTCAGCAGCAGCGCGTCGCCATCGCCCGCGCGCTGGCGATGCAGCCCAAGCTGATGCTCTTCGACGAGCCCACCTCGGCGCTCGACCCGGAGCTGGTCGGTGAGGTCCTCGACGTGATGCGCGACCTCGCGGAGGACGGCATGACGATGATCGTCGTCACGCACGAGATGGGCTTCGCCCGCGAGGTCGGCGATTCGCTGGTCTTCATGGACGACGGCGTCGTGGTCGAGGCGGGGCACCCGCGCGAGGTGCTGACGAATCCGCAGCACGACCGGACGAAGTCGTTCCTTTCGAAGGTTCTCTGAGGTACTCCGGGGTTCCCCCGGGTCCTTCTCCGGAAAACAGCGAACGGCGGAAACGGCAGAACGGCGGACGGTGTCCCCGAATTCACGCGATGCGCGCGAAGCGGGGACACCGTCCGCCGTTTCCGGCGCCTCCGGGAATTGGTCCGGCAATTAAGTCTGACTATTTCAGCGCGAGGAGCAGACTGTCCGACGGCGAGCACCACACCGGCCGGGCCTCCGCGAACCCCTTTTCCCGCAGGGCCGCCGCGTGCCAGGCGGCGGACGGGGTCTCGCCGTCGGCGTGCTCGCCGTAGATCTCGAAGCGCCGGGCGGTGGGCTCGGCGAGCACCGGGTCCGCGGCGGCGAGCCGCCACCAGTCGGCCCAGTCCAGGGCGCCCGCCCGCCGCGCCTCCTCCATGCGGACGTGCCGCTGGTCGCGCTCGGCCGCGTTCATGCGGGGCGTGGTCTCGTCGGGCATGTGGTCGGCGTTCATGAAGACACCGCCGTCGCGGGTCAGCTTCGCGAGCCGGCCGTACAGATCGGTGAGGTCGTCGAGGTGCAGCCAGTGCAGGGCGGTGGCGGTGAGGACGGCGTCGTACGAGTCGTACGGCAGCTCGGCCGTCCATGCCGGGTCCTTCAGGTCGGCCTCCACGAGCGTGACCCGGTCGTCGCCCTCGAAGGTGCCGCGGGCGATGGCGAGCAGGGCCGGGTCGAGGTCGACGCCGGTGCTGGTGGCGCCGGGGAGCCGGTCGAGCAGCCGGGCGGTGATGGTGCCGGTGCCGCACGCGAGGTCGAGCACGCGGGGAGTCGGCCCCGCGAACGCCTCGACCATGTCGAGCATGATCCGGAACCGTTCCTCGCGGTCCGGCAGGTACCACTCCTGCTGCCGGTCCCAGCTCTCCTGCCAGGCCGCCCAGTCCGTGCCGATGCCGCTGGTCATGATTCCCCGCCCCTCCCACATCAGACGTAATACCCTGGATGGGCGAACGTCTGTTACCCGCCCGCCGACACGACCATAGAGCGCCCGCGTAAGGATTACTAGTGGAACTGGCCTATTACTCGGACTACGCCGTACGCCTCGTCAACAGCGAGGAGCCGGCGCGGGGCAAGGACTCCCTGACCTCCGTCGAGGCCGTCCGCGACCTCTTCGGCGCGGGCTCCCAGGCGGCCCGGCGCGCCACCGACGCCGACGTGACCCGCTTCCGCTCGGTGCGGGGCAGGCTGCGCGGGGTCTTCGAGGCGGCCGACCAGAACGACGAGACCCTCGCCGTCGACCTGCTGAACTCACTGCTCCTGGAGTTCCCGGTCAGCCCGCAGATCTCCGGTCACGACCACCGCGACGAGGACGGCCGCCCGCTGTGGCACATGCACCTGGCCGACCACCCCTCCAACGCGACCGCGGGCTACGCCGCCATCGCCGCGATGGGCCTCGCCTTCCACCTCACCGAGTACGGCGTGGACCGCCTCGGCCTGTGCCAGGCCGCGCCCTGCCGCAACGCCTACCTGGACACCTCGACCAACCGCTCCCGGCGCTACTGCTCCGACCGCTGCGCGACCCGCGCCAACGTCGCCGCCTACCGCGCCCGCAAGCGCCTGGCGGCCGACCGGTCCGACAGCAGCGGCCTGGCGGCCGAGAACAGCCAGCGGGCGAGCGCGAGCGGCGAGCGCTGACCGCCGAGCGGGCGGTAGCGCAGCCAGGCCCGGCCGAGGATGAGTTCCTCTGGCACGACGCCGTAGTCGGTGCTGTCGCCGCCCGCGTAGGGGTTGTCGCCCAGCACCCACCAGCCGCCCTCGCGCCGCTCGGCGGCCCGCTTGACGACCAGCAGGTCCTGCTGGAAGGGGTGGCGCAGGACGACCACGTCACCGGGCCTGACCTGGACGCCGTACCGCAGCAGCAGCCGGTCCCCGTGGCGCAGCGTGGGCACCATGGACGGCCCCGTGACCTCGGCCAGCCCGAAGGGCGGCAGCACCCTGCCCCGCTCGGTCTCCTGCGACAGCTCCGGCATCCCCGGCACCTCCCCGGTCCGTTCCTCCACAGTCTCAGTGTGACCGTTCCTGGAAGCTGAGTGGGAGGGAGTCCTGTTGCCAGGTCTCGTCCTCAGCCATGTGCCCCGAACGGTGTTGGGCACGCTGGTCGCCCGCGTTCGCTCGGCGCCCGGCGCGCACGGATCGTGTCCGTGGTCCGGGAACACGGGGGCGGGGTCCCTCACGCCCCGGGGCGCCTGGTCCGGCCTGGACGGTCCGATGCCCCTGCCCATCACTCCGGTGGGCAGAGGGCGGTGCCGTCCGTCGCCGGATCGGGTGCCCCAGAGCGCGTCGTCCGATCGCCACCGATGCCGCGTGGTGGCGAGTGGGTGTGCGATGGGCGCTGGTGAGAGGCTTCTGCCAGTGTTGGGCACCCCACCTGCTGGTGTAGGCGGGGTCGACGGCGATCAGGGGGACGTCGTGTTCGGCTGCCATGCCGACGAGCCGGGCCCGCAGCCTGGATGTCGGCATACCGGAGACCAGCCGACGGAACCGCTTCTGGCGCCCGTGCTTCTCGCGGGTGGTCTCGGCGGTGAAGTCGAGATCCTCGACCGCGATCGCCAGACCGTGGCGTTCGGCCCAGTGCACCAGCCGGATCAGGGCGTGACGCATCTGTGCATCACGGTGGGAGGCAGTGCCGGACAGGTCGTAGGCAAAAGTACGCGGCTCCCCCACCGGATTGCCGTGGACGTCGAGGCGCCAGGTGGCAAGGTGGTCGGCGTTCATGTCGACGCCGATCAGCCCGTGTGCGCGAGCGGCGGTCAGCGGCAGCACCGTCACCGGAGGCAGGGTCCAGGAGGCGGTGAGATACCAGCGACCGCGAACGGTGTCCTCGTGAATGCGGTAGGCGACCGCCCGATTCGCAGTGACACGGTCACGCCACTGCTCGCCCCGGTGCGCGAACGCGACCCGCGCACTCAGGACATACCGGCCGCGCGGAACGTTCGCCAGATGCGCGAGCGGCGCGGGGAGCTTGATGCTGACCTCACCGTCCGGGCTGACCCTGATCGTCTCGTTCCCGTACCGCTTCCCCGACTCCCCATCGGCGGCGAGAAACCGGCGTGCGGCCCGCCACCGCTCCCGCCACTGTTCTTCGGTCAGACCGGCCGCGTCGAGGTGGTGGCGGGAGTTCAACAGCCGCTTGCCGCCCCGCACCACCCGCACCACACCCGCCTCCCAGTCCGCGCGCGCCGACCGCAACCGGTCCTCCAGCACCCGCAGACGACGAGACTTGGCAAACCATTCCCGCCGCGAACGGTAACCACCCGGCGCCCGCTTACCGCCCTTCTGCCCGACCGGCAGGGACAGTCGGTGGACGATCAAACGCACCGCCGCCTCCAGCCCCCGCACATGCGCAAGCTGCGCCCGCCGGGCCAAACCCCACTGATCATGCGTGGCCTTGGTGAGCGACCCCGCCCACCGCGACGACGACTCCACCGTGAGCACGCGCTTGCGCTCGGCCCACTGACCGTTGTCGTGGTCCAACCCGGATTCGCAGCGTGCCTTCAGGTCACGTGAGGCAAGGCTGCCGAGGTGGTCACCGACCAGCCGCAGCACCCGTTCGTCCTCCACGCTCAGATGCTTGAGCCGGTCCCGGACCGCGACACCGGAGGGGCCGGGCACCACGAAGGGCACCGAGATCGCCCGCTGACTACCCACCCCACCCCTCCCTCCGGGCGTCAGGCCACCATCAACCCATCCAACGACCTACTCCCCGGAAAGGTCACTCATTCGGCACGCGAACCCCTGTTCTCCGCGCAACCACCCGGCAGACCTCGGCCATCCGTCCCCGCCAGACCGCACTGCACCTTGTTGCACAACAAGCAGCCGGCACCCCGGACTTTTGTCCTAAGCCCTGGGGGGCACTCGGGAAAACCAGTGCCTCAGGGAGTAATGTCCCACCTGAGAAGACGATCACGAGGAAGGAACGCTCCATGCTTTCCCGCCTGTTTGCCCCCACGGTCACGGTGAGCGCTCACTGCGATCTGCCCTGCGGCGTGTACGACCCGGCTCAGGCCCGCATCGAGGCGGAGTCGGTGAAGGCCATCCAGGAGAAGATGGCCGCCAACGACGACCCCCACTTCCAGATCCGCGCGACGGTGATCAAGGAGCAGCGCGCCGAGCTGGCGAAGCACCACCTGGACGTGCTCTGGAGCGACTACTTCAAGCCGCCGCACTTCGACAGCTACCCCGAGCTGCAGAACCTCCTCAACGAGGCCGTGAAGTCCCTGTCCGCCGCCAAGGCCTCCGTCGACCCGGCGACGGGCCAGAAGGCGCTGGACTACATCGACCAGGTCGCCAAGATCTTCTGGGAGACCAAGAAGGCGTGACCTTCGCTGGGCTCTTTGACCCGCGCTCGCGCGGGTCGTATCGCCTAGCCGCCCGCACCCGGACCGCGGACCGCCGACCACGGCGTCCCTGACGGTCCGGGTGCGGCTTTTTTTCATGGCTGACGGGGCTTCAGCGGCGCGGTTCCACGTGGGCGTCGTCGAAGCCGGGGAAGTCCCGTGCGGAGGAGAGCAGGGAGCGCGGGGGCGGCGCGAAGGCTCCGCCCGCCGCAGCCGTGTGCCCGGGAGGCGGCAGCCGGTCCGTGCGGCGCCTGCTCAGGCGTGGGGGTCCAGCAATCGATCCAGGGCTCGGCGGGCCCGGGTGCCTGCCGCCGGGTTGGCGAAGAGCTGTATCTCCTGGTTGAGGGCCAGGTAGAGGCCGATCAGTTCGAAGACGAGTTGGTCGGGGTCCGTGTCCGGAGGGAGGTCGCCGGAGGTCACCGCTGTCCGGATCTCGGTGGTGAGGCGGCGGCGCCAGAGGAGGGAGAGGCGGGTGACGGTGTTGCGGACGGGGCCGGTCCGGCCGTCGAACTCGATGGAGGCCATGGTGAAGAAGCAGCCGCCGGGGAAGATGTCGCCGGCGGTTTCGAGGTAGGTCACCCAGGCTTCACAGATCGTGCGGAGGCGGGGCAGGCCCGGGACTTCGGAGGCGGCGGGTTCCCAGACCAGACGGGAGAACTCCGCGGCCGCGCCCTCCAGCGTGGCCAGTTGCAGGGCTTCCTTCGTGCCGAAGTGGCCGAGGATGCCCGCCTTGCTCATCTCCAGGTCGGTGGCGAGGCGGCCGATGGTGAGTCCTTCGAGGCCGTCCACCGAGGCGAGGGCGATGCCGCGTTGGACGATGCGCTGCCGGGTTCGGCGTGCTTCGGCGGCGGACTTGCGAGGGCTCATGGCGCCCATCGTAGCGAGGTTCGCTCCTTTAACTTCCGACCGATCGGTTGCTATATTCCGGCGACATCGACGCCGAGCCGAGGAGATCACCTGTGCCCGTCACCGCCGCACCGGGAAGCCGCGTCACCGCGCTGGGTCACTACCAGCCCGCACACGTCCTGACCAACGACGACCTGGCCGCCATGGTCGACACCGACGACGAGTGGATCCGGCGCCGTACCGGTATCGCGACCCGCCGTATCGCCGCCGAGGACGAGTCGGTGACCGACATGGCCACCGCAGCCGCGGGCAAGGCGCTGGCCGCGTCCGGGCTCGAACCCGCCGACATCGGGATGATCACCGTGGCGACGTGCAGCGCGATCGACCGGTGCCCCTCCATCGCCGCTCAGGTCGCCGGACGGCTCGGGCTGTCTTCCCCCGTCGCCTTCGACCTCAACAACGGCTGCGCCGGGTTCTGCACCGCCCTCGCCTGCGCCGACCACTCCCTGCGCGCGGGTGCCGCCAGGAACGCCCTGGTCATCGGCGTCGAGAAGATGTCCGACGTCACCGACTGGACCGACCGCCGCACCTGCGTCCTGCTCGGCGACGGTGCGGGCGCCGCCGTACTGAGCGTCGCCGACGAGGCCGGGATCGGGCCGGTCGTCTGGGGCTCCGACCCCCGTCGGGGCGACGCCGTCCGACTGGTCGGCGACTGGCACCCGCGCTTCGCCCAGGACGGCCAGACCGTCTTCCGCTGGGCCACGACCGAACTGCCCGCCATCGCCCGCGAGGCCTGCGCGCGGGCCGGGCTCGCCCCGTCCGACCTGGCCGGGGTCGTCACCCACCAGGCGAACCTGCGCATCATCGACGCCGTCCTGCGCCAACTCGACCTGCCCGACAGCGTGGTGATCGCGCAGGACGTCGTGGAGTCCGGCAACACCTCCGCCGCCTCCGTACCGCTCGCTCTGTCCAAGCTCACCGAGCGGCGTGAACTGCCGAGCGGCGCCCCGGTCCTGCTGCTCGCCTTCGGCGGCGGGCTCTCCTGGGCGGGGCAGGTCGTCACCTGCCCCTGAGGGACCTCCACAGGCACCCGCACGGGCACTCGCGCGGGCACCGGCACGGCCGGAGCCCCCGGCGACCGTGCGAGGTCAGGGAACGCACGGGGTCGGGGGCTCCGGAGTAGGGGGCGGCGGGGTCAGTTGGTGCGGCGGGTGACGAATTCCGCCAGGGCCAGCAGGCCGCCCGCCGCCTCCGGGGCGGGTACCGCGCGGGAGAGTTCCTGCACGGCGCGTGCCATGCGGTCGGCGGCCTCGGCCTGGGCCCAGTCGCGGCCGCCCGCCTGTTCCACGGCCAGGGCCGTGCGGGCGATCTCGCCGTCGTCGTCCGCATGCGGGCGGGCGTACAGCGCGGCCAGTTCGGCGGCCGCCGGGGTGCCGGAGGTGAGCGCGGCGACGACCGGCAGGGACTTCTTGCGGACGACGAGATCCGCGCCGGCCGGCTTGCCGGTGCGCCGTGGATCGCCCCATATGCCGATGACGTCGTCGATCAGCTGGAAGGCGAGGCCCGCCTGTCGGCCGAAGCCGTCCAGCGCCGCCACCTCCTCGGGGTCCGCGCCCGCGTACAGCGCGCCGAGGGCGCAGGCGCAGCCGAGGAGGGCGCCGGTCTTCGCCTCGGCCATGGTGAGCACCTCGGCCAGTCCGACCTCGGTGGGGGCGCGTTGCTCCAGGGCCGAGTCGGTGTGCTGCCCCGCGCACAGTTCGATGACGCACTCCGTGAGGCGGAGCACCGCCGGTACGGCCGCCGGGTGCGGATCGTCGGCGAGCAGGCGCAGGGCGAGGGCCTGGACGGCGTCTCCGGCGAGGATCGCGTCGGCGTCGCCGAAGACGGTCCAGGCGGTGGGGCGGTGCCGGCGCGTGGTGTCGCGGTCCATCACGTCGTCGTGCAACAGCGTGAAGTTGTGGACCAGTTCGACCGCGGCGGCGGCCCGCACCGCCGCCGCCCGGGCGGCCGGGCCGCCCAGCGCGGACGCCGCCGCGAGGACGAGGGCCGGCCGGATCGCCTTGCCCGCGTTGCCCGCCGCCGGGCTGCCGTCCGCGTGCTGCCAGCCGAAGTGGTAGAGCGCGATACGCCGCAGAGGCGCGGGCAACGACTCGATCGCGGCGCGCAGCTCCGGGTCCACCAGCTCCCGGGTCCGCTCCAGCAGGACCGTCGCCTCCGCGCCGGCATCCTCCGCCGCACCGTGTTCGTCGAACCTCCGGGCCTGCCCCGCCCGTTCCGGCCTGTCGAGCGCCCCGGTGTCCTCCACCGGTTCTCGCTGCCCCGGCGGGCGCGGCGGCGTGACCGCACTCCCCGCTCCCGCCTTGCCCCCGCCCGTTCCGCCCGTGCCCGGCGGACGCTGCTCCGCCTGCGTCATGAACTCGGTCATGGCTGCCCCTCCCGACGTGCGAGCACGCGGCCCCGTCCGGCACGGCGCCGGGTGGGTCCTCCCCCCGAAGGGGTTCCCGCCCGGCGGGGCGGGAACCCGGGCACGCGGTGGCGCGAGGTCACCGCCACCGGCCGATCTCGACGTTCTCCAGCACGCCGAGCGCGTCCGGCACCAGGACGGCCGCCGAGTAGTAGGCGGTGACCAGGTAGTTGATGACGGCCTGCTCGTTGATGCCCATGAAGCGGACGGACAGGCTCGGTTCGATCTCGTCCGGGATGCCGGACTGGCGCAGGCCGATGACACCCTGGTCGGCCTCGCCGGTGCGCAGGGCGATGATCGAGGTCGTACGGGCGTCGCTGACCGGGATCTTGTTGCACGGGTAGATCGGCACGCCCCGCCAGGTGGGGATGCGGTTGCCGCCGATGTCGATGGTCTCCGGGACCAGTCCGCGCTTGTTCAGCTCGCGCCCGATCGCGGCGATGGCGCGCGGGTGGGCGAGGAGGAACTTGGTGCCCCGGCGGCGGCTGAGCAGCTCGTCCAGGTCGTCCGGGCCGGGGACGCCGTCGTGCGGCTGGATGCGCTGGTCGTATTCGCAGGCGTGGAGGAGGCCGAACTCCCGGTTGTTGACCAGCTCGTGCTCCTGACGCTCCTTCAGCGCCTCGACCGTGAGCCGCAACTGCTGCTCGGTCTGGTTCATCGGCTGGTTGTAGAGGTCGGCGACGCGGGTGTGGATGCGCAGCACGGTCTGGGCGATGCTGAGTTCGTACTCGCGCGGACGCGCCTCGTAGTCCACGAAGGTGTGCGGGATGTCGGGCTCGCCGGAGTGGCCGGCCGCCAGCTCGACCTCCTTCTCGCCGTACTTGTTGGTCCGCTGGTCCGGGATCGCGCGCAACTGCTGGAGGTGGCCGCGCAGCGAGTCGGCGCGCTCGGCGACCTGCTCGAAGTCCTGGCGGCTGAGGATCAGGACGGTGCAGGCGGTGTCCGCTCGGGCGGTGTACTCCCAGATGGCGTCAGGGTCGAGCAGGGACTGCTCGCCGAAGTAGGAGCCGTCGGCGAGGACGCCGAGCACCGCGTCGTCGCCGTACGGACCGGTGCCGATCTTCTCGACCCTGCCGTGGGCCAGCAGATACACCTCGTCGGACTGGCTGCCGAAGGAGGCGATCACCTCGCCGGGCGCGAACTCCCGCTGGCGGCAGCGGCGGGCCAGCTCGGTCAGCACCTCCTCGTCCTCGTAGTCGCGCAGGGCGGGCAGCTCACCCAGCTCGGCCGGGATGACCTCGACCTGGTCGCCCGTCTTCACGAAGGTGACGCGGCCGTCCCCGACGGTGTACGTCAGCCGCCGGTTGACCCGGTACGCGCCGCCCTTCACGTCGACCCAGGGCAGACTGCGCAGCAGCCAGCGGGAGCTGATCTCCTGCATCTGCGGTGCGGACTTGGTGGTGGTGGCCAGGTTCCGCGCGGCCGCCGTGCCGAGGGACTGCTGCGGCTTGGCCTGCTCGGTGCGGACCTCTTCGCCTACCGACATAAGGAAATGCCCTCCCATGTATGCCCGGTGCCCGATCTCGCGGGGCACCGGTCCCACAACCGAGCCTTCCATCACGCAACGTGCTCGCACCATTACCCGAAAGGAGGGGAATGGATCATCCGACTCATGGGCATTCGGCGCGACTTCGCGCAGGTCGCGGCAGCACGGCGGCCGGGCCGTGAAGACCGTCCCCCCGTTCCCGCCCCAAGTTGTCCGAATCGGCTCGCACACCGTGCGAACGATGTGATCCCGACCCCGGGCATCGGTAGAAGCACCGATAAGAACGGGCCGCCTCCCGCGGCCCCGCACGGCACGAAGGAGGCGGTCATGTCCTCACCCATGTCCGCGAGCGCGTTTCTGGCTGCCCTCAAGCAGGAGGGGCTCACGGTCGTCGGCGTCGACGACTGGCGGCACCACAGCCGCAACCACAAGGGGCCGTGGGGCCCGGTCCACGGCGTGGTCATCCACCACACGGCGACCAGGGGCAGCGAACGCACGGTGGAGCTGTGCCGAACCGGCCACGACGACCTGCCCGGACCGCTCTGCCACGGCGTGATCACCAAGGACGGCACGGTCCACCTGGTCGGCTACGGCCGCGTCAACCACGCCGGTCTCGGCGACGACGACGTGCTGCGCGCGGTGATCGCGGAGAAGGGGCTGCCGCCGGACAACGAGGCCAACACCGACGGCAACCGGTACTTCTACGGCTTCGAGTGCGAGAACCTCGGCGACGGCGAGGACCCCTGGCCGGACGAGCAACTGGACGCGATCGTGCGAGCCGCCGCGGCCGTCTGCCGCCACCACGGCTGGACGGAACGGTCGGTCATCGGCCACCTGGAGTGGCAGCCGGGCAAGGTGGACCCGCGCGGCTTCACGATGAAGTGGCTGCGGGCGCGGATCAAGGAGCAGCTCAAGGGCTGACCCGCCGGGCCACCACCAGGAGCAGCCCCGCCCGCCGTGCCGCTCGCCCCGGGCGACAATGACCCCATGTCGCTCGGCCCCGCCCTCCCCTCCCCCCTCACGGAGATCCAGGACAACCGTTTCTCCCGGCACGGCGTACGCCTTCTGCTCAAGCGCGACGACCTGATCCACCCGGAGCTGATCGGCAACAAGTGGCGCAAGCTGATGCCGAACGTGGCGGCGGCGCGCGGCCGGGAGCTGGTCACCTTCGGCGGGGCCTACTCCAACCATCTGCGGGCCACCGCGGCGGCGGGCCGGCTGCTCGGCTTCGCCACGACCGGGGTGGTGCGCGGCCAGGAGCTGGCGGACCGCCCGCTCAATCCCTCGCTGGCGCGCTGCGCGGCCGACGGGATGCGGCTGCACTTCGTGGAGAGGTCGGCGTACCGGCGCAAGGACGAACCGGAGACCCTGGCGGCGATCCTGCGCGCGGCGGGCGCCGAGGGGGCGTACGTCGTGCCGGAGGGCGGCAGCAACGCCGAGGCGGTACGCGGCTGCGAGGCGCTCGGCGCGGAGCTGCGCGGCCGGGCCGAGGTCGTCGCGGTCGCCTGCGGTACGGGCGGCACGCTGGCCGGTCTCGCGGCGGGGCTCGCTCCCGGTCAGCGCGCGCTCGGCGTTCCGGTGCTCAAGGGCGGCTTCCTGGAGGAGGGGATACGTGCCCTCCAGGAGCGCGCGTTCGGCGGCCGTACGGGCTCCTGGTCGCTGGACGACCGCTTCCACTGCGGGGGGTACGCGCGGACCACGCCGGAGCTGGAGGCGTTCGCCGAGGAGTTCGAGAAGCTCCACGGACTGCCCGTGGAGCGGCTGTATGTCGCCAAGTTGCTGTTCGCCCTCACCACGCTCGCGGAGGAGGGCGCCTTCCCGCGCGGGACGCGCGTCGCGGCGGTGGTCACCGGGCGCCCCTTCGAGAGCTAGCGGGCGTCTTCCCCGGGCACAGGTTCTACTCCGCCTCGCGGTAGACCGCCGCCTCCTCCAGGTCCAGCCTGCGCAGCAGCGCGCGCAGCATCTCGTCGTCGATGTAGCGGTGGTCGCGCAGCCGGACGAAGACCTCGCGTTCGGCGCTGATCATCTCGCGGGAGAGCCTGCGGTAGGTGTCGTCCACGGATTCACCGGTGACCGGGTTGACCTGGCCGAGCCGTTCCCAGACGGCGTTGCGGCGGCGCTCCAGGACGACGCGGAGCCGTTCGGCGAGCGGGGCGGGCAGGGCGTTGCGCTCGTCGGACAGGAGGGCGTCGAGCCGGTTCTCGGCGGCCAGCGACGCCTGCGCCTGGGCGTTGGCCTCGGCCAGGGTCGCGGCCTGCTGGTCGCGCCCGGGGAACTTCAGGAGGCGGATCAGCGGGGGCAGCGACAGCCCCTGGACGACGAGGGTGCCGATGACGGTCGTGAAGGTGAGGAAGAGGATCAGGTTGCGCTGCGGGAAGGGCTCGCCGCCGTGCACGGTGGCCGGGATGGAGAAGGCGATGGCGAGCGAGACCACGCCGCGCATCCCGGCCCAGCCGGTGACCAGGGCGCCCCGCCAGGTGGGGTTCTCCTCGCGGGTCCGTACCCGCTCCGAGAGGATGCGGGGCAGGAAGGCCGCCGGATAGACCCAGACGAACCGGGACAGGACGACGACCACGAAGAGGGCGACGGCGTACCAGGCGGCGGCCGTGGCCTCGTACGCGCCGAGCCCCTTGAGGACGCCGTGCAGCTGGAGTCCGATCAGGGCGAAGACGGCGGACTCCAGGATGAAGGCGACCATCTTCCACACCGCCTCCTCCTGGAGGCGGGTGGCGAAGTCGACCTCCCACGCGCGATGGCCGAGGTAGAGCGCGACGACCACGACCGCGAGCACCCCGGAGGCGTGCAGCTGCTCGGCGATGCCGTAGGCGACGAAGGGGATGAGCAGGGAGAGGGTGTTCTGGAGGAGGGGTTCCTTCAGATGGGTGCGCAGCCAGTGCAGCGGGGCCATGAGCACGAGACCGACGCCCACCCCGCCGACGGCGGCGAGCAGGAACTCCTCCACCCCGCCGGCCCAGGTGGCCCCCTCCCCGATGGCGGCGGCGAGGGCGACCTTGTAGGCGGTGATGGCGGTGGCGTCGTTCAGCAGGGACTCGCCCTGGAGGATCGTCGTGATCCGGGAGGGCAGCCCGACCCGGCGCGCCACGGCGGTGGCCGCGACCGCGTCGGGGGGTGCCACGACCGCGCCGAGCACCAGGGCGGCGGTCAGCGGGAGCCCGGGGACGAGCAGATGCGCGGCCCATCCGACGGCCACGGTCGCGAAGAGCACGTAGCCGACCGAGAGCAGGGCCACGGGGCGCGCCTGGGCGCGCAGGTCGAGGTAGGAGCTGTCGGTCGCGGAGGTGTACAGCAGCGGAGGCAGCAGCAGCGGCAGGACGACGTCGGGTTCGAGGGTGTAGTCCGGCACTCCGGGGATGTACGAGGCGGCGAGGCCCACGGCGACCAGCAGCAGGGGTGCCGGCACGGGGGTGCGCCGGGCCGCTCCGGCGACGGCGGCGCTGCCCGCCACCAGCAAAAGCAGTGGCATCACGTCCATGGTCCTCGCCCGCCCTCGTTTTTCCGCGCGGCCACCCGCGCACCCGACGTAATCTGGCAATCATGAAACAGTGCACGCACGTCGGCGCGCTGCCGCTCCCGGAACCCGGACCGCTCAGCGAGACGTGCCTGGAGTGCCTGGCGGACGGGACGGAACCGGTGCAGTTGAGGATCTGTCTGACCTGTGGCCACATCGGCTGCTGCGACTCCTCGCCGAACCGGCACGCGACCAAGCACCACGCGGACTCGGGTCACCCTGTGATGCGGACCTACGAACCCGGCGAGGACTGGCGGTGGTGCTTCGTCGACCATGTACTCGTATGACGACGCGCGCGGACGGCCTCGCACTCGTAGGATCGTGTGCCCGCACGGGCAAGTGCTCGCGGCGATGCCCGTGTGACCATGCGTTTCGCGATGCGGACGAGCGTGTGACAGGCGCCCCCGCCGCGGACGGTTCGACCGCCTGACGCCTGGGTACGTCAACCCGGCGCGCGCTCTTCCCATTTGGACCCGCAAACCCCCTAGACACGGAGCGTATTCAGAGCTTTACTGTGAGTGACGCCAGGGGGTCGGGGTCATGGGGACAGGAACGTTCCGGGCGCGATAGCGTCACCGCGGAACCACCGAACGCGTTACGCCGGGGGGCGACCCTCGGCCCCGTAAAGCTTGTACCACCATGGAGGTGAGGGTGTCCCAGATCGCAGGCGAGCCCACGGCGAACCAGGACTTCGTGGAAGTCCGTCTGCCGGCCGCGGGTGCCTACCTGTCGGTGCTGCGGACGGCCACGGCCGGTCTGGCGGCCCGTTTGGACTTCACCCTGGACGAGATCGAGGACCTGCGCATCGCGGTCGACGAGGCCTGCGCGATCCTCCTCCAGCAGGCCGTGCCGGGGTCCGTGCTGAGCTGTGTCTTCCGGCTCGTCGACGATTCGCTGGAGGTCACGGTGTCCGCACCGACGACCGACGGCCATGCCCCGTCGCGGGACACGTTCGCCTGGACCGTTCTCTCGGCCCTCGCGGGCAAGGTCTCGTCCGCCGTGGACGAGGACCGGACCGTGTCGATCAGCCTGTACAAACAACGCGGCGCGGGCCCCGGCCCGGCGTGAGGAACGGGGACGGTCCGGTGCGGGACGAAGAGCGCGGCACAAGGCGGCTGCCGACCGGGGAGACGGGTGCTCCCCGCTCGGGCGAGGCCGAGAACCCGAGGCAGAGCCCGGCGGACGTACCCCGGCACATGGCCGACGGCATCGACGGCATTCCCGAGCAGGCCAGACCCCATCCGGAGGACGACTCCGCGCGGGTCGGCGGCGAGGGGACCGTGCGGAGCACGCCCCTGGGGCAGCGCGGCGGCGGTGCCGCCCGCGCCGGGGCGGGGGCTCGGGGAAGGGCGACGGGCGGGACGATGAGCGAGCACGAGCGATACGCCGGGGACGCGGCGCCGGGCACGACGGAGGCCGTACGCGCGGCACCGCACGACCCGCACGACCGCAGCGGCGCCCGTGCGCTGTTCATCGAGCTGCGCGGTCTTCAGGACGGCACCCCGGAGTACGCGGAGCTGCGCAACCGGCTGGTCCGGATGCATCTGCCGCTCGTCGAGCACCTGGCGCGCCGCTTCCGCAACCGCGGCGAGCCGCTGGACGACCTCACCCAGGTCGCCACCATCGGTCTGATCAAGTCCGTGGACCGGTTCGACCCGGAGCGCGGCGTCGAGTTCTCGACGTACGCCACCCCGACGGTCGTCGGCGAGATCAAGCGGCACTTCCGGGACAAGGGCTGGGCGGTGCGGGTACCGCGCCGCCTCCAGGAGCTGCGGCTGGCGCTGACCACCGCGACGGCGGAGCTGTCCCAGCTGCACGGCCGTTCCCCCACGGTGCACGAGCTGGCCGAGAAGCTGGCCATCTCCGAGGAGGAGGTCCTGGAGGGCCTGGAGTCGGCCAACGCCTACTCCACGCTGTCCCTGGACGTCCCCGACACCGACGACGAGTCCCCGGCGGTCGCCGACACCCTCGGCGCCGAGGACGAGGCACTGGAGGGCGTGGAGTACCGGGAGTCGCTCAAGCCGCTCCTGGAGGACCTGCCGCCCCGGGAGAAGCGCATCCTGCTGCTCCGCTTCTTCGGGAACATGACCCAGTCGCAGATCGCGCAGGAGGTCGGCATCTCGCAGATGCACGTCTCGCGGCTGCTGGCCCGCACGCTGGCGCAGCTGCGGGAGAAGCTGCTGGTGGAGGAGTAGCCCTCGGGAGACGCCCCCGGGAAACACGAAGCCCCCGCCGAGGCGGGGGCTTCGCGCGTCCGGCGGCCGGGGCGGGTCTCAGCCCGCCCGGCCCGGTCCCTTGATGCCGAGGGCCTGGGCCGTGGCCGGGTTGACCAGCAGGACCAGGGAGGCCACGGCCACCGCCGCGAGGGCGATGCCGGCCGGGATGGCCACGCTGTCGGCCTTGAGCAGGTTGTAGGCGACCGGCAGCGCCAGGATCTGGGTGATGACGGCGGGACCCCGGCTCCAGCGGCGCATGAGGAAGAGTCCGCGCGCGGCCAGCAGCGGCAGCAGCGCGAGCACCGCCAGCGTGATCCCGCCGGTGACGGCCTGCCGGCGGTCGTCCGGGGCGCCGGTGAGGCCGAGCACCAGGATCCAGACGGCGGCGATCACCAGTCCGGCACCCTCCACGGCGGCCAGGGCGGCCGCCCAGGTCAGCCGGCGCGGGCGGGACAAGGGGGCCGCCGGATTCGCGGCGGTGTCCGGGGCGGAAGTCTGCTCACTGCTCACCCGAGAAGGGTAGCCCCGTGCCGGACGGGCGCCGGGCGGTGCGTGGCGAGGCTCACGCCCCCATCTCTTACCCGATCCTCAACTCGCCCTGGGCCGGATACCCCCCAGTAGGTACGCTGCCAGTCATGCGTGCACTTCTCGTGGTCAATCCGGCGGCAACCACCACCAGCGCACGCAGACGCGATGTGCTGATCCACGCGCTGGCGAGCGAGATGAAGCTGGAGGCGGTCACCACCGAGTACCGCGGCCACGCGCGCGATCTGGCCCGGTCGGCTGCGGAGAGTGACGACGTCGACATGGTCGTGGCCCTCGGCGGCGACGGCACGGTGAACGAGGTGGTCAACGGCCTGCTGCATGCCGGTCCCGACCTGGAGCGGCTGCCCGGTCTCGCCGTGGTGCCCGGCGGTTCCACCAATGTCTTCGCCCGCGCGCTCGGGCTGCCCAACGATCCGGTCGAGGCGACCGGCGCCCTCCTCGACGCGCTGCGCGAGGGCCGGGAGCGGGTGGTCGGGCTGGGCCTGACCTCCGGGACGCCGGGCACGGCGGACGAGGCGGTGCCGGACCGCTGGTTCACCTTCAACGCGGGGCTCGGCTTCGACGCCGGCGTGGTCGGCCGGGTCGAGCGGGAGCGGGAGCGCGGCAGGAAGTCGACGCACGCCCTGTACGTGCGCCAGGTGGTACGGCAGTTCCTCGGTGAGCCCAACCGGCGGCACGGCACGATCGAACTGGAGCGGCCGGGCGCGGACCCGGTGACGGACCTGGTTGTCGCCATAGTCTCGAACACGTCCCCCTGGACCTATCTCGGCAATCGCCCGATGTACACGTCGCCTAAGGCGTCGTTCGATAAAGGTCTCGACGTACTCGGTCTAAGTCGCCTGTCCACGGCCGCCGTTGCCCGGTATGCGACCCAGTTGCTCACTTCGTCCCCCGAGCGGGGACCCCACGGAAGACATGCGTTCCCGCTGCACGATCTGGACCGCTTCACCTTGCATTCGAAGGTCCCGCTGCCCCTCCAGATGGACGGCGACCACCTAGGGCTGCGGACGAGCGTGACGTTCACAGGCGTTCGCCGTGCACTGCGTGTGATTGTGTGAGCGGAACGGGCAAAAGTCCTTTCACTCGAACGTTTAGGCCAGGGTCCACCCCATGGAAGTACGGCTGTGACCTAGTCGACACCGAGGAATCAAAAAAAATCTTCGGGAAGGGGTTGTATCCGCCGCCGAGGTTTGCGAGTCTCTACGTGGCGGTCGGGACAGCCCGCAACATCGGCGTCCACTGATCACCGATCTCCCTTCAATCACAGGACCACACCGGGATAACTCGGCAGTCGGCCCTTCACTTGTTGGGGGACTCGTGAAAGCGTTCACATTCACAAGCAACTTGCACGTAATACCTGCACGTACCAAGGAGAGGTAGCAGCCATGGACTGGCGTCACAACGCCGTTTGCCGCGAGGAAGACCCCGAGCTCTTCTTCCCCATCGGCAACACCGGTCCTGCGCTGCTGCAGATCGAGGAAGCCAAGGCCGTCTGCCGTCGCTGCCCGGTTATCGAGCAGTGTCTGCAGTGGGCGCTCGAGTCCGGTCAGGACTCCGGCGTCTGGGGTGGTCTCAGCGAGGACGAGCGCCGCGCCATGAAGCGCCGCGCCGCCCGCAACCGGGCTCGTCAGGCCTCCGCCTGACACTCCCACCCCTGCTGACAGCCTGAGCTTGGCGGCGCGCACACCACGTGCGCTTCTCCCGCCCCCGAGCCGCAGCGCGCAGTTCCCCGATGCTCCTCCAGGTCCCGGCTCCGGCCGGGCGGGGGGTGCCCCCACGAGGGGCCGCAGCAACGAGCACCAGCCTCGGACCACCCAGTGGTCCGGGGCTTTTCGCTGTCCCGCGCCACGTCGAGCCGGGTCGAAGCAGGTCGGCCCGGGCGGGCGGTGCCGGAGCGCCCGGCACCGACTCCCCTACCGCTGCGGCCGCACCGGGATGTCCAGGATCACCCGCGTCCCGCGCTCGGAACCCGGCACCATGTCGAAGGTGCCGCACAACTCGCCCTCCACCAGCGTCCGTACGATCTGGAGGCCGAGGTTGCCCGCGGTGTGCGGGTCGAAGTCCTCGGGCAGGCCCACGCCGTCGTCCTGGACGGTGACGAGCAGGCGGCCCTCCTTGGTGGTGCCGCCACGCACCGCCGAGACCTCGACGGTTCCGGTGTCGCCCTCACGGAAGCCGTGTTCCAGGGCGTTCTGCAGGACTTCGGTGAGGACCATCGACAGCGGGGTGGCCACCTCGGCGTCGAGCACACCGAAGCGTCCGCTGCGCCGGCCGGTCACCTTGCCCGGCGAGATCTCCGCGACCATCGCGAGGACGCGGTCGGCGATGTCGTCGAACTCCACGCGCTCGTCCAGGTTCTGGGAGAGCGTCTCGTGCACGATGGCGATCGAGCCGACCCGGCGCACGGCCTCTTCGAGGGCCTCACGGCCGCTCTCGGACTCGATGCGCCGGGCCTGGAGGCGCAGGAGAGCCGCCACGGTCTGGAGGTTGTTCTTCACCCGGTGGTGGATCTCCCGGATGGTCGCGTCCTTGGTGATCAATTCCCGTTCGCGGCGCCGCAGTTCGGTCACGTCGCGGCAGAGCACGAGTGAACCGATGCGCGTGCCCTTGGGCTTGAGGGGAATCGTCCGGAACTGGATGACCCCGTCGTTGGCCTCGATCTCGAACTCGCGGGGCGCCCAGCCGCTGGCCACCTTGGCCAGTGCCTCGTCCACCGGGCCCCGGGTGGGGGCGAGTTCGGCGGTGGTGGTGCCGAGGTGCTGGCCGACCAGGTCGGCGGCGAGCCCGAGGCGGTGGTAGGCGGAGAGTGCGTTCGGGGAGGCGTACTGCACGATGCCGTCCCCGTCGACCCGGATCAGCCCGTCACCGGCGCGCGGCGAGGCGTCCATGTCGACGTGCTGGTCGGGGAAGGGGAAGGTACCGGCCGCGATCATCTGCGCGAGGTCGGAGGCGCTCTGGAGGTAGGTCAGCTCCAGACGGCTCGGGGTGCGCACGGTCAGCAGGTTGGTGTTGCGGGCGATCACACCGAGGACGCGGCCGTTGCGGCGCACCGGGATGGACTCGACCCGTACCGGGACCTCCTCGCGCCACTCCGGGTCGCCCTCGCGCACGATGCGGCCCTCGTCCAGGGCCGCGTCCAGCATGGGGCGGCGGCCGCGCGGCACGAGATGCCCGACCATGTCGTCCTGGTAGGAGGTGGGGCCGGTGTTGGGGCGCATCTGCGCCACCGAGACGTACCGGGTGCCGTCCCCGGTGGGCACCCACAGGACCAGGTCGGCGAAGGACAGGTCGGAGAGCAGTTGCCACTCCGACACCAGCAGGTGGAGCCACTCGAGGTCGGAGTCGTCGAGGGCGGTGTGCTGGCGGACCAGTTCGTTCATGGAGGGCACGAGTGCGAGCGTACCGGGGCACTCGAAGCGGCCGGAAAACACCCGCGGGCCGCGGCGCCTGGGAAGGACCCTCAACCCTCCCGGCACCGCAGCCCGGAGCATCATCGGCCGTGGGGTGTGCGGTCCCGGTCGGCCGAAGGCCGAGGAGCCGGGGCAGTCAGGGCAGAGAGCACCGGTTCCTCGAATCCGCCTTCCTGTGCGGGGAAGACGGAGGCTTTTCAGCTATGCGCCCAGCGGTGTTCGTAGCCTGCATTGTGGACTAGACCACGCTGGCATGTCCATGCATGGAGCAGCGCGGATCGCAATGCGATGGCGCGAAACGACGGCATGGACGACGGACGACGGGGCCAGGTGGCACCCGATGCCACGCAGCCTAGCCCGGGGGCGCCCCTCAGGGGAGCGGTCGGCCGGGGCGATTTACGCCACGCGGGTGCACGGGGGCGCGCGAAGAGGGCACCCAGTGCCGCCACGCCTCCCCCGCCGAGCCGGTCCGGGAGCCGGTCCGGGAAGCCGGTCCGCGAAGGGCCCGCTCTGCTAGATTGGTCTAAACCACATGCGGCGCGCGGCGCGCTCCCCCATCTCCAGCCCTCTTCAGAACGGCAGGCCCAGCGTGGAAGTTGTCATCGTTCCGGACGCCGCGGCGGGCGGCGAGCTGATAGCCGAGGCCATGGCCCAGTTGCTGCGACGCAAGCCCGACGCCCTGCTCGGCGTCGCCACCGGCTCCACCCCGCTGCCCGTCTACCAGGCGGTGACCGCCAAGGCGGACTCCGGCGCCGTCGACACCTCACGCGCCCGGATCGCCCAGCTCGACGAGTACGTGGGACTGCCCGCCAACCACCCCGAGTCCTACCGCTCGGTGCTGCGCCGCGAGGTCCTGGAGCCGCTCGGCATCCCGATGGACGCGTTCCTGGGTCCCGACGGCACGGCCGAGGACCTCCAGGCAGCGTGCGAGGCGTACGACCGCTCGCTCGCCGAGGCGGGCGGCGTGGACCTCCAGTTGCTCGGGATCGGCACGGACGGGCACATCGGGTTCAACGAGCCGTGCTCCTCGCTCGCCTCGCGCACCCGCATCAAGACGCTGACCGAGCAGACCCGGGTCGACAACGCGCGCTTCTTCGACGGCGACATCGAGCAGGTGCCGCACCACGTCATCACCCAGGGCATCGGCACCATCCTGGAGGCGCGGCACCTGGTGCTGCTCGCGACCGGCGAGGGCAAGGCGGACGCGGTGGCCGCGACCGTCGAGGGCCCGGTGGCGGCGGTGTGCCCCGCCTCCGCGCTCCAGTTGCACCCGCACGCCACGGTGGTCGCCGACGAGGCGGCCGCGTCCAAGCTCAAGCTGGCCGACTACTTCCGGCACACCTACGCGCACAAGCCGGCCTGGCAGGGCATCTGACCTGATCCGCCGGGGGCCGCGCGGCCCCCGGCGCAGGCGCGGGCCCCACACCGGCACCGGGCATCGGCTTCTCTCAGACCGCGCCGGCGACGACCTCCGCCGCCGCCTGCCCGCAGACCCGGGCCGCGCCGTGGGTGGCGAGGTGCAGGGCGCCCCGGGCGGGCGCCTGGGGCACGCCCATCTCCACCACGACCGTGTCGGGGCGGGCCGCGAGCAGGGTGTCCAGGGCGGCCGCCATCCAGGGGTGCCGGTGCTCGTCGCGGACCACGGCGACGATCCGGCTCTCCCCCGCTTCCGCCAGCGCCTCCTCGCCCGCCTTCTCCCCGGTGAAGCCGCCGGTGCGGGTGCCCGGCAGCAGCCGGGCCAGGTCGGCTGCCACGCCCCAGGGCGTCTCGTCCCCGACCGCGATGTTGGCGACAGGCGTGAACGCGGCGACGTACGGCGCCCCGGCGAGCGGGGTGAAGCTCTCGCCGCCGGTCACCCTGAGCGCCCGGCGGGCCGCGCGCAGCCCCACCTCGGTGTCGGGCGCGGTGGCGGTCCCGGCCGACGCGGTGGCCCAGGCGGCCAGTTCGCGCACTCGATGGGCGGCGTCCGCGAGCCGCTCCTCGGCCAGTTCGCCGGAGCGCACCGCCCCGACCAGCGCGTCCCGCAGCCGTCGTACCGTCTCGTCGTCCGCGAGTCCGCCGCCCACGCAGATCGCGTCGGCGCCGGCGGCGATGGCGAGGACGCTGCCGCGCTCGATGCCGTAGGTCGCGGAGATGGCGCGCATCTCCATGCCGTCGGTGACGATCAGGCCCTCGTAGCCGAGTGCGCCGCGCAGCAGGCCGGTGAGGATCGGGCGGGACAGGGTCGCCGGGCGGTCCGGGTCCAGGGCGGGGACGAGGATGTGGGCGCTCATCACCGCGCGCGTGCCCGCCTCGATCGCCGCCCGGAAGGGGGCGAGGTCGCGGCGGTCCAGGGTGTCGGCGTCCACGTCGATGCGGGGCAGCGCGTGGTGGGAGTCGACGGCGGTGTCGCCGTGCCCGGGGAAGTGCTTGGTGCACGCGGCGACCCCGGCCGACTGGAGCCCGGTCACATAGGCGGCGGTGTGCCGGGCGACCAGGTCGGTGTCGGCGCCGAAGGAGCGGACGCCGATGACCGGGTTGGCGGGGTTGGAGTTGACGTCGGCGGAGGGCGCCCAGTTGAGGTGGACCCCGCAGTCGGCCAGGCGGCGGCCCAGTTCCCGGGCGACCGCGCGGGTCAGCTCCACGTCGTCCACCGCGCCGAGGGCGTGGTTGCCGGGGAAGGAGGAGCCGGAGCGGGCCTCCAGGCGGGTGACGTCGCCGCCCTCCTCGTCGATGGCGACCAGGACGTCGGGACGCTCGGTACGCAACTGCGCGGTGAGGGCGGCCAGTTGTTCGGGCGAGGTGATGTTGCGGCCGAACAGGCCGACGGAGGCCAGGCCCTCGCCGAGGCGGCGCAGCAGCCAGTCGGGGGCGGTGGTGCCGGTGAAGCCGGGCTGGAGGACGGTCAGCGCGTCACGGGTGAGGGTGTCGCTGCCGCGGGCGAGTGTCGTCATCGGTGGCGTTATCCCTTCACGGCGCCCGCGGTCAGACCCGCGGCCATCTTGCGCTGGATGATGAGGAACAGGACGACGATCGGCACGGCCATCATGGTGGCGCCGGCCATCATCGGGGCGTACTCGGTGCCGTTCTTGGTGGTGAAGTTGCCGAGCCACACGGTGGCCGTCTGGTGCTCCTGGCTGAGCAGCATCAGGGCGTAGAGGTACTCGTTCCACGCCTGGATGAAGCCGTAGACCGAGGTGGCGACCATGCCGGGGGCCAGCAGCGGGAAGACCACGCGCAGGAAGGCGCCGGTGCGCGAGCAGCCGTCCACCATGGCGGCCTCCTCCAGTTCGCGCGGGATGTTGACGATGAAGCCGCGCAGCGTCCACACCGTGAACGGGAGGATGAAGGTCAGGTACGTGATGATCAGACCGGGGAGCTTGTCGTACTGGCCCAGGTCGTTGAGCAGCAGGAACACCGGGATGATCATGGCGACCAGCGGGACCATCTGCACCGCGAGGATGCCGACGATGACGACCTTGCGGCCGCGGAAGGCGAACCGGGAGATGGCGAGCGCGGCGAGCGTGCCGACGACGAGACCGATCAGCACGACGGACACGGACACCACGAGGCTGCGCCCGACCGGTCCCCAGAAGTCCGCGATGGCCAGCGCACGGCGGAAGTTGGCGAGGGTGAACCCCGTGGGCAGCAGGCTGGGGTCGGGGTCGATGGCGTCCTTGGCCGGCTTGATGGCCGTGTCGAGCATCCAGTAGACGGGGAAGCCCGCGGTCGCGAAGACGAGGAGGCCGAGGACGTTCCAGCCGAACCGGGCCGTGCGGCGGCGGGGGGCGGGGGAAGCCGTTGCGCTCATTCGACCTCTCCGATCTTCAGCATCTGGCGCATGTAGACGGCGACCACGGCGAGCATCAGCAGGATGGTGACGACGGCGATGGCCGAGCCCTGCGCGTAGTCGTTGACCACGAAGGCGCGGTCGAAGGAGTAGGTGGTCAGCAGTTGGAACTCGGGCTCGGGGTGACCGCCGCGCATCACGAAGACCTGCGGGAAGACGCCCATGTCCCAGATGACCGACAGGGTCGTGAGCATCACGAGGACCGGCTTGAGGATCGGCAGGGTGACATGGCGGAAGACGCCCCAGGCGCCCGCGCCGTCGAGCCGGGCCGCCTCCTCCAGTTCCTTGGGGACCTGGGTGAGTCCGGCGCTGAGGGTGATGGTCACGAAGGGCACCGCTCCCCAGACCACCAGGAGCATGATGACCGCGAGTCCCTGCGGGCCGCTCGCGAACCAGTTGTGGCCCACCATCTCGACGCCGGGGAGCTTGCTGAGCAGGGCGTTGAGGATGCCGTAGTCGGAGTCGAAGAGCCACTTGAAGACGGTGGTGGCGACGATGACGGGCATACCCCAGCTCGCCACCAGGGCGATGTTGACCAGGGTGCGGACCCAGCCGGAGACGCGCTGGAGCAGCAGGGCGATCAACATGCCGAGCACCATGGTGAGGATCACCGAGCCGCCCGCGAAGATCAGCGTGCGCAGCACGACCTGCCAGAACTCGCCGTCCCCGAGCACCGACGA
Organism: Streptomyces sp. NPDC005004; assembly: GCF_053600675.1. Classification (NCBI taxonomy): domain Bacteria; kingdom Bacillati; phylum Actinomycetota; class Actinomycetes; order Kitasatosporales; family Streptomycetaceae; genus Streptomyces; species Streptomyces sp. NPDC005004. The sequence goes on from NZ_JBSGAH010000010.1 coordinate 183,630, forward strand.
GAAGTTGGCGAAACCCACCGACTCGGCGGGCTGGAAGCCCCACAACTGGGACTGCCCGAACTTCTGGAACGACAGGGTGACCAGGCGCACCAGCGGGTAGCCCATGACGAGGGCGAGGATCAGCAGACAGGGTGCGAGCAGCAGCCAGGGCGTGGCCGCGCCGCCCCGCGCGCCGGACCGTGGTGTTCCGCCGGGTGCGGCGGGGGGCGGTGCCTGGCGCGGTGGCGGCACCTTGGCCGGGGTGGTCGTGTCTGCGGCACTCATCGCGCGCTCCTCAGCGGTCCCTGTGCTCGTACGCGGGCGGCGGCCGCGCGGTGGGTCTGGTCGTACGCGGGTGTGCGCGCGGCACCCGGGCGGGCGGCGGCCGGTCCCCGCGCGGGGGTGCGTGCGCGGGCACCGGCCCCGGTGCGGTCCGGGGCCGGTGTGCTCCGCGCTCGGGTCACTTGTTGTTGATGACCTTGTCGATCGCGGCGTCGGCCTGCTTCGCGGCGGCCGCGGGCGTCTGCTTGCCGGTGCCGATGTTCTGCAGCATGTTCTGCAGGATCTGCGCCTTCTCGACCTGGCCCCAGCCGGGCGCCATCGGCACGAACCAGCTCGACTCGGCCGCGGTGGCCGGGACGGCGGTCGCCGGGTCGTTCTTCAGGGTGGCGAGGTCGGCCTTGTTGTTGGGCAGGTTGCCCTTGGCCATCAGGCCCTTCTGCCCCGAGGGCCCGGTGAAGGCGTTGATCCACTCGGCGGCGAGCCCCTGCGCCTTGGACTTGACCGGGACGGCCAGGTCGGAACCGCCGAGGAAGACCGGGATGTTCTTGCCGGACGGACCGGGCATCACGAAGTTCTCGAGCTTGTCCTTGAGCCCCCCGACCTTGTCGTTCTTCGGGTCGGCGGCGGTGGCGCCCTCCCAGGCGGCACCGAAGATCATGGCGGACTTGCCCTGTCCGAAGACGATGGGACGGTCGGACTCGTCCTTGGTCTTGTCGCCGTGCATGTACTTGTCGAGCACGGTCTTGTACTCGGTCAGGCCCTTGAGCGACTCGGGCGAGGACAGGCTCGCCTTCCACTGGCCGCCGCTCTCCTTGGCGATGGCGCCGCCCGCGTCGTAGACGAAGGACATCGCGGCGTACCAGTCACGGGAGGGCTGGTACCAGGCGCTGAACTTGCCGCCCTTCTTCTTCTGGATCTTGTTCAGGTCGGCGGTCAGCTCGTCGTAGGTCTTCGGGACCTCCTTGACGCCGGCCGCGGCGGCGATGTCCTTGCGCCAGCTCGCGACCCGGCCGCCCGCGTAGTACGGAACGCCGTAGGTCTTGCCCTCGTACGTCACCGACGCCTTGAGGCCGTCGAGCCAGTCGGCGGACTTGGCGAACTTGGTCGCGTCCAGCGGGGCGAAGGCGCCCTTGACCATGTAGCCGAGCATCTCGGTGTTGCCCATCTCGACCACGTCGGGGGCCTTGTCGGTGGCGAGGACGGCGTCGAGCTTGGTGTTCTTGTCCGGCCAGCCGTAGTACTCGTGCTTGATCTTCAGGCCGGGGTGCTTCTTGACGACCGCCGCGTCGGCGGACTTCACCAGCTCGGGCCAGTTGTTCTGCGCGTCGACGGTGAGCCAGACGGTCAGCTCCTTGGCGTCCGCCGCCCCCTTGCCGTCGTTGTCGCTCCCGCACGCCGCGACCGAGACGATCATGCCCGCGATGCCGATCGCGGCTGTCAGTCTGCGCTTCACGCCACCCTCCTCAAGGGACGCCACCCACCCCCCTGCCACCCCCTCGATGCACGGCTGCGCGCCGAACCATCCGTGGGACCGGGAACTGGACCAATGGTGTAGACCAGCACCGGGAGCCTGACCCACGCCAATGAGCATGTCAAGGGTGTTCCTGCGGGCCACGGGCGTCCGTGATGCGACCGAGATATGCAGGGACCTTTCATTGCTCAAGCGACAGATCGGACGGACCAGTTCCGGTGGACCACTGGCAGGAAATGCGGTGTGGACTAGACCAGCAGAAGTAGCGGCGGTATACAGGGAGGTCACGGAGCGTGCGGGCCGCAGCCGGTCGCGCGCCGCCGTGCCACGATGTGGGCCGTGGCCGATGGACGTCGGTCGCTTTCGGCGTCCGGAGCCGGGAAGGCAGAGCATGAGCACCGATGTCAGCAGGGCGGAGAACGAGGCCGGCGCGACCGTCCGTACCGCGCGCGTGCCCAAGTACTACCGCCTGAAGAAGCATCTGCTGGACATGACGGAGACGCTTCCCCCCGGCACGCCCGTCCCGCCCGAGCGCACGCTGGCCGCCGAGTTCGACACCTCCCGCACCACCGTCCGCCAGGCCCTCCAGGAACTGGTCGTCGAGGGACGGCTGGAGCGCATCCAGGGCAAGGGCACGTTCGTCGCCAAGCCCAAGGTCTCCCAGGCGCTCCAACTGACCTCCTACACCGAGGACATGCGCGCCCAGGGCCTGGAGCCGACCTCGCAGCTCCTCGACATCGGGTACGTCACGGCCGACGACCGGCTCGCCGGGCTGCTGGACATCACCGCGGGCGGACGCGTGCTGCGCATCGAGCGGCTGCGCATGGCCAACGCCGAGCCGATGGCCATAGAGACCACCCATCTGTCCGCCAAGCGCTTTCCCGCGCTGCGCCGTTCGCTGGTGAAGTACACCTCGCTGTACACCGCGCTCGCCGAGGTCTACGACGTCCATCTCGCCGAGGCCGAGGAGACCATCGAGACCTCGCTGGCCACCCCGCGCGAGGCCGGCCTGCTCGGCACCGACGTGGGCCTGCCCATGCTGATGCTGTCCCGCCACTCCCTGGACCGCGAGGGCAACCCGGTGGAGTGGGTGCGCTCGGTCTACCGGGGCGACCGCTACAAGTTCGTGGCCCGGCTGAAGCGGCCCGTGGACTGAGAATCCCGCCGCGGGCCCGCCCGGCTGGGGGTCCGGGGGTCATCCCCCGGGACGACACGGCGTGGCCCGGCTGAAGCGGCCCGTGGACTGACCTGCGGCGCTCTCCCCCATCTCCGCACCTCACAGCGGCATATCAATACACGGACGAGGGGTTCCGCTCCCGCCTGCCGTCACCTACATTGCCAGCGCATTACGCAGTGATCAACGCTGATCAACGAGGGGACGGAGCGGTGGCATGTCCGAATCACCCGAAGTGAGGCCCCCGGTGGTGACACCGGTCCGTGTCGTCATCGGCCTGTGTCTTCTCGCGCCGTTCGTCGCGATGCTGTGGGTCGGCTCGTTCGCGAAGACGGACCCGACGTTCATCGGCATCCCGTTCTTCTACTGGTACCAGATGCTGTGGGTGCTGGTCTCCACCTCGCTCACCATGCTGGCGTACCAGCTCTGGCAGCGCGATCAGCGCGCCCGCAAGGCTCAGGTTCAGGACGGGGGTGCGTCCCGGTGAAGGACGGCGTCAACGGCGTGGCGCTCGGCGTCTTCGTCTTCTTCTTCCTGGCCGTCACGGTCATGGGCTTCCTGGCCGCGCGCTGGCGCAAGGCCGAGAACGAGCACTCGCTGGACGAATGGGGGCTGGGCGGCCGGTCGTTCGGCACCTGGGTCACCTGGTTCCTGCTCGGCGGCGACCTCTACACGGCGTACACCTTCGTCGCCGTGCCCGCCGCGATCTACGCGGCCGGTGCCGCCGGGTTCTTCGCGGTGCCGTACACGATCCTGGTGTACCCGCTGATCTTCACGTTCCTGCCCCGGCTGTGGTCGGTCTCGCACCGCCACGGGTACGTCACCACCTCGGACTTCGTGCGTGGGCGGTTCGGCTCGAAGGGCCTGTCGCTGGCGGTGGCGGTCACCGGCATCCTGGCGACCATGCCGTACATCGCGCTCCAACTGGTCGGCATCCAGGCCGTCCTGGACGTGATGGGCGTGGGCGGCGGCGAGAACACCAACTGGTTCGTGAAGGACCTGCCGCTGCTGATCGCCTTCGGTGTGCTCGCGGCCTACACCTACTCCTCGGGCCTGCGCGCCCCGGCGCTGATCGCGTTCGTGAAGGACGCGCTGATCTACATCGTCATCGCGGTGGCGATCATCTACATCCCGATCAAGCTGGGCGGGTTCGACCACATCTTCGCGGCCGCCGACAAGAAGTTCACCGCGGCGGGCGCGGGCGGTCTGGTCCCGGCACCGGCGGGCCAGTGGACGTACGCCACCCTGGCGCTCGGTTCGGCGCTCGCGCTGTTCATGTACCCGCACTCGATCACCGCGACCCTGTCGTCCAGGAGCCGTGAGGTGATCCGGCGCAACACCACGATCCTGCCGCTGTACTCCCTGATGCTGGGCCTGCTCGCGCTGCTCGGCTTCATGGCGATCGCGGCCGGAGTGAAGGTGGCCAACGGGCAGTTGGCGATCCCGCAGCTCTTCGAGGACATGTTCCCGAGCTGGTTCGCGGGCGTGGCCTTCGCGGCGATCGGCATCGGCGCGCTGGTCCCGGCGGCCATCATGTCGATCGCGGCCGCGAACCTGTTCACCCGGAACATCTACAAGGACTTCATCAAGCCCGACGCCACGCCCAGGCAGGAGGCGCAGGTCTCCAAGCTGGTGTCGCTCCTGGTGAAGGTCGGCGCGCTGGTCTTCGTCCTCACGATGGACAAGACGGTGGCGATCAACTTCCAGCTCCTGGGCGGCATCTGGATCCTCCAGACCTTCCCGGCGCTGGTGGGCGGTCTGTTCACCCGCTGGTTCCACCGCTGGGCACTGCTCGCGGGCTGGGCGGTCGGCATGGTCTACGGCACGCTGGCCGCGTACGGGGTCGCCTCGCCGACGCAGGCGCACTTCGGCGGCTCGGCCAAGGAGATCCCGGGCATCGGTGAGATCGGCTACATCGGTCTGACGGCCTTCGTGCTGAACGCCCTGGTCACCGTGGTCGGCACGGTCGTCCTGAAGGCCGTGAAGGCTCCCGAGGGCGTGGACGAGACCCGGCCCGGGGACTACACGGCGGACGCGGGCGACGCGGGCGTCGAGGTGGAGCTGCCGCCCGCCACGGCGGGGAGCGCGCACTAGTCCCCGTCACTCAACTACCTTGCGGGCCGCCGGAAACGCGAGAGCGCCGGCGGCCCGCCGTCGTCCACACTCACGGTATGGACTTCCTCATCCGGCAGGCCCGCCCCGACGAGTACGCGGAGCTGGGCGAGATCACCGCCCAGGCCTACCTCCAGGACGGGCTCCTCGACTTCGGGGAGGGCGACGCGTATCTGACCGAGCTGCGGGACGTGGCGAAACGGGCGGCCGCCGCCGAGGTGCTGGTGGCCGTGCGGGACGGGGTGCTGCTGGGCGGTGTGACGTTCGTCCCGTCCGGCGGTCCGATGAGCGACATCGCCGGGGCGGGCGAGGCCGAGATCAGGATGCTGGCGGTCGCGCACGCCGGCCGGGGGCAGGGAGCCAGGGAGGCGCTCGTACGGGCCTGTGTGGAGCGCGCGCGGGCCGTGGAGGGCTGTGTACGGGTCGTGCTGTCGACCCAGCCGACGATGCGCGCGGCCCACCGGATCTACGCGCGCCTCGGCTTCGTTCGCACACCCGAGCGGGACTGGAACCCCCTGCCCGGCCTGCCGGAGATCGCCCTGCTTACCTACGAGTTCACGCTCTGAGATCACCGCGACACACGACAGACACAACATCTGGGGGTGCCACGACAGCACGGCACTAGATGTATGCTCATGCTCGCTGTCGCCGCAGGGGAATCCGGTGCGAATCCGGAACTGTCCCGCAACGGTGTACTCGCGTGCTTTGCGCACGCCCGCTTCAGTCCGAGGACCTGCCGACAGCGCGCCCGGCCGTCCGGTCCGGGTGCCCTGAAGACGTCCGGGCCTCGTGGAGTGGGCCGGTGGACGCGACGCGTGCGCGCTCGTGCCCTCCCCTGCCCTCCGCCAGGCCCCCGTGCCCAGCGAGGGAGAGCCCCACGTGACCATCGCGCCGTCCGACCCGGCTTCAGCCACCCCGGCGACCCGGGTGGAGAACGACGGTCCCGGAGCCGCGCTGCTGCGGACCCTGACCGAGCTGACCGCAGACCTCCCCGACGCCGACCCCGGCCGGGTCGCCGCCGCCGCGCTGCGCGGCCGTTCGGCGAAGGCCGACGAGGCCGAGCTGCGTGAGCTGGCGACCGAGGCCGCCGCCGGTCTGATCTCCGAGGACCCCGCCTACTCGCGGCTGGCCGCCCGGCTGCTCACGCTCTCCATCCGCGCCGAGGCCGCCTCGCAGGGCGTGGCGACCTTCACCGAGTCCGTGGCCGTGGGCCACCGCGAGGGCCTGGTCGCCGACCGCACCGCCGACTTCGTCGCGCTGCACGCCGCCCGCCTTGACGCCCTGATCGACACCGGCGCCGACGACCGGTTCGGCTACTTCGGTCTGCGCACCCTGCACAGCCGCTATCTGCTGCGCCACCCGATCACCCGCAAGGTGATCGAGACCCCGCAGCACTTCATGCTGCGCGTGGCGAGCGGTCTGGCCGAGAACGACAGCGCCGCCGCCGTGGACGAAGTGGCCGCGCTCTACGGCCTGATGAGCCGCCTGGACTATCTGCCGTCCTCCCCCACGCTGTTCAACTCCGGTACGCGGCACCCCCAGATGTCGTCCTGCTACCTGCTGGACTCCCCGCTGGACGAGCTGGACTCCATCTACGACCGCTACCACCAGGTGGCCCGCCTCTCGAAGCACGCCGGTGGCATCGGTCTGTCCTACTCCCGCATCCGCAGCCGGGGTTCGCTGATCCGGGGCACCAACGGGCACTCCAACGGCATCGTGCCGTTCCTCAAGACGCTGGACGCCTCGGTGGCCGCGGTCAACCAGGGCGGGCGGCGCAAGGGCGCGGCCGCGGTGTACCTGGAGACCTGGCACTCCGACATCGAGGAGTTCCTGGAGCTGCGCGACAACACCGGTGAGGACGCGCGCCGTACGCACAATCTGAACCTCGCGCACTGGATCCCGGACGAGTTCATGCGCCGGGTCAACGCCGACGAGCAGTGGTCGCTGTTCTCCCCGGCGGACGTGCCCGAGCTGGTCGACCTGTGGGGCGAGGAGTTCGACGCCGCCTACCGCAAGGCCGAGGCGTCGGGTCTGGCGAAGAAGACCATGCCGGCCCGCGAGCTGTACGGCCGCATGATGCGCACCCTCGCGCAGACCGGCAACGGCTGGATGACCTTCAAGGACGCCGCCAACCGCACCGCCAACCAGACGGCGCTGCCGGGCAACGTGGTCCACTCCTCCAACCTCTGCACGGAGATCCTGGAGGTCACCGACGACGGCGAGACCGCGGTCTGCAACCTCGGCTCGGTGAACCTGGGCGCCTTCGTGGTCGACGGTGACATCGACTGGGCGCGCCTGGACGAGACCGTCCGCACGGCCGTGACCTTCCTCGACCGGGTCGTGGACATCAACTTCTACCCGACCGAGCAGGCGGGCCGCTCCAACGCCAAGTGGCGCCCGGTGGGCCTCGGCGCGATGGGCCTCCAGGACGTCTTCTTCAAGCTGCGCATCCCCTTCGACTCCCCCGAGGCGAAGGCGCTGTCCACGAAGATCGCCGAGCGCATCATGCTGGCCGCCTACGAGGCGTCCGCCGACCTCGCCGAGCGCCCCCAAGCACCTACGACAGGCTCCGGTGCAGGGGGGACCCCCATCGGCCCGCTCCCCGCCTGGGAGCAGACCCGTACCGCCCAGGGCGTGCTGCACCCCGACCACTACGACGTCGAGCTGACCTGGCCGGAGCGCTGGGCCGCGCTGCGGGAGCGGATCGCCACCACCGGCATGCGCAACTCCCTGCTGCTGGCCATCGCCCCGACCGCCACCATCGCCTCCATCGCGGGCGTCTACGAGTGCATCGAGCCGCAGGTGTCCAACCTGTTCAAGCGCGAGACGCTCTCGGGCGAGTTCCTCCAGGTCAACTCCTACCTGGTGCAGGAGCTGAAGGACCTCGGCGTGTGGGACGCCCGCACCCGCGAGGCGCTGCGCGAGGCCAACGGCTCGGTGCAGGACTTCGTCTGGATCCCCGAGGACGTGCGGGCGCTGTACCGCACCGCGTGGGAGATCCCCCAGCGCGGCCTGATCGACATGGCCGCCGCGCGGACCCCGTTCCTGGACCAGGCGCAGTCGCTGAACCTGTTCCTGGAGACGCCGACCATCGGCAAGCTCTCCTCGATGTACTCCTACGCCTGGAAGTCGGGTCTGAAGACCACGTACTACCTGCGCTCGCGCCCGGCGACCCGCATCGCCCGCGCCGCCCAGGGCCAGACGCAGCCGGCCAAGACCATCCCCGTCCAGCAGGCCGCCGACCCCGACGCCGTCGCCTGCTCCCTGGAAAACCCCGAGTCCTGCGAGGCCTGCCAGTAATGACCGAGAAGAACCTGCTCGACCCCGGCTTCGAGCTGACTCTCCGCCCCATGCGCTACCCGGACTTCTACGAGCGCTACCGGGACGCCATCAAGAACACCTGGACCGTCGAGGAGGTCGACCTCCACTCGGACGTCGCCGACCTGGCGAAGCTCTCCCCCGAGGAGCAGCACCTGATCGGCCGCCTGGTGGCGTTCTTCGCCACGGGTGACTCGATCGTGGCGAACAACCTGGTGCTGACGCTGTACAAGCACATCAACTCCCCCGAGGCGCGGCTCTACCTGAGCCGTCAGCTCTTCGAGGAGGCCGTGCACGTCCAGTTCTATCTGACGCTGCTCGACACCTATCTGCCCGACCCGGAGGACCGCGCGGCCGCCTTCGCGGCGGTGGAGAACATCCCCTCCATCCGCGAGAAGGCCGAGTTCTGCTTCAAGTGGATCGACTCGGTCGACAAGCTGGACCGGCTGGAGACCAAGGCGGACCGCCGCAAGTTCCTGCTGAACCTGATCTGCTTCGCCGCGTGCATCGAGGGCCTGTTCTTCTACGGCGCCTTCGCGTACGTCTACTGGTTCCGCAGCCGGGGTCTGCTGCACGGCCTCGCCACCGGCACCAACTGGGTGTTCCGCGACGAGACGATGCACATGTCCTTCGCCTTCGACGTGGTCGACACCGTCCGCAAGGAGGAGCCGGAGCTGTTCGACGACCAGCTGGAGCAGCAGGTCACCGACATGCTGCGGGAGGCCGTCGAGGCCGAGCTGCAGTTCGCGCGCGACCTGTGCGGTGACGGCCTGCCCGGCATGAACACCGAGTCGATGCGGCAGTACCTGGAGTGCGTCGCCGACCAGCGCCTCACGCGCCTCGGCTTCGCCCCGGTGTACGGCTCGGAGAACCCGTTCTCCTTCATGGAGCTCCAGGGCGTTCAGGAGCTGACGAACTTCTTCGAGCGCCGCCCGTCGGCGTACCAGGTCGCGGTGGAGGGCACCGTGGACCTGGACGAGGACTTCTGAGCCTCGCGCCTTCCGGACGCCTCCCGGTGTCCCCGGTCCTCCTGGGCCTTCCCGAGCTGCCGGTCGATGCGCCCGTCGCGCACGATGCCGAGCACCGAGGGCAGGGCCAGGAGGACCAGGATCCCGAGGGTGGCGACCATTCCGATGAGACCTTCGATCTGGTTTCCGTTCATGGACACCACTGTCCTGCGTTTCACTCCTGACCGGCACTGGCAGGACTGCCGCGCACCCTCGATTTACTGCCAGCCGCGCGTCACACTGACACCATGCTGAAGAACGTGGCGGCGGTACTGCTCGACGGAGTCCATCCCTTCGAGCTGGGCGTGGTGTGCGAGGTGTTCGGCATCGACCGCAGCGAGGAGGGTCTGCCGGTCTACGACTTCGCCGTGGTCTCGGCGGAGGGCCCGACTCTCTCCACCCACTGCGGCTTCACCGTCTCCACCCCGCACGGTCTGGAGCGGCTGGAGGAGGCGGACCTGATCGCCGTCCCGGCCGGCGAGACCTACGCCGAGCGCGACTACCCGCCCGAGCTGCTCGACGCCCTGCGCCGCGCCGTCGCGCGCGGCACCCGGGTGCTCAGCGTCTGCTCCGGCGTGTTCGTCCTTGCCGCCGCCGGTCTCCTGGACGGCCGCCGCTGCACGGTGCACTGGCACCACGCCGACCAGCTCACCCGGCGCCACCCCCGGGTCACCGTCGAACCCGACGTGCTCTACGTGGACGAGGACCCGGTGATCACCTCGGCGGGCACGGCGGCGGGGATCGACGCCTGCCTCCACATCGTCCGCAAGGAGCAGGGCCCCGAGGTCGCCAACAAGATCGCGCGCCGGATGGTGGTGCCCCCGCACCGCGACGGCGGCCAGGCCCAGTTCATCGAGCGGCCACTGCCCAAGGGGCCCTGCGACACCATGGGCGACGTGCTGGTGTGGATGGAGGAGCACCTCGACGAGGAGGTCACCGTCGAACAGCTCGCCGCCCGCGCCCACATGGCGCCGCGCACCTTCGCCCGGCGCTTCCAGCAGGAGACCGGCACGACGCCGTACCGCTGGATTCTGCGCCAACGGGTGCTGCTGGCGCAGCGGTTGCTGGAGGGCACCGACGAGACCATGGACTCGATCGCCTGGCGCACCGGGTTCGGCACCGCGGCCGCGCTGCGCCACCAGTTCGTCAGGGCGCTGGGCACGACCCCGGCGGCGTACCGGCGCACGTTCCGGGGCCCGAGGGCCGCCTGACCGTACGCCGGTACGCGTCGCTCACCACGTGTCGCTCACCACTCGACGGGTTCGACCAGCAGTTGGTTGGGCCGCAGCGTGATGCCCACGCGGGTGGCGTCGTCGGACCCGCTGACCTGCCGGAAGCGGTACTTCGCCGAGAGGGCCGCCACGATCAGGCTCAACTGCGCCATGGAGAAGTGGTCGCTCGGGCACTTGCGGTTGCCGACGCTGAACGGGCTCATCGCGTACTTCGGCACCTCGGCGGCGCGCTCGGGCAGCCACCGGTCGGGGTCGAAGTCGAGGTGGCGGACGTAGGAGCGGTGGTCGCGCTGAATGGCGTAGGGACTGTAGATGATGTCCGCCCCCGCCGGAATGCGATAGTCGCCGAGCGTGGTGTCGGTCAGCGCACGCCGGGTCAATATCCATACGGCGGGGCGCAGTCGGAGCGCCTCGAGGACGACATTGTTGGTGTGCGTGAGCCGGCGTACGTGCTCGAATCCGACCGGCGCGCCTCCGGTTACGGATTCAACTTCCGCGCGTACCTTCTCGGCGTGTTCCGGATGGTCCGCGAGGATCTGGAGCAGCCACATGATCGTGGACGCCACGGTCTCGCTTCCGGGTGTCAGTATCGCGACGACCTGGTCGTGGATCTCCTGCTCGCTGATGGGTTCGCCATTGTCGTCCTTGGCGTCGAGCAAAGCCGTCAGCAAATCGTCCGGCTTTTGACCGGAAGCGCGCCGCTCCGTGACGATCTCGTCCACCAGGAGATGCAGATCGGCCAGGGCCCGGTTGAATTCGCGGTTGGCCGGGAACGGCAGCCGGTAGAGCGGCCCGAGGGGCAGCACCATGCGGCGGTACATGCCCCGGAAGACGGTGGCGAGGTCGGTGCTGAGGCGTTCCGCGCGCTCGTCCATGTACTGCCCGCGCAGCAGGCAGCGGGCCGCGATGCGCACGGCCACACGGAAGGACTCGGAGGTGGCGTCGACGGGCTCGCCGGGTTGCCAGCGCTCGGTGAGCGCGTGCGCCTCCTCCTCCATGATCGGGCCGTAGGCGGGTATCGCGGCCATGCGGAACGCGGGCTGGATGGTGCGCCGCTGGCGGCGGTGCACGGGGCCGTTGGCGGTGGCCACGCCCTGTTTGCCGAGCAGCCCCTCCAGGGACTCCCAGACCGGTCCGTCGATCTTGTAGTCGGGGCTGAGCGCGAGTGCGCCGGTGAGCGCCGGAGCGGTGACGGCGTACACCGTCTTGGGGCCGAGCCTGAGGCGCACGACCTCTCCGTGGTCGCGCAACTGGGCCATGAACGCGAGCGGGTCGCGGGCCAGTTTCAGGCCGTGCCCGAGGACCGGGACGGCACCTCCGGCGAGGGGCGGCTCGCGCAGTTCCACGGCCTCGCGGGTCTCGGGGTTGACGGACTCGACGGTCATTTCTCACCTGCCGCTTCGTTGTTGACGTAAGGGGGCGTGGACCGGTCGTCCCAGCTGTCGACCATGTAGCGGCCGGACTCGTGGTGGAACCAGTAGACGGTGCTGAACCAGTTGCGCATATTGCCGACGCACATGCGCACGGCGTCGCTCAATTCCTTTCCGTGCACGGTTCCGTCGTCGAGCGTGTCGGCGAACCGCAGCGCCTCGCTCTCGACTTCCAGGAATTTCCGGACGCATTCCTCGACGCGCCGCCGGAGTTCGTCCACGGCTTCTTCGAGTTTCAGTCCCTCGTGCGTGACGAGACTGATTCCGAGGTTGTGGACCTCGTCCCCCGCTATTTCCTTGGGCAGCGAGCAGAGGTCGTTGTACCAGGCGGCGAATTCCTGGCTCAGCAGCGCCGCCCGGCGGTAGGCCGGGTTCTTCCGCACGAAATCCGGGAGTTCGCATCCGGCGCTCGGCTCCAGCAGATCCGTCCATATCCAGTGGGCGAACGTGAGCCGCCTCAGGGCGAGATACTCCTCGACCCCCGGCACCCGGCCCTCGGACCGGTTGCGGAACTCGCGGTCGTACGCCTCGATCACCTCGTGGAAGTGCCGGGCGAACCGTTGGTTCCAGGTGGACGGCAGGAACGAGTAGAGCCGCAGCACACTGTCCGCGAACCCGGCGACCAGGGAGTCACCGTGGTGCAGATGGGACGCGGGGGCGTCGAGCGCGACGTGCAGTTGGTGACGCAGCCGACGCCAGTCGCCGGAGCGGCCGTGGACGATGTCGCGGTCGTGCCGGTCGTCCCAGACGAAGAACCAGGCGCTGTAGTCCGCGATCGCCTGGAGCACCTCGTCGGGGGCGCCGAGGTAGTACCCCGCCATGAGGTCCGTGTAGCACAGACCGTCGGCGTACTCGCGCACCTTGTCCGCTGGCATGAGCCGTTTTTCCAGCAGCCAGCGCCGGGTGTTCTCCTGAAGCTTTGGCCAATACGGATGGAGCTGCCGGGGAAAGGCGTCCTCGATCAACGGAAGGGCGAGAGACGGTGGTACGGCGATCGCGGTCGGTGATGTGGTGTCGCGTGAGAAAGCGTGCACGAGCAGTCCCCTCTCAGCCGCCAGGGCGCATACCCCTCCCTGCTGTACCGGGTGTGCGCCGTTGCGTATCCCCACACTCCCCATTCAGCACCACAACTGACCGTCTGGGGAACGGATTTGCTTCATTCACCACCCTAAGTCGCCGGGATTCTTGCGGCGAACAAATGAACGACGCCCGGTCGGGATCACTCCCGACCGGGCGTCGTGGCTGGTCTCGTACGGTCGCCGGGTGCTCCGGCACCCTGATCAGTCGTTGGCGACCACGGGGTAGCGTGGCTCGTTCTCGGCCATCTGCCGCAGCGCGTCCTTGCGGTCACGCTTGGACAGGCGGTCGATGTACAGGTAGCCGTACAGGTGGTCGGTCTCGTGCTGGAGGCAGCGGGCGAAGTAGCCGGTGCCGCGCACCTTGACCGGGTTGCCCTTCTCGTCCTGGCCGGTGACCTCGGCGTAGTCCGGGCGCGCGAGCGGCGCGTACGCCGTCGGCACCGAGAGGCAGCCCTCGTTGCTGTCGTCCAGCCGGCGCGCGGCGGCGGGCAGCTCGACCAGCTTGGGGTTGCAGATCACGCCGGTGTGGCGCACACCCTCGTCGTCCGGGCAGTCGTAGACGAAGACCTTCAGGTCCACGCCGATCTGGTTGGCGGCCAGGCCCACGCCCTCGGCGGTGCGCTGGCTGGCGAACATGTCCGCGACGAGCTGCTCCAGCTCGGGGCCGAACTCGGTGACGTCGGCGCACTCCTTGTGCAGCACCGGGTTGCCGACGACCGTGATCGGCCGCGAGGTCCCGCGCTCGCGCCAGGCCAGCTCTCGCTCCTCACAGTCCTCCGTGTCGACGACATAGCCCTCGTCATCGACGGGGAGCACGCCCGCGTGCTGCTGATCGGTGTCCTGCTGAGCCATGACCGACGTACGCCTTCCTCAAAAAAGCCAGGTGTGGAGTTGCTGATACAGACTACGTGGGACCAGCTTGCCAGGGGCGCGGGACCGTGTCCGATATGCGGCTCCGCCGCGTGGGCGCGAGCAGCCACGGGAGACCCGCACCCGGCCGCGGCGGTCAACACACCTCTTCGAGATCCCGCCAGTCCCGGGAGTCAGGGCTGTCGGCCACCCACCCGTCGAGCAACCCCCTCACAAGGGAGGCCGGCGCGGCCACCCCGCACTCCCGCTCCGGCACCCACAGCCGCCCGTCGGTGCGATGCCCCAACGGTCCCGGATGCCCCGGCTCGCTGTGATCGTGCGGGTCGAGGTGTATCCCCTCGCCCTCGTCCGACGGCATACGGGACTCCGAGCACATCCGGCACAGCAGCCGCACGGAGGACGACCAGTCCTCCGCCGCGAACCCCGCGTCCGCGGCCAACTGCTCCAGCGCGTCCCGGTCCGCCTCGGTCGCCGCCTCCAGGAGGACCACCCAGGTCGGCACGGGCGAGGGCGCCCACAGCTCGATCTCGTCGAAGACCGGGTACGAGTGTCCGGCGGACGTGGTGCGCTCGCCGTGCGGGACGCCGTCGTGCAGGACGACCTCGCCCCAGCGGCGCCCCGAGGACGGCAGCGGGATGGACAGCACCTCGATCCGCGCGGGGTCGAGCCTGCGGCCCCACACCACCTCGGCCTCGCCCTCGGGAGAGAGCCGTACGGCCGCGCTGCCCAGCTCCATGCCGAGCGGCTCACCGGGCACGGCGGAACCGCCGGGGACCTTGAGGCCGTACGCCTGCCAGGCGCGGCGCGCCAGCGGCCAGTCCTGGAGGGCGGTGGCGGCGATGCCGACGTTCCACCAGTCGGGGGCGCCGGTCTCGCGGTCGAGCAGGGCCACGGCGCGCAGTCCCGCGGCGCGGGCCTGCTCCCAGTCGTGCCGGAACTTGTGCAGCAGAGCGAGGTTGAACCAGGACTCCGCCAGCCAGGGTTCGAGGTCGGCGGCGCGGGTCAGCAGTTCGCCCGCGTCCTCGTACCGTCCGTCGCCGATCAGGGTGAACGCCCGGTCGGTGGCCTGCCGCCAGGAGGCGGAGGGCCGGTTCCTTCCCTTGCCGAAGATCCTCACGATTCCCGCCTGCCAGTTCCAGTTCCGCACAGTGGGCTGGCTTGTGCCCCCGGACACCCTCTCCCTCGCATCCAACCACGTGCGAAGGGACGGCCGCTCATTACCCATCGGTTACCCGGCGACCGGCAGAAGCAGACAGTCGCGGGACAGGACGCGCGCGAGCGCCTCCACCACCTCCGGAGCGTAGTCCCCGCCGGTGGCGAGGCGAAGTTCCTCCAGCGCGCGCAGCGGTCCCTCGGGGCCGGTGTCGCGCGCCTTCTCCTCGTAGGCGTTCACCGCCCGCACGATCCGGGCGGCGAGCGGCTGCTCCCGGTAGGGGTCGGCCTGCCGCTCGACCACCACGGCGACCGCCGGGGACACCCCGGTCTGCCGCACGACGGCGCCCCCGAGCAGGGCGATCCGCCGCTGCTCCCGGCGCGGCAGCACCGCCGTGGCCCCGGCCCGCACCGGGTCGACGAGGCTGAGCTGGCCGATGTCGTGCATCAGCGCCGCGTACTCCAGGACGGTCAGCTCGGGTCCGGTCAGGCCCAGGTCACGGCCGACGGCGAGGCTGAGGGTGGCGACCCGGCGGGCGTGTCCGGCGGGGGTGTACCCGGCGATCTCGGTGGCGCGGGCGAGGGAGGCGATGGTCTGCCGGTAGGTGGCGCGCACGGCCGCGTACCGGCGCACGGAGAGCTGGGTCAGCAGCAGGGGCAGGCAGAACACCGGCAGCGCCCACAGTCCGACCACGGCCACGGCGAGCGCCATCACCGCGCCGGTGGCGCACACGGCCGAGCCGATGCCGAGCAGTCCGCGCAACTCCTCCCGCAGCAGCGGGCCGAAGGGCCAGCGGGCGCGCGCGTGGGCGAGGGCCGCGGCCAGCACGGCGTCGCACAGCGCGGTCAGCGCGACGAGGGCGACGAGCAGCAGGGCGTAGGCGGGGCCGTCCCAGTAGGCGAACGTGCCCCGGGCGTACAGCGGCTGGAAGCAGACGGCGGCGAAGCCGACGGTCAGGACCCGGCGGGCGAGGTGGTCGAGGGTGGGGGTGCGGCCGCGCCAGATGTGCGGGACGCCGCCGAGCAGGGAGGCGGCGAGGACGACGGTGACGATCTGGGCGGCGCCGTGCCGCGCGGGATGTCCGGCGTCGGCGCCGAGGAGGGCGTAGGCGAGCGATCCGGCGGTGCCGAGGGGGGCGGTCCGCCGGGTCTCGGGGCCGTTCCAGCGGGTCAGTTCACCGACGGCTATGAGCACGCCGAAGGCGAGCGCGGTGCCCCGCCCCTCGACGCCGGTCCACAGGGTGGTGGTGAGCGCGGCGGCGGCGGTGAGCGCGGCGGCGCCGTGGATGAGCCGCAGGGCGGTCATCGGCGCCCCCGGCCGGCGCGTGACGTTCTCGTGGCGTCCGTCGTCATCGGTGGGCCCCCGTGCGGTAGTGCGTACGCTGCCTGGGCGGCTGCGGCCGGGCGGGTTCGTCGGCGGTGACCGCGGGGCGCCAGCCGTGGCGGCTGAGGGCGGCGGCGAGCGCGGTCACCATGCGGGGGTCGAACTGCGCGCCCGCGCACCGCCGCAGCTCCGCCACGGCCACGTCGACGGGGCGCGCCCTGCGGTAGGAGCGCGTGGAGGTCATCGCGTCGAAGGCGTCGGCGACGGCGACGACCCGGGCGCACTCGGGGATCTGGCCGCCCGCGAGGCCGTAGGGGTATCCGGTGCCGTCGAGGCGCTCGTGGTGGTGCAGGATCGCGGCGCGGGCCTCGCCGAGGAAGGAGATGCCGCGCACCATCTCGTGGCCGTACTCCGGGTGCAGCTCGATGATCCGGCGCTCCTCGGGGGTGAGCGGGCCGTCCTTGCGCAGCAGCCGGGTGGGGACGCCGAGCTTGCCGACGTCGTGCAGGATGCCGGCGAAGCGCAGGACCTCCACGCGGTCGTCGTCCATGCCGAGTTCACGGGCGATCATCACGGACGCCTGACCGACGCGCTCGCTGTGGCCGCGGGTGTAGCCGTCCTTGATGTCGACGGCCTGCACCAGGGCGCGGATGGTGGCCTGATGGGCGGTGCGTTCGCGGTGGTACTGGGCGAACACCCAGCAGGAGACGCCCATCGGGAGCAGGACGAGGAGTGCGGCGACGGGGCCGTAGGGGCTCTTCCAGAGGACGGCCGTCATCAGTCCGGCCAGTCCGTGCACGGCGACCGGGGCGAGGGAGCGGGTGAACGGCCCCCGCCAGGTGCGGCGCAGGGCGCCCCGGCCCCAGGCGGGTGCTGCCGTGACCGCGGCGAGCAGCGCGCCGTCGAGGACGGTGAGCACCAGGCAGAAGGCGAGGACGGCTGCCCCGGCGGGCAGCAGGACCTGCGGGAAGGCGGGGTGGGTGACGGCGTCGGCGCCGTCGAGCGCGCGGTGGGTGGACGCGGCGGCCCACACGGCGAGCGCGGCACGCGCGGCACGCCACACGCGCCGGGCCGGGGCGGCCGGATGCTCGGCCGGGGAGAGCAGGGCGGCGGGCAGCGGGACCAGCGCCGCGGCCGCCGGGGTGAGCAGGAAGGCCGCGGCGAGCAGTACGGGGTAGAAGGTGCCGCCGAAGCGACGGCGGACCACCTGGTCGCAGAGCGCGTACAGCGCCGCGAGCAGGAGAGGTGCCCGCCAGGAGGTGACCGTCCGGGCGACGGGGGTGTCGGTCAGCGGCAGGACGCAGAGCAGGGCGAGAAGGGCGGCGCAGACCACGCAGGCCCGCGCTCTCGCCGGAACCGCCTCCATGCGCCCTCCCCGACCATGCCTGTCCTGGCTGGGGAGCCTAGGGCGGTGGCCGGGGGCCGGGGGCTTACGAGCCGAGGATTAGCACGTTCGGGTGAAAGCGGGCGAAACTCCGGCGAGCCTTGCGTGCTCGCGGGCATCAGCCGTGCTGAACCCTCAGCGCTCGCGGGCCGCCGCCGTCACGTCGTGCTCGGGGACGGTCTGGCCGGAGCGGATCAGCTCGATCCGCCCCATGACCTTGGCACGCAGGTCGGCGGGGACGTCGTCGTGTCCGCAGCACCGCTTGACCAGCTTCTTCACGGCCTGCTCCAGGCCGTACTTCTCCAGGCAGGGCGAGCACTCCTCGAAGTGGTGCTGGAACTTGTCGCGATCGACGTCCGGCATCTCACTGTCGAGGAACTCGTACAGATGGTCGAGGACCTCACCGCAGTCCGTCTCGTGCGGCTCTCCGCAGCTCATGAGCCCGAGCCTTTCGCTTCGTTCGACTCTCCGGCGCCGGCCGGGACCAGCCCACGGTCGCGGGCGTAGTCCTCCAACATGCCGCGCAGTTGACGGCGGCCCCGGTGCAGCCGGGACATCACCGTACCGATGGGTGTCCCCATGATGTCCGCGATCTCCTTGTACGCAAAGCCCTCGACGTCCGCGAGATAGACGGCGATGCGGAACTCCTCGGGGATCGCCTGAAGCGCTGCCTTCACGTCCGAGTCCGGCAGATGGTCGAGCGCCTGCGACTCGGCCGAGCGCAGCCCGGTCGACATGTGCGACTCGGCGCGCGCGAGCTGCCAGTCCTCGATCTCCTCGGCCGCGCTGCGCTGGGGTTCGCGCTGCTTCTTGCGGTACGAGTTGATGAAGGTGTTGGTGAGAATCCGGTAGAGCCACGCCTTGAGGTTGGTGCCCTCGCGGAACTGGTGGAAGGACGCGTACGCCTTCGCGTACGTCTCCTGCACCAGGTCCTCGGCGTCGGCCGGGTTGCGCGTCATGCGCAGCGCGGCCGAATACATCTGGTCGAGGTATTCGAGCGCGTCCCGCTCGAAGCGCGCGCTGCGCTCCGCGCCGGTCTCGGAGCGTGCCTCGGCCGCTCCCGCGCTCACGCCCTGGCCCTCGGGCAGCTCCGCCTGGCCGTTGTCGGCACCCGCGTCCGTCCCAGTGACCGGACCCACCTCCTCAAGTTCCCGGGCAGGACCGAAACCGGTCCCACTCGATTCGGAGGATAGAACACGACCCGTGCCCGCCGCCGCTCGAACGGGAGCGGCCTTCGCCGCGTGCAGCACCGTCCAGTCCAGGTCAGCACGGTTGCTGCTACGGCTGGGACATGTGGTCGAACCCATGCGGTTTCCTCTCCTGCGACGGTCTCGGTCCCGGCGCTCCAGCGCTTCTGTCCGCCACAACAGCGGTGCGCCGCCGGGCATTCCCGGGCGTCACCCGAGTGACGCGGCCCACCGCACGACACCGTCGGTGACGACCTTCAGTGCCTCCTCCTGGGTGAGCGGGGAGCGCTTGGGCACCGCGAGCCCGTGGTCGGCGCCGGGCACCTCGACCAGCTGGTACCCGCCCTCGGGAAACTCCTCGGGCCGCCCGAAGGGGTCGTTCCCGCCCTGGACGACGAGGGTGGGCACCCCGGTGCCCAGCAGTTCGTCCGCCCGGGACTTCTCCGGCTTGCCCGGCGGGTGCAGCGGAAAGCTCAGCGCGAGCACCGCCCGGGCGCCCAGTTCCGCGGCGGTACGGCAGGCGACGCGGGCCCCGGCGCTCCGCCCGCCCGCGATCACCGGCAACTCCATCCCGGCCACCGCGGGCCAGACCTCGCGCCACCCCGCGTCCAGGGTCTTCGGCGCCGGCGCGACCTTCTTCCCGGCGACCCGCCACGGCTGCTCGACCAGCGCCACGGTCACCCCGTGCTCCGGCAGCACCCGCGCCAGCGCCTGAAGATCCCGCGCCTCGACGCCTCCACCCGCCCCGTGACTCACGGCCAGTACGAACCGCGCGTCCTCCGCACGGTGCCAGGTGAGCCGGGCGGTCCCGATGTCGGTCTCGACGATCTCGATCACATCAGAAAAGTGTGCCCTCTTCCGGCCCCTCCAGCTCCTTCAGCAGCTCCGGGCCGTTGTTGCGGACGTTGCTGACGGCGGTGGGGACCGGGTAGGCGCGCATCAGGCCCTCGGGGGGCGGGGCGAGCAGGGCGCGCAGTTCGTCGGGGTCGGTGCGGGCGGGGTCGAGCCAGGCGTCCCAGCGGTCGGGGGTGAGCATCAGAGGCATCCGGGGGTGGATGTCGGCGAGCGCGTGGGGGCCCTCGGCGGGGGCGACGGCCAGCGGGGACCGCTCGGCCTCGGTGGTGATGACCGAGCAGGTGGACCACCAGGCGCGGGGGTCGTCGGCGGGCAGGGTGGCGTCGCGCCAGAACTCGTAGAGCCCGGCCATGGCGAACACCGAGCCGTCGGCGGGAAGCACGAAGTACGGCTGCTTGCGGGGTCGCTTCTTCTTGCCCTCGACCTCCAGCTCGCGTTCCTTGTCGCCGGTGACCCACTCGAAGTAACCGTCGGCGGGCAGGATGCAGCGGCGGGCGGCGAAGGCGCGGCGGTAGGCGGGCTTCTCGTGCACGGTTTCCGCGCGGGCGTTGATCATCCGGGCGGCGCCCTCGGGGGTCTTGGCCCAGGACGGCACCAGTCCCCACTTGAGCCTGCGCAGCTGGCGAACCGGACGGCGGTCGTCCGCGTCTTTGAGGGGGCGGTCCAGGACGGCGTAGACCTCCTTGGTCGGGGCCACGTTGTAGTCCGGTTCGAGGGTTTCCTCGGCATCCCACTTCTGGATCTCGAAGATTCCCGCGAGATCCTCGGGCCTACGACTCGACGCATACCGTCCGCACATACGTGCCACAGTGCCAGATCCGGCCCGGGCGATCACGCCATACGACGACAGGGAGCCATCAACCGCCATGGACAGCAGTACCGCCGCCGGTCTCTGGGACCGGCTCATCGGCACCCAGCCGGGACCGAACCTCTGGGTGGTCGTGGCCACGCTGGCCGCCGCGCTCGTCGCGGTGGTGCCGCACCGGCTGTGGCGCCTCTCCCGCAACGCGATCACCATCGCGCACGAGGGCGGCCACGGGCTGCTCGCGCTGGTCACCGGCCGGCAGCTCACCGGGATACGACTGCACTCCGACACCAGCGGCCTGACCCTGAGCCGGGGCAAGCCACACGGCCTCGGCATGATCCTCACGGCCGCCGCCGGGTACACCGCGCCCTCCCTGCTGGGCCTCGGCGGCGCCGCCCTGCTCGCGGACGGCCGCATCACGCTGCTCCTGTGGGTGGCGACGGCACTGCTGCTCGCGATGCTGGTGATGATCCGCAACGCCTATGGCGTCCTCACCGTGGTCCTGACCGGCGGCACCTTCCTGCTGATCTCCTGGCTCGCGGACTCCCAGGTCCAGGCCGCCTTCGCGTACGCCGTCGTCTGGTTCCTCCTCCTCGGCGGCGTCCGCCCCCCGTTCGAGCTGCAGGCCAAGCGCCGCCACGGCGAGGCCGGCGACTCCGACGCCGACCAGCTCTCCCGCCTCACCCACGTCCCGCCGGCCCTGTGGCTGTTCCTCTTCCACGCGGTGTCGCTGTGCTCGCTGATCGGGGGCGGGGGGTGGCTGCTGGGGCAGCGGTGAGAGCGGTGCCCGTCCGCGCGGCGCGCGGGACGCGCCGTACCCCGTCCACCCCGTGGACGGTGCCCCGTACGGCGGGCGCTCGGGCAGGGACCGCCTTATAGAGTGGGCCCATGCCCGAAATCCCCGCCCTCTGGCCCGCCCCGCACGCGACCGGACCCGTCGACGCGACGGTTCATGTGCCCGGGTCCAAGTCGGTCACCAACCGTGCTCTCGTGCTCGCCGCCCTCGCCTCGGAGCCGGGGTGGCTGCGCAGGCCGCTGCGCTCGCGCGACACGCTGCTGATGGCGGGGGCGCTGCGGGCGATGGGTGTGGAGATCGAGGAGGGGGTCGGCCCGGACGGTTCCGGGGAGGCCTGGCGGGTGCTGCCGACGGGGCTGCGCGGCGGTGCGACGGTCGACGTGGGCAACGCGGGCACCGTGATGCGCTTCCTGCCGCCGGTGGCCGCGCTGGCCGACGGTCCCGTCCGCTTCGACGGCGACCCGCGCTCCTACGAGCGTCCGCTGCACGGCGTGATCGACGCGCTGCGCGCGCTCGGCGCCCGGATCGACGACGACGGCCGGGGGGCGCTGCCGCTGACCGTGCACGGCGTGGGGGCGCTGGACGGCGGCCCGGTGTCGGTCGACGCGTCCTCGTCCTCGCAGTTCGTCTCGGCGCTGCTGCTGTCGGCGCCCCGCTTCAACCAGGGCGTGGAGGTCCGCCACACCGGTGCGACCCTGCCCTCGATGCCCCACATCCGGATGACCGTGGACATGCTGCGCGCGGTCGGCGCCCAGGTGGACACCCCGGAGTCGGGCGGCGAGCCGAACGTGTGGCGGGTGACCCCTGGCGCGCTGCTCGGCCGGGACCTGACGATCGAGCCGGATCTGTCCAACGCCCAGCCGTTCCTGGCGGCCGCCCTGGTCACCGGCGGCAAGGTGCTGATCCCGGACTGGCCGGAGCGCACCACTCAGCCGGGTGACCGGCTGCGGGAGATCTTCACCGAGATGGGTGGTTCCTGCGAACTCACCGAGTACGGGCTGGTGTTCACCGGTTCCGGTGCGATCCACGGCATCGACGTGGACCTGGGTGACGTGGGCGAGCTGACCCCCGGCATCGCCGCGGTCGCCGCGCTGGCCGACTCCCCCTCGACCCTGCGGGGCGTGGCCCACCTCCGGCTGCACGAGACGGACCGGCTGGCCGCGCTCACCAAGGAGATCAACGAGCTGGGCGGTGACGTCACGGAGACGGCGGACGGTCTGCACATCCGCCCCCGCCCGCTGCACGGCGGCGTCTTCCACACCTACGAGGACCACCGCATGGCCACGGCCGGCGCCGTCATCGGCCTGGCGGTGAAGGACGTGACGATCGAGAACGTGGCGACGACCGCGAAGACGCTGCCCGACTTCCCCGAGCTGTGGGCCGGGATGCTCGGGAACTGACGGGCGGACTGGAACCATGCGCCGCTACGGCAAGCACACCGACGAGGACGACATCCGGACCCGTCCCAACCGCAAGGGCAACCGCCCGCGGACCCACATCCGCCCCAAGCACGAGGACGCGGCCGAGGGCATGGTCCTCACCGTGGACCGGGGCCGGCTGACCTGTCTGGTCGACGGTCGCACGGTGACCGCGATGAAGGCCCGTGAACTGGGCCGCAAGGCGGCGGTGGTGGGCGACCGGGTGGCGCTCGTCGGTGATCTGTCCGGCACGAAGGACACCCTCGCGCGGATCGTCCGCATCGAGGAGCGCGCCTCGGTGCTGCGCCGCACCGCCGACGACGACGATCCGTACGAGCGCGTGGTGGTCGCCAACGCCGACCAGCTCGCCATCGTCACCGCCCTCGCGGACCCCGAGCCCCGCCCCCGGATGATCGACCGCTGTCTGGTCGCCGCGTTCGACGGCGGCCTGGAGCCGCTCCTGGTGATGACCAAGTCGGACCTGGCCTCGCCGGAGAAGTTCCTCGAGCTGTACGGCGATCTGGACATCCCGTACGTGATCACCAGCCGCGAGGAGCTGGCGAGCGGCGCGGCGGCGGAGCTGGTGCGCGAGCATCTGGACGGCCGCATCACCGCGTTCGTCGGCCACTCCGGCGTCGGCAAGACGACCCTGGTCAACGCGCTGGTCCCGGAGGACCGGCAGCGTACGACGGGGCACGTCAACGCGGTGACCGGGCGCGGCCGGCACACCACGACCTCCGCGCTCGCGCTGCCGCTGGCGGACGGCCGGGGCTGGGTCGTGGACACCCCGGGCGTACGGTCCTTCGGGCTCGCGCACATCGACCCCTCGCGCGTGATCCACGCCTTCCCGGACCTGGAGCCGGGCACCGAGGGCTGCCCTCGCGCGTGCAGCCACGACGAGCCGGACTGCGCGCTGGACGCGTGGGTGGCCGAGGGTCACGCGGACCCGGCGCGGCTGTACTCGCTGCGCAGGCTGCTGTCGACACGGGAGCGCCGGGAAGGCGACTGAGCCTCGTGTGGTTTGCCGGGGTCCGGCACCGGCAAGTGCATAATCGCACCGAGCCGGGGATCCGGACCTACGGGAGGACAGCACATGGCGTGGCTGCTGGTCATCGTCGCCGGGCTTCTGGAGACCGGCTTCGCCGTGTGCCTGAAGCTCTCGCACGGCTTCACCCGGCTGTGGCCGACGATCGCCTTCGCCGCGTTCGCGCTGGGCAGCTTCGGGCTGCTGACGCTCTCCCTGAAGAAGCTGGACGTGGGTCCCGCGTACGCCGTGTGGACCGGCATCGGCGCGGCGGGCACCGCGATCTACGGCATGATCTTCCTCGGTGACCTGGTCTCCACCCTGAAGATCGTCTCGATCTGTCTGGTCATCGCCGGGGTGATCGGCCTCCAGCTCTCGGGCTCGGCGCACTAGGGACCTTCGCGAGGTCTAGGGGGAGACGCCCCCTGGTTCCCCAGCACTTCGCGCACACGCGGGAAGTGGCAGGCGGCGCCGTCGCCCTCGAACTCCGGCACCTCGTGCGCGCACCGCTTGCGCTCGTCCTCGCCCAGTTCGGCCTGGAGCGGGCAGCGGGCCCGGAAGCGGCAGCCGTCGTAGCGGCGGGTGGGGCTCGGCGGGTCTCCGATCAGCAGGATGCGCCGCCGGGCCCGCTCGCGCACCGGGTCGGGCAGCGGTACGGCGGACAGGAGCGCCTGGGTGTAGGGGTGCCGGGGGCGGGCGAAGACCTCGTCGACGGGTCCGGCCTCGACCGTGCGGCCGAGGTAGACGACGCTGACCCGGTCCGCGATGTTCCGTACGACCGACAGATCGTGGGAGACGAGCAGATAGGCGAGCCCCAGTTCCTCCTTCAGGCGTTGGAGCAGGTCGAGCACCTCGGCCTGGACGGAGACGTCGAGCGCGGAGACGGGTTCGTCCAGGAGCAGGAGTTCGGGTTCGACGGACAGTGCGCGGGCGATGCCGATGCGCTGGCGCTGGCCGCCGGAGAACTCGTGCGGGTAGCGGTCGGCGTGGTCGGGGTCGAGTCCGACGCGGGCGAGGAGCCCCGGCACCGCGCGGGCGGCGGTCGCCCGGTCTGCGCCCTGGGCGCGCAGGGGCTCGGCGACGATGTCCCCGACCGGCATCCGGGGGTCGAGCGAGGCCATGGGGTCCTGGAAGACGACCTGGACGCGCCGCCTCAGCTCGCGCTGCTCGGCCCGGGTGAGGGTGCCGTACCGCCGTCCGAACAGCTCGACGGTGCCGCCCTCGGGGGCGGCGAGTTCGAGGAGTTCGAAGAGGGTGGTGGACTTCCCGGAGCCCGACTCCCCCACGACGGCGAGGGTTTCGCCGCGTCGCAGGTCGAGGTCGACCCCGTCGACGGCGTGGACGGTGCCGGTGCGGCGGCGCAGGACACCTGCGGAGCGCACGGGGAAGGTGCGGGTGAGCCCGCGCACGGTCAGCACCGGTTCGCCGGTGGCGGGCGCGGGGACGCGGGGGGTGTCCAACCGGGGCACGGCGGCAAGGAGTTCGCGGGTGTAGGGCTCGCGCGGGGTGCCGTAGACCTGCTCGGCGGTGCCCTGTTCGACCACCCGGCCCTCCCGCATGACGGCGACCCGGTCGGCCATGCCCGCGATGACCCCGAGGTCGTGGCTGACGAGCAGCATCGCCGCGCCGGTGGTGCGTTGGGCGGTACGCAGGACGTCGAGGATCTGCGCCTGGATGGTGACGTCGAGAGCGGTGGTGGGTTCGTCGGCGAGGAGGACGTCGGGTTCGTTGGCGATCGCCATGGCGATCATGGCGCGCTGGCGCATCCCGCCGGAGAACTCGTGCGGGAACGCCCGTGCGCGCAGCGGCGGTTCGGGGATGCCGACGAGGTCGAGCAGTTCGACGGCGCGGGCGGCGGCCCGGGCGCGGGAGACGTCCTGGTGGGCGCGGACGGCCTCGGCGATCTGGTCCCCGATGCGGTACACGGGGGTGAACGCGGACAGCGGGTCCTGGAAGACCATCGCGATCCGGCGGCCCCGGATGGCGTTCAGCTCGCGTTCGGGCGCGCCGAGGAGTTCGGTGCCGTCGAGGCGTACGGAGCCGCGCGCCACGGCGTTGCCGGGGAGCAGGCCGAGGACGGCGAGGGCGGTGGCGGATTTTCCGGAGCCGGACTCCCCGACCAGGCCGAGGACTTCGCCCCGGTCGAGGGTGAGGTGCACATCGCGGACGGCGGGTCTTCCGTCGAAGTCGACGTCAAGACCGGCGAGTTGGAGCAGCGGGGTCACCGGGTCACCGCCCGGGAGGTGGGGTCGAGGGCGTCGCGCAGTCCGTCGCCGACGAGGTTGACGGCGAGGACGAGTACGACGAGCAGTCCGGCGGCGAAGAAGAACATCCACGGGTAGGTCACCGCCGCGCCCGTGCCGGAGGCGATCAGGGTGCCGAGGGACACGTCGGGCGGCTGGACGCCGAAGCCGAAGTAGGACAGCGCGGTCTCGCTCATCACCGCGCCGCCGACCTGGATGGTGGCGTCGATGATCAGGAAGGAGGCGACGTTGGGCAGGACGTGCCGCCAGATGATCCGGAACGGCCCCACACCCATGTACCGCGCGGCGCGCACGAATTCGCGCTCCTTCAGGCTCAGCGTCATGGACCGTACGACCCGTGCGGTGATCATCCAGCCGAAGACGGCGAGCAGTCCGACGAAGGCGAACCAGCCGCCGGAGCGCAGTCGGGGCGAGACGATCGCGATGATCAGGAAGGAGGGGAAGACGAGCAGCAGGTCGACGGCGAAGGTGAGCAGCCGGTCGGTCCAGCCGCCGAAGTAGCCCGCGCAGGCGCCGACGAGTGAGGCGAGCCCGGTGGACAGGACGGCCACCAGCAACCCGATGACCAGGGATTTCTGGAGTCCGCGCACGGTCTGCGCGAACACGTCCTGCCCGATCCGGTTGGTGCCCCACCAGTGCTCGGCGTCGGGCGCGGCACGCAGCGCGCCGTAGTCGACGTGGCTGTAGGACCACGGGGTGAGGTACGGCCCGGCGAAGCCGAGCAGGAAGAGCAGCGCGAGGACGACGGCTCCGGCGAGCGCGGCCCGGTGCCGTACGAAGCGGCGCAGCACGAGGGCCGCGCGGCCTGCCGGGACCTTCGAGGCGGGGGCGGGGACGGGGGTGAGGGCGGTGGTCATCGGGCCTGCCGGACGCGGGGATCGAGGGCGGCGTGCAGCAGGTCGGCGAGGAAGCCGGACAGGAGCACGGTGACGGCGGCGAACACGTTGACGGCGACGACGGAGTTGACGTCGTTCTTGCCGATGGACGCCACGAACCACTCGCCCATGCCGTGCCAGCCGAAGATCGTCTCGGTGAAGGTGGCGCCGGTGAACAGGGCGAGGAAGCCGTAGGAGAAGTACGTCGACATGGGCACGAGTGCGGTGCGCAGCCCGTGCCGGAGCAGGACGGTCCTGCGCCCGAGTCCCTTGGCGCGCGCGGTGCGCAGGAAGTCGGAGCCGAGCACGTCGAGCATGGTGCTGCGCTGGTAGCGGCTGTAGCTCGCGACGGCGAACAGCGCGACGGAGAGGGTGGGCAGCAGCAGATGCCCGGCGCGGTCGCCGAGGACGGCCCAGAGACCGCCGGTCAGGCCGGGCGTCTTCTCGCCGGTGAACTTCAGATCGGTGCCGGTCGTCTGGTTGACCCAGATCGCGCCGGTCTTCAGCAGGATCGCCAGCAGGAAGACCGGGGTCGAAAGCAGCGCGAAGGAGACGACGGTGAGCGCGCGGTCGCTGAACCGGTACTGCCGCGCGGCCGTCCACGCCCCGGCCAGCACCCCGGCGGCCGTGCCGAGGACGGTGCCCGCGAGCAGCAGCCGCAGGCTGACCCCGACCCGGCGGCCGAACTCGGCGTTCACGGAGGTGCCGTCGATGGTCTCGCCGAGGTCGCCGTGCAGGGCGCGCCCGCCCCAGTGCCGGAAGCGGTCGCGCAGCGGCTCGTGGTCGTTGACGCCCAGCTCCGTGAGGTGGTGGTCGACGGCGCTCGCGGACAGCGGCGGCTGCCTGCCCTCGTAGGCGGCGCGCGGATCGAGCGCCAGCGAGGCCAGGACGTACGACAGGCAGACGGCGGCCAGAAGCAGCACGGCGTGGTAGCCGAGGCGTTTGGCCAGGTAGAAGGGCACGTCAGAAATGGTCCAGGCCTTCTGTTGCGGCAATATGAAGAGAACATGTCAGTAATCCCGGGGCTCTCCCCCGGTGGTCGTGCGCCGTTCTACGTTCTGCCCGTCGGGTCCGGCCCGGCACGGTCGGGCCCCGCCGCCCGGTCCGGGAGATTCCGCCGAGCCCGCAAAGGACACCCCATGCGTCACGCCTCCGCCGCAGCCTGGATCGCCGCCACGGCGGCCGTCGCGTCGCTGGTGACCGGCTGCGGCTCCCCGGACCACGGCACCGCGCACAAGAAGGCGGCTCCCCGGGCGGACGGCCAGAACATCAACGCCCACCCGCTCTCCGACATCAAGCAGGGCGGCCGGCTGAACCTCGCGATCACGCAGTGGATCACGCAGTACAACGTCAACACCGTCGACGGCGCCCAGGGCGACGCCCAGGAGCTGGCCCGCACCGTCCTGCCCGACCTCTTCGACTCCGACGCCAAGGGCGCGGTCCACGCCAACCCCGACTTCCTGCTCGCCGCCAAGGTGACCTCGACCTCGCCGCAGACGGTCGAGTACCGGCTGAACCCGAAGGCGAAGTGGTCCGACGGCACCCCGCTCGGCTGGCGCGACTTCCGCGCCCAGTGGGAGGCCCTGAACGGCCGGAACAAGGCGTACGAGGCCGCCGACACCTCGGGCTACGACCAGATCGCGAAGGTGGCCGGAGGCAAGGACGCGCACACGGTCGAGGTCACCTTCTCCTCGCCGTACGCCGACTGGCAGCGGCTGTTCGACCCGCTCTACCCGGCGAAGTACACGTCCACCCCGAAGCAGTTCAACAAGGGCTGGTCGGAGAAGGCGCCGGTCACCGGCAACGCCTTCCGGATCGCGTCGTACGACAGGACCGCGCAGACCATCACCCTGGTGCCCGATGCGAAGTGGTGGGGGAACCGGCCGAAGCTCGACGGGATCGTCTACCGCGTCCTCGACTTCGGCGCGCGCACCGAGGCGTACCTCAACAAGGAGCTGGACAGCGCGACCGCGCTGCTGCCCGAGGACTACAAGCGGCTGGTGAAGGCGCCGGGCACGGACATCCGGCGGGGCGCGCGCTGGGACGAGGTGCACATCACGCTCAACGGCGGACGCGGACCGCTGAAGGACCTGCGGGTGCGCCAGGCGGTCCAGCACGCCGTCGACCGCAAGGGCATCAACGAGGCGTTCGCGAAGGACCTCTCCTTCCAGCTGGCCCCGCTCGACAACCACTTCTTCATGCCCAACCAGCAGGGCTACCGCGACACCTCCGGCGGCTACGCGGCCTACGACCCGAAGGCGGCCGCGAAGCTCCTCGACGCGGCGGGCTGGAAGGACAACGGCGAAGGCAGGCCGCGCACCAGGGGCGGCAAGCAGCTCGCCCTGGACTACGTTCTCAGCTCCGGCAGCACCTCCGCCCAGTTCGACCAGGCCGAACTGGTCCAGCAGCAGCTCGCCCAGGCCGGGATCAAGGTCAGTCTGAAGAAGGTCCCGGCCAACGACTACTTCAACCGGTTCGTGAACCGCGGCGACTTCGACCTGACCAGCTTCCGCAACGTCGACGCCGTCTTCCTCACCACGATCACGCCGGTCTTCCAGCAGCCGAAGGGGCGCAACCTCTTCCAGAACTTCGGCTCGGTCGGCTCCCCGAAGATCGACGCCCTGCTGAAGAAGGCGGGCCAGAGCACCGACCGCGCCGAGGCGATCAAGCTCTACAACGAGGCCGACACCGAGATCTGGCGGCTCGGCCACTCCATCGAGCTGTACCAGCGGCCCGAGATCCAGGCCGTGCGCAGCGACCTGGCCAACTACGGCTCTCCGGGCCTGGCGGACGTCGACTACACCAAGGTCGGCTGGCTGAGGAAGACGGCCGGGAAGTAGCTCACGGCTGCCGGCCGCGCAGGGCACCGCCGATCAGGCCCGCCATGCCGCCCGCGCCCGGCGGCACCGCCACGCAGGACAGCGCGATCCGGGCCACCAGCTCGCAGCAGAAGGCGAGTTCGGCCACCTCGGCGGGGGCGGCGCCGGGCGCGGACAGCGCGGTGACCGCCCGGTCCCGCACGATCCGCAGCAGATCGCCGGGCGAGGGCAGCGGGCCGTCCGCCCGGCGCTGCGCCGGGACGGCGGAGGAGGACGGCACCCCGGACAGGGTCGGCGCGGGCAGCCGCTCGCTCCAGCAGCCGGTGAGCATCGCCCGCACCAGCGCGTTGTCCCGGGCGGCGGACGCCGTCCACTCGGCGGTGGCGGTGAGCCGCTCCTGCGGCTCGGCGTGCGCGGCGAGTGCCCGCTCCACCCCGGCGAGATAGCCGTCGGCCTCACGCCGGACCAGCGCCCTGGCCAGGCCGTCCTTGCTGCCGAACTCGTTGTACAGCGTCTGCCGGGACACCCCGGCGGCCGCGGCCACGTCGACCATGCGCACCGCGGACCACGGCCTGCGGGTGAGTGCGGTGAACGCGGCGTCCAGCAGCGATTCCCGGGCTGCGGGCATCATCGTCTCCCTGGGGGCGAGCGACTCTGCGCCCAGGTTTGACGCGCGCCGGGGCACTGTCAAGGGGCCGGGAGGCCCCAGGGGGCGCGCTTCGGACAGCGCGCCGTTCCGTGCGCCCTGGGCACCGCGACACCCGCGCGCACCCCCGTGTGGCCCGGTCGCGGCCCTGGCCGATAGCGTTCGTCACATGCCGGACTATCTCGACGACCTGCGCCTCGCCCACGTCCTCGCGGACGCGGCCGACGCCGCGACCATGGCCCGCTTCAAGGCGCTCGACCTGAAGGTGGAGACCAAGCCGGACATGACGCCGGTGAGCGAGGCCGACAAGGCGGCGGAGGAGGTCGTGCGCGGCCAGCTCCAGCGGGCCCGTCCGCGCGACGCGGTCCTCGGCGAGGAGTACGGCGTCGAGGGCACCGGGCCGCGCCGCTGGGTGATCGACCCGATCGACGGCACCAAGAACTACGTGCGCGGTGTCCCGGTGTGGGCGACGCTGATCTCGCTGATGGAGGCGGGCGAGGGCGGCTTCCGGCCGGTCGTGGGCCTGGTCTCCGCCCCGGCTCTCGGCCGCCGCTGGTGGGCCGCGGAGGGCCACGGCGCCTTCACCGGGCGCAGCCTGACCTCCGCCTCCCGCATCCACGTCTCCGGGGTGGAACGGCTCGCGGACGCCTCCTTCGCCTACTCCTCGCTGACCGGCTGGGAGGACCAGGGCCGGCTGGGCGGCTTCCTCGACCTGACCCGCGCGGTGTGGCGCACGCGCGCGTACGGCGACTTCTGGCCGTACATGATGGTGGCCGAGGGCGCCGTCGACATCTGCGCGGAGCCGGAGCTGTCCCTGTGGGACATGGCCGCCAACGCGATCATCGTCACCGAGGCGGGCGGCACCTTCACGGGTCTGGACGGCAGGCCGGGCCCGCACAGCGGCAACGCGGCGGCTTCCAACGGCCCGCTGCACGAGGAGCTGCTGGGGTATCTCAACCAGCGCGACTGACCCCCCGTCGGCGCGACCGGCGCGCCCCGGCAGCCGGTGTGCCCCGCACGCCGGGCGACGGCCACGCACGCCCCCTTGTTGACCACCTCTTTACCTGGCAGTCTGGGAAGCGACCCCACTTGTGAATTCGTGAATCCGCGCTCGCGCCCGGATTCCGAGGAGGTGGCTCCATCCCATGCTCGTCCGCGACGCCATGAGCACGGTGGTCCTCACCGTCGGCCCCACCCACACCCTCCGCCAGGCAGCCGCCCTGATGTCCGCGCGCCGCGTCGGCGCCGCCGTGGTCCTCGACCCCGACGCCGGCGGCACGGGCATCCTCACCGAGCGCGACATCCTGAACTCCGTCGGCCTCGGCCAGAACCCCGACACCGAGACCGTCCACGCGCACGCCACCACCACCGCCGTCGTCTTCGCCGCTCCGACCTGGACGCTGCGGGAGGCGGCCCGCGCCATGACGCACGGCGGCTTCCGGCACCTGGTCGTCCTGGACCGCGGCGAGCCCGTGGGCATCGTCTCGGTCCGCGACATCATCCGCTGCTGGGCCCCGGCACGGGAGCCCGAACCGGCCCTCTGAGCCCCGGCTCCCCGCCTTCGCGTCCACATTGGATCGCGTCCAATACGATTCGCGTTCCAAAATCACACATGTTCAGGATCCGACCTCGTGACTGTTACGCTGGCTGCCATGAGTGACCTTCTGGAACGGCTGCGTGGACGCGGCTGGCGCATGACCGCGCAGCGCCGCGTCGTCGCCGAGGTTCTCGACGGAGAGCACGTCCATCTGACCGCCGACGAGGTCCACGCGCGCGCGGTGGCCAAGCTGCCGGAGATCTCCCGCGCGACCGTCTACAACACGCTGGGTGAGCTGGTCTCCCTCGGCGAGGTGCTCGAGGTCGCCACGGACCGCCGCGCCAAGCGGTACGACCCCAACGCGCACCGCCCGCACCACCACCTGGTCTGCGCCCGCTGCGGCGCGATCCGCGACGTGCACCCGACCGGCAACCCGCTGGCAGACCTCCCCGACACCGAGCGCTTCGGCTTCGCCGTCTCGGACGTCGAGGTGACCTACCGGGGACTGTGCCCGGACTGCGCGGGCGCCTGACCCGGTATCTCCGCCGCTCCCCTCGGGGGGCGGCGCACCCATGTCCGGACCCCTGCGCCCGCAACACGCCCGCACAACGACCGAGGGCCGGAATCCATCTCTGGATTCCGGCCCTCGGGCTTCAGTAGCGGGGACAGGATTTGAACCTGCGACCTCTGGGTTATGAGCCCAGCGAGCTACCGAGCTGCTCCACCCCGCGTCGGTGAATATGACACTACGCGAGACCTGCCTGGTGA
The DNA here is from genome assembly GCF_053600675.1 of Streptomyces sp. NPDC005004. Taxonomy (NCBI): domain Bacteria; kingdom Bacillati; phylum Actinomycetota; class Actinomycetes; order Kitasatosporales; family Streptomycetaceae; genus Streptomyces; species Streptomyces sp. NPDC005004. The sequence goes on from NZ_JBSGAH010000010.1 coordinate 216,438, forward strand.
GGCAAATCCATTCGGCGCGGCCCGTTCGGCCAGGTCACGCCGACAGCTCCTCCCGCAGCGCGTCCCGCAGCCGTGCCGCCCGCCGGGCCACCTCCTCCGGGCCCAGCTCCACGGCCCGGTCGGCCCAGCGCTGCCCCTCGTCCAGCTCGCCGCGCCGGGCACAGACGAGGGCCAGGCGCAGCGCGGCCCGCCCGTGGCCCGCGTCGGCGGCGCGCTCCCACCACACCGCCGCCTCCGGCTCGCTGCCCTCGCGGGCCAGGAGCAGCCCGAGGTTGAAGGCGCCGTTGCGCGAGCCCGCCTCGGCCGCCTCCCGGTACCAGCGCGCGGCCTCGACCACGTCGCCCCGGGCCGCCGCCAGCATCCCGACCCGCACCTGCGCGCGCCGGTGGCCCAGGCTGGCCGCCCGCTCGTACCACTCCTCGCACTCGGTCTTGTCGTGCGTGCTCTCGCCCAGCTCGTGCGCGGGCTCCGGCGGACGGCGCGCGTCGAGCACGGCGGCGAGGCGGTAGGCGGCCTCGGCGCTGCCGCCCCCCGCGGCGCAGCGCAGATACCGTTCTGCGGCCTGTTCGTCGCCCTCGCGCAGCCGGGCGATGCCGACCTGGAGCGCGGCCTCGGTGTGCCCGGCGGCGGCCGCCCGCTCGTACCAGCGCAGGGCGCTCGCGGCGTCCTCCTCGGTGCTCCGCCCGGAGTGCAGGATGCCGAGGTTGAAGGCGGCGTCCACGCTGCCCGCCTCGGCGGCCTTGGAGAACCAGGGCTCGGCACCCCGCGTGTCCCCGACCTGGAGCAGCAGGATGGCCAGCGCGTTGGCGGCCTCGCGGTGCCCGGCGTAGGCGGCTCGCCGGTACCACTGCTCGGCCTGGGCGGTGCGGCCCTGCTCGGCGCAGAGCAGGCCGAGGTTGTAGGCACCGTTGTCGTCACCGGCGTCCAGGGCGGCCCGGTACCAGCGCTCGGCGGTCTGGGTCTCGCCGCGCTCGGCGTGCAGCGCGCCGAGCGCGTTGGCCGCGTTGCCGTCGCCGCCCTGGGCGGCGCGCAGCCACCACATGGCGGCGCCCTCGGTGTCGCCCGCGTCGCGCAGCAGGAAGGCGAGCGCACAGGCGGCGCGGGACTCGCCCTCCTTGGCGGCGGTCAGATACCAGCGGCCGGCCTCCTTCAGCTCGCCGCGCCGCTCCAGGATGGCGCCGAGGTGGAGCGCGGCGAGGCGGTGGCCGCGCGCGGCGGCCTGCCGGTACCACTGCTCGGCCTCCGCGAGGGCGTCGCGGTCCGCGCCACCGCGCCCCAGGCCCAGGTCGGCCTTGAGGTCCAGGGCGCGCGCGAGACGGTAGGCGGCCTCGCGGTGGCCGCGCTCGGCGGCGGCGCGCATCCAGCGCCGGGCGTCGGCGTCGCCGCGGTGGTCCAGGAGATCGGCGAGCGCGTAGGCGCCCAGCACATGTCCCTGCTCGGCGGACTGGCGCAGCCAGTACTCCGCGGCGGGTTCGTCACCGCGCTCGCGGTGGTGACGGCCGAGCGCGTGCGCGGCGGCGGCCGATCCGGCCACGGCGGCGATCCGCCACCAGCCGGCGGCCTCGTCGGGATAGCCGCGCTGGTGCAGCAGGACGCCGAGGTTGTTGGCGGCGGCCCGGTCACCGGCCGCGCTCGCGGCTCTCAACTGCGGTTCGGCGCCGTCCAGATCGCCCCGGCGCAGCAGGATGGCCCCGAGGAGGCTGGCCGCCTCGGCGTCTCCGGTGCGCGCCGCCATGCGCAGGCGCACTTCCTCGGCGGCTTCCCCCGTCTCGTCGATGGACGGCTCCTCGCCCGAAGGCTGCGCAAATCGCCCCGTTCCGAACAGAGTTGCCTTGTCCCCCATAACGTCCATCGTCGCACCACCTGCAACCTGGGTACACCCGGTGTACCGCAGTCCGTGAGGTCACTTCAGCGTTTTGTCGACATGCCCACAGAGAGACAAGTCAAACACAGTTCCCTCAACTCCCCCTGGCGGCAGGGCCGGTTCCGGACCCAGCACATGAGTTCGCACACCACGAAGGCCCGGATCTCGTGTGAGATCCGGGCCTTCGACTTCAGTAGCGGGGACAGGATTTGAACCTGCGACCTCTGGGTTATGAGCCCAGCGAGCTACCGAGCTGCTCCACCCCGCGTCGTTGTGTTGCAACCGTATCACGACGCGGGGCGGGGTCGGTCAGCTCGCCGGTTTGGCGGGCTTGGCGGGCTTCACCGGCGCGGACTGGGCCTCCTCGGCCTTGCGGAGCGCGTCCTGGAGGTCCTTCTGCGCCTTGGCGTAGGCGTCCCAGTCGGGGCCGTCCTTGAGTGCCTTCTGCCCGGCGTCGAACGCCTTCTGGGCGTCCTCCAGGGCCTGCTTGACCGTCGGGTTCTCCGACTTCGGCGGCTCGGTGGTGCCGCTCTCCGGCGGCTCGGCGCTCCCCTTGACGCCGAACACCTTGTCCAGCGCCTTGTCCAGGGTGTCCTCGAAGGCGGTCCTGCCCTCGTAGGTGACGAGCACCTTGCGCAGCAGCGGGTACTTCAGCTCGCCGCCGCGCACGTAGACGGGCTCCGCGTAGAGCAGGCCGCCGTCGAGCGGGACGGTGAGCAGGTTGCCGTACTCCACCTGGGAGTGGCCCCGGCTGAGCAGGGCGATCTGCTCGGCGATGCTCGGCTCGGAGTTGAACTGGCTCTGCACCTGCTTGGGGCCGTCCACCGTGGTGCTCGTGGGCAGCTTGAGGAGTCTGATCCGGCCGTAGTCGCCGGAGCGCGGATCGGAGTCCACCGCCATGAACGCGCTCAGGTTGTCCCGGCCGTTGGGCGTGAAGGTGGTCGTCAGCGAGAACGCCTGCTGCTTCTGGTCCGGCATCTTCATGCTCAGGTAGTACGGCGGGACCGCGCTGCGGGAGTCGTTGGTCGGGTCGTCCGGGACCTGCCACACCTCGTTGCCGCTGAGGAAGGTCTGCGAGTCCGTCACGTGGTAGCGGGTCAGCAGCTCGCGCTGGACCTTGAACAGGTCCTGCGGGTACCGCAGATGCGCCATCAGGGCGGAGGAGATGTCCGAGCGGGGCTCGACCGTGTGCGGGAACGCCTTCATCCAGGTCTTGAGCACCGGGTCCTTGGTGTCCCACTGGTACAGCTTGACCTCACCCGTGTAGGCGTCCACCGTCGCCTTGACCGAGTTGCGGATGTAGTTGACCTGGTTCTGCTGGGCCACCACCGCGCGGGAGTTGTTGGTGGCGGTCAGCGAGTCGGCGGTGGTGTCGCCGAGCGTGGTGCGCGAGGCGTAGGGGAAGCCGTTGGAGGTCGTGTAGGCGTCCACGATCCACTGGATGCGCCCGTCGACCACGGCCGGGTAGGCGTCGCCGTCGATGGTCAGCCAGGGGGCGACGGCCTCGACGCGGTCCTTGGGCGTGCGGTTGTACAGGACGCGCGAGCCCTTGCCGATCGCCCCGGAGTAGAGGATCTGCGGCTCGTTGAACGCCACCGCGTACGCCGCCCGGTTGAGCGGGTTGTCGAGGGAGACCCCGCTCCCGCCCCGGTAGCTGGTGGTCTTCTCGCCCTTGTCGTTGGAGTAGTCGATCTCCTTCTGCGGACCGCCCACGATGGAGTACGTGGTGGTCTTCTCGCCGTAGTAGATCTCCTGCTGGTAGTCGCCGAGGTTGCCCGTGGAGGGCAGGTTCTTCTCGGTGAAGACCGGGCGGCCCTTGTCGTCGGCCTCGGTGCCCTTGGCGGCGACCGCGCCGTAGCCGTGGGTGTAGCGGAAGTGGTCGTTGATCCAGTTGTGCTTCGGGATGCCGCTCAGGTCCAGCTCGCGCAGCCCGATGACGGTGTCCTGGTCCTTGCCGTCCTTGGTGGGGTACCGGTCGACGTCCAGGTTCTTCGGGAAGCCGTAGTAGTTCCAGATCTGCTGGAGCTGCTGGAAGGTGGGCGAGACCACGTTCGGGTCCATGATGCGGATGCTGGCCGTGTCGTCGACCTGGTCGCGCAGCGTGGTCTTGTCGGAGGTCGCCGCCTTGCCCGGGTACTCGCTGACCTGGGTGTGGTCGATGCCGTACGCCTCGCGGGTCGCCTTGAGGTTCTTCTGGACGTACGGCGCTTCCTTGGCCTGCTCGTTGGGCTGGACCTGGAACTTCTGCACGATGGCCGGGTACAGACCGCCGATCAGGATGGCGGAGAGCACCATGAGGCCGAAGCCGATGACGGGCAGCTGCCAGGTGCGCCGCCACAGGGTGGCGAAGAACAGCAGCGCGCAGATGACGGCGATGCAGAACAGGATCGTCTTGGCCGGGAGGTAGGCGTTGGCGTCCACGTAGCGCAGACCGGTCCAGTTGTCCGTCGCCTTGAAGCCGCTGGACTTCACCGCGAGGCCGTACCGGTCGAGCCAGTAGGCGACCGCCTTCAGGGTCACGAACACGCCCAGCAGCACGGAGAGATGACCGGTCGCGGCGGCCGAGGCGCGCGCGCCGGGGCTGGTGACGCGCAGCCCGCCGTACAGGTAGTGGGTGAGTGCGGCGGCGATCAGGGACAGGACCGTCGCGGCGAAGCCGAAGGCCAGCAGGAAGCGGTACCACGGCAGGTCGAAGGCGTAGAAGGAGACGTCCAGGTGGAACTGGGGGTCGCTCTGGTGGAACGGTACGCCGTTGACCCACATCAGCCAGGTCCGCCACTGGCCGGCCGCCGAGGCGCCGGCGATCAGGCCGACCAGCGCGGTGACGGCGAGCAGCAGCCAGGTCTTGTACGGCGCGATGCCCATCCGGTACCGGTCCAGGCTCTGCTGCTCCATGGACATGGCGCTGAGCGGGGGACGCAGCCGGTGCGCGAGCCAGATGTTGAACCCGACCGCGAGGGCCATCAGCAGGCCGAAGACGAAGAAGAGCCCGATCTTGGTCCACAGCGTGGTGGTGAAGACCGACGCGTAGTGCACCGAGCGGTACCACTGCCAGTCCGTCCAGAACCCCGCGAACATGGTGAAGGCCATGCCGAGGGCCGCCAGGACGCCCAGCGTCACGAGCAGGGTCCTCACCCGCCGGGACGGGCGGTCCGCTCTCGTCCGCGGTCCCGTCGGGCCCCCGCCGCGGTCCGGCATCTGGAAAGCCAAGGTGCGCACCTCGAAGTCGCTGTCGATCCGTCAGACCCTCGTGTTCGCGGGCCCTCGGCGGCCCCCCGTGATCGCGGGCCCCCACCTATGCAACTTACTCACGGTTTGCTCGGTTCCCGATTCCGGCCGGGAACGAGGCAGGATTGTGACCATGTCCAACACTCCCATGGCGGCGAACCCGCTCACCCGGGCCGTACTCGAGATCGACGAGTACGCCTCCGGCCTCGGCTGGGACCAGCCCGCCCGCCTCTTCGCCCTCGTCGACACCGCTCGGCTGCGGACCTCGGAACCCGCGCTCGCGGCCCAGCTCGGCCTGGCCGAGGACACCGGCGAGACGGGGCTCACGCCCATCGAACAGGAAGAGGTGCCCGCCGACCGGCCGCTCGACGAGTTCCTCGCCACCATCGCCTGGCCCGGCGCCGTGGTCGGCTGCGCGCTCACGGTCGAGCGTCAGATGCTGCCGCCCTCCGCCGAGAGCCAGGTCCCGCAGGGCCTCAGCGACGCCAAGCTCGCCAAGTGGGTCGCCTCCCACCCCGAGCGCCAGGAGGTCCGCATGACGGTCGCCGTCCTGCGCGACGGCACCCGCGACTCCGCGATCCGCCTGCGCGAGAAGGACTCCCCGACCGAGGTCCTGACCGGCCCCGACCTGGTACCGGGCCTGGCGGAGGCCCTGACGGCGACGTTCGAGGACTGACCGGCTCGCCTGCGGCGGCTCGGGGGGCGTTGACCCCGGGGCGGGGCGCTCGACCGTGCCCGGCGCGCCACGGCACGGCGCCCCGGGCACGTCGAACCCGAAGCGTCACCCCCGGCCGGCCGCCCCCGGCAGCGGGGGCGCCGGTGCGGGGTTCGGGGTGCGCGGGACGGGCGGAGCCCGTGCACCCGGGGCTGGTGGCGCGGTCCCGCGCGTCCGCCCCGGCGCGACAACCCTGGCCCGTCAGGCCGTGGTCAGCCCTTCGTCGTGCACTTCGGCAGAGCGGCCGTGTCGCCGGTGCGGATGTCCTTCAGGGCGTCGAGGGCGTCGTGGATGGTCTTGACCTTGACGAGGGTGAGGCCACCGGGGGTGTCCTCGGCGGCGGCCGCGCAGTTGTCGGCGGGGGTCAGGAAGTAGCGGGCGCCCTTGTCGCGCGCGCCGACGGTCTTCATGTCGATGCCGCCGATCGGCCCGACCGTGCCGGAGTCGTCGATGGTGCCGGTGCCCGCGACGAACGTGCCGCCGGTGAGGCTGCCCGGGGTCAGCTTGTCGTAGATGCCGAGCGCGAACATGAGTCCCGCGCTGGGGCCGCCGACGTCCGCCAGCTTGATGTCGATGCTGAACGGGAAGGTGTGGTCGGTCCCGGCGGAGATGCCGACGATGGCCCGCTTGGTGCCGGTGTCCTCGGAGCTGGTCGTCGTGATCGTGACGTCCTGCGTCTTCGTCGCGTCCTTGTGCGCCTTCTCGGCGGCGGCCTGCTCCTTGGCCGGGACGACCGTGAAGACGACCTTCTGGCCGGGCTTGTGGCGGGTCACCAGTTTGGCCACGTCGGAGGGCTGCTTGACGGCGGTGCCGTCCACGGCCTTGATCACGTCACCGGCGTGCAGCCGGCCCTGGGCCGGGGAGTCCTTGATGACGGTGGAGACGATCACCCAGGACCTGACCGGGACCTTCAGCTCCTTCAGGGCGGCGACCTTGGCGCTCTCCTGGGACTGGCTGAACTCCTCGGCGTTCTCCTGGGTGGACTGCTCCTCGGTCTTGCCGTCGGGGTAGAGCGTGTCGTGCGGCACGATCTTGCTGTCGTGCGCCAGCCAGCCGTAGACCGCCTGCACCAGGTTCATGCGGAAGTCGGCGCTGGTGACCCGGACGGTGGTCATGTTCAGGTGACCGTCCGTCGGATAGGTCTTGTGCCCCGCGATCTGGAGGACCGGCTCGCCGTCGTGGTCCCCGAGCGTGTTCACGGTCGGCCCCGGCGACATCTCCGCGTACGGCACGGGGATGAGCACCCCCGCGCACAGGAGCGCGATCAGCATCAGGGTGGAGGCGAGCATCGTCGCGGTGCGGCGTGGCATGGCACGACAGTACGGGACCGACCTGTCAGCACACCGTCAGGGCACCCTTGTCACGCGCCGCGGGCTCCCGTGTGGGACTTCTCCATGGCCTCGCGGAAACGGGCGTATCCGTCCAGCTCGGGCCCGTCGCTGCGGGCCCTGCGGGTCCGGTTGGCCCAGCTTCCCCACAGGCTCGCCACGACAGCAGCGACAACCGGAATCAGCAACCAGGCGAGCGCCGCCATGCCGACCTCCCAACCCCATGAGTGTCCGCGAACTGAATGATCAGCAGATTAACCGTTCGCACTCATAACGCTCACGCGAGGGCACCGGTTACGCAAGCGGAGGACCCGGTCGGCCCAACGTGACCCAGGGCCCGGCTCAGCAGGCGCCGACCCACTCCTCGGTGCCGTCGGAGAACCGCTGGTGCTTCCAGATCGGCACCTGGTGCTTGATGTCGTCGACGAGCCTGCGGCAGGCGTCGAACGCCTCGGCGCGGTGCGGGCAGGCCACGGCGGCGACGATGGCGAGGTCCCCGACGCCCAGGTCGCCCACCCGGTGGACGACGGCGAGCGCCCGCACCGGATACTCGGCGGCGACCTTCTCGGCGATGCGCCGCATCTCGTCCTCGGCGCTGGGGTGGCAGGAGTAGCCGAGCGCTTCCACGTCGGCGCCCTGGTCGTGATTGCGCACCGTGCCCACGAACAGCGAGATGCCGCCGGCGGCCGCGTCGCCGACCGCCGCGTACACCTCGTCGACCGAGAGCGGGGTGTCCCGGATGCCGGTCAGCTTGACGGGGTGCTCAGCGGCCTGCTCGCCGGGGTGATCGTTCGTGGGTGCCATGTCTCCATGGTGCCGCACGGCCCGGACATGCGGGAACGCGTGGCTCGGCCGATGGGAGCAGGCGACGCCGAGGAGAGGTTTGCGCCGGAAGTGCCGTCAAAGGAAGGAAGTGCCGTCAGAGGAGGCGGCGCGCCCGGCGCGCCCGGCGGACCACCGCCGCCGCGCCCAGGAGCGCGACCGTCGCGCCCGCCGCGCCCGCCGCCGTCGCGTCCTTGCGGCCAAGGCGCCGGCCCGCGACCGTGTGCCGGCCGGCGGCCTCCTCGAGCAGCTCCGCCAGGACCTCCTCGTTGGTCCAGCGCGGCCGCCACCCGGCGGCGTGCAGCCTGCTGCCGCTGACCACCCAGGGGTACATCGTGTACGCCAGGTCGCCCGCCGGGGACGGGGTCAGGCCGATCCGGTGCAGCCGGGCGGCGGCGCCGAGCGCGACGGCCGAGGGCAGCTCCATGCGCCGGATGCCGCTCAGCTCCTCGACCTCCTCCTGCTCCAGCCAGCCGTCGCAGCCGACGGCGAGTTCCCCGTCCACCTTCTCCAGGACGGCGTACTCCAGGGCCGTGCACAGGTCCTCGACGTGGCAGAACTGCCACGCGGGCCGCGACCCGGCGACGACCAGCAGCCGGGGCGACTCGAAGTAGCGGGTCAGGGCGGTGTCGGTGCCGCCCACCAGGACGGCGGGACGGACCACGGTGACGTTGAGGCCCGGGTGCGCCCGGGGCGCGCGCCGGGCGAGGCGCTCGATCTCCAGCAGGTCGGCGACCCCGGTGGCCTCGGCCGTGGCGCGCAGCTCGGCGTCCTCCGACAGCGGCAGCTCGTTGTCCGGGAGCGCGCCGTAGACCATGGCCGACGTGCACAGCACGACCCGGCGGACCCCGGCCGCGGCGGCGGCGGTCAGCACGGTCTGGGTCCCGCGGACGTTGTACGCGGTGCGGGCGGCCGGGTCGCTGCCGAGGTCCAGGTCGAGCGCGAGGTGGACGACCACGTCGACGCCGCGCAGCTTGTCCGCGATGGCGGGGTCGCGCACGTCGAGGATGTGCCACACCGCGTCCGCGCACTCCCCTCGCCGCTCGTCGATGGCGACGACCTGCCGGACCGCCTCGTCGGCGGCGAGCCGCACCGTGAGCAGCGCGCCGACCCCGCCGGCCGCACCGGTGACCGCGACGACGGGGCCGCGCACGGGGGACGGCGAGGACGGGTTTCGCGCTGCGCGAACCTGCGGATCTGGGGAACTCACCGGGCGTCTCCAGCGGTTGTCTTCAGTACGGGCGCGGACGACGCGCCCGTACCAGGTGCATCCATCCTGCCGCAGCCCTTGCGTGGGCGAAGCACCGAGGCCCAATCCGGTCCGGGTGTCTACGCTGGGTGGTGAAGTCGGGCAGCCGCGCCGCCGGAGAGAACCGGTGGCCTTACCAGCCGAGGAACCCCGTGAGTGACACCCCATTCGGATTCGGCCTTCCGCCGGAGGAGCCGGAAGACGGCGACGAGGGCAAGAAGAAGGACCAGCAGAGCGGTGGTGGGCAGGGACCGGCCAACCCCTTCGGTTTCGGCGGCCTGCCGGGAGCCGGTGGCTTTGGCGGCCCCGGCGCCGACAATCCGCTCGCCGCGATGTTCGGTTCCCTGAACCCCACCGACCTGGGCGCGGCCTTCCAGCAGCTCGGCCAGATGCTCTCGTACGAGGGCGGTCCGGTGAACTGGGACATGGCCAAGCAGATCGCCCGCCAGACGGTCGCCCAGGGCACTGCCGACGGCGTCAAGGACGCGAGCGTCGGTCCCGCCGAGCGTTCCGCCGTGCAGGAGGCCGTGCGCCTGGCCGACCTGTGGCTGGACGACGCGACCTCGCTGCCCTCCGGCGCGAACACGGCCGTGGCCTGGTCGCGCGCGGAGTGGGTCGAGGCCACCCTTCCGGCCTGGAAGGAACTGGTCGACCCGGTCGCCGAGCGTGTCGGCGCGGCCATGGGTGACGTCCTGCCGGAGGAGATGCAGGCCATGGCGGGCCCGCTGATCGGCATGATGCGCTCCATGGGCGGCGCGATGTTCGGCACGCAGATCGGCCAGGCCGTCGGTGTGCTCGCGGGCGAGGTCGTCGGCTCGACCGACATCGGTCTGCCGCTCGGCCCGGTGGGCCAGGCCGCGCTGCTCCCGGTCAACGTGGAGACGTTCGGCAAGGACCTCGGCGTCCCCAAGGACGAGGTGCGGCTGTACCTGGCCCTGCGCGAGGCGGCCCACCAGCGTCTGTTCGCGCACGTGCCGTGGCTGCGCTCGCACCTGTTCGGCGCGGTCGACGGGTACGCGCGCGGGATCAAGGTCGACACCGCCAAGCTGGAGGACGTGGTCGGCCAGTTCGACCCGCAGAACCCCGAGCAGCTGCAGGACGCGCTCCAGCAGGGCATGTTCCAGCCCGAGGACACGCCCGCGCAGAAGGCCGCCCTGGCCCGTCTGGAGACCGCGCTCGCGCTGGTCGAGGGCTGGGTGGACGCGGTGGTCCACACGGCCGCGAAGCCGCGCCTGACGTCCGCCGACGCACTGCGCGAGACGCTGCGCCGCCGCCGTGCGAGCGGTGGTCCGGCCGAGCAGACCTTCGCCACGCTGATCGGCCTGGAGCTGCGCCCGCGCCGGCTGCGCGACGCCTCCCGTCTGTGGGCCTCGCTCACGGACGCGCGCGGCGTGGACGGCCGGGACGCGCTGTGGCACCACCCTGACATGCTTCCGACGGCGACCGACCTGGACGACCCGGACGGCTTCGTCCACCGCGAGCAGATGGACTTCTCCGAGCTGGACAAGATGCTCGGCGAGGCGGCCGGTGGCGGCGCGGAGAAGCCCGACCTGAAGAAGGACGAGGGCGAGAGCAAGGGCGACGAGACCGAGTGAGCCTGTACGACGACGCGGTCCACGTCCTCAAGGGGTACGCGGACCAGGGCGAGTTGCGCGACGCCTATCTCGAGCATCTGGCTGCCCACCCGGACGGCATGTGGAAGTCCTGTCACGCCGGTCACCTCACGGCCAGCGCGCTGGTGATCGACCCCGGGCACGACCGGGTGCTGCTCACCCTGCACAGGAAGCTGCGGATGTGGCTCCAGATGGGCGGCCACTGCGAGCCGGGCGACGCCACCCTGGCGGAGGCGGCGCTGCGCGAGGCCGCCGAGGAGTCCGGGATCACGGGTCTGACCCTGCTGCCCGGCGGCCCGGTCCGCCTGGACCGGCACCCGATCCCGGCCCCCTGTCACTGGCACTACGACGTGCAGTACGCGGTCCTCGCCCCGCGCGGTGCCGAGCACGCGATCAGCGACGAGTCGCTGGACCTGCGCTGGTTCGGGTACGACGAGGTCGCGTCCGTGGCGGACGAGTCGGTGGTCCGGCTGCTGGAGGCGAGCCGCGCGAGGCTCTGAACGGCTGTGAACGTGTAAGGGGCTCCCGCCGTTGCGGGCGCCCCTTACGTTCGCCGCGTCACGTCCACCGTGGGGCGCCGTCAGCTCCAGACGTTGCCCTGGTTCTGTCCGCGCGCGCCCTGCTGGCCCATGCCGAACTGGGCGGCGACCCCGCCACCGATCCGCGCGTGCTGCGGCGGCATCAGCTCGCTGGGCTGCACGAGGGCGAAGCCGGAGCCCATGAAGCTCAGCTCCCAGCCCTCACCCGTGCTCGCGCGCCGCCGCCACACCCCGGAGGAGTGCGTCTGGGCCTGCATCTGCACCCGCAGCGAGGTGGACCAGGCCACGATCGCGTCCGCGTCGCAGTTGACGTACTTGTCGGGCGTCACCTGCACCAGCAGCGGCGCGCCGGAGGTCATGAGGGCGACCTTGCCGCGTCCGGTGATGTTGAGCTGGTACTTCCCCGAGCCGGAGATGCCGTAGAGGCTGTCCACGGCGATGACCTCGTGGTGCAGCGAGGAGTCCATGGCGAGGACGTAGGCGCTGTCGACCGTCAGGCCCTCCTGCTCGACGTCCAGGACGTGCACGTGCTGGGCGAGGTTGGCGAGGTAGACCGTGCCCTGACCGTGACAGCGCATCAGGTCCAGGCCCTCGCCGGTGTGCGCACGCGCGCGGCGCTGCCCCTGGCTGCGGTACTCGGCGTCGAACTCGACCAGACCCTGGTAGGCGACCATGGCGCCCTTGCGGGCGAGGAGGTCGTCGTGCCCCTCCAGGGTGACGCGGAGCATCTGCTGGTTCTGCAGGCTCCAGCGCTCCTGGGTCTGGGAGTCGTTGTATGCGAAAAGCGGGCTCTGCATGGTGTGTCTGTTCCCCCTCAGCCCCGGAACCGGAGGCGGTCGGTGCTGTCCTCGCTGGGCTGGACGACGACGATGCCCTGTCCGGAGAAGGCCAGTTGGTACGCCTCGCCGCTACCCCGGCCGATCAGCGACTGGGCCTTGAAGCTGCGCTTGCCCTTCACCTTGAGGTTCGGGGACCAGGCCACCAGCGCGTCTGGGTCGACGAAGGTCTCGTCCTCGCCGCCGCCGCAGTCGACGACGATCGGCGTGCCGCGCGAGGTCAGCGCGACCCAGCCCTGGCCGGAGATCCGGGTGTTCCACAGGCCCTGCCCGGCGAACTTGGCCATTCCCTTGACGCGTTCGACGCCCCACGTCAGATGCGCGTCGAAGGCGAGCAGATTGGTGGCGTTGACGGAGATGCCGTCGCCGTCGAGGTTGATGACGACCACGTCGGCGCCGTAGTCGGCGAGATAGAGCAGTCCGTCGCCGGAGCACTTCATCAGCGGGGCGCCCTCGCCGGTCATCCAGTCGCGGGCGATCTGGCGGACGGCGGGCGGGTTGGGCTCGTACTGGATGAATCCCTCGTAGGAGATCATCGAACCCGCGCGCGCGAGAAGGTCGTTGCCGGTCTGCATGGCGACCTTCAGCATCTGGCCGCCGTGGTTCTCCATGCGGGCGGTGACGGGTGCGGGGGCGTGGCCCGCGAGCGGCTGGTACATGTCGGGCTCCCTCAGACCTCGTACGGCTGGACGACGATGAAGTTGCCGGGTGCGCCCCGGAACTGGAGGTTGACGCTCTCTCCGGTGTCGCCCGCGTACGCGTTGCGGCGCATCCGGACCTGGCTGGAGACGATCACCTGCGCGGCCGCAGACCAGGCGACCACCGCGTGGCAGTCGGCGAAGGTCGTGGGCGTCACCGGGAGCACGACCGGAACGCCGTGCGTCTTGACGACGATCGTGCCGGTGCCCTGGAACTGCATGGTGAACAGCGCGCCGCCGGGGATTCCGTGACCCTCGATCCGGCGGACCTCGTACTGGAGGCTCTCGTCGAAGGCGAGGACGTTCTCGGCGGAGACGCAGATCGCGTCGCCCTGGAGCTCGATCGGGTGGAGATAGGTGGAGTCGTCGGCGAGGAACACCTGGCCCTGGCCGGTGCAGCGCATGAGCTGCATCTCCTGGCCGGTGGCGTTGCCGACGACGCGTCCCGCGAATCCGGCGCCCTTGTAGGCGAAGTCGACCTTGCCCTGGTAGAGCACCATGCTGCCCTGCCGGGCCAGCACCGGCTGACCGGCGACGCCCAGGTCCACGCGGACCAGTTTCTTGTTCTGCTGGGTCCAGCGCTGCCCGGTGGGCACCTCCTTGTACATCTGGAGGGCCGCGCCGACCCCGGCACCGCTCTGCGGGGCGCCCTGCGGCACGCCGTAGGGGGCGGTCTGCTGGCCGGGGACCTGTGCGTGGCCGTGCGACTGGGGTGCGCCGGGCGGGGTGCCGTAGCCCGGGGGCAGCGGGGCACCCGGGCCGCCCTGGGTGCCGTAGCCCGGGGGCGGCGGCGCGGTGGGGGCGCCGGGCTGGGCGCCGTACGGCGGCTGCGGCGCGCCGTAGGGCGCGGGGGCCGGGGCGGGCGGCGGGACCGTGCCGCCGGGCGGGGTGGTCAGGGGGGCGATGACCGTCGGGGCGCCGTGCACGTTCGGTTCGGGCGCCGGGGGCGGGGTGAAGCCCTGGGGCGCGGGGGCCGCCGGAGCGGGTGCCGGGGGCGCGGCGGGTACCGGTGCCGACGGGACGGCGAAGGCGGGCGCGGCGAAGCCCGGGGCGGCGGCCTGCGGCGCGGGCCCGGCCGGGGCCTCCTCCTCCAGCACCTCGCCGCCGAAGTTCTTCAGCAGCGCCTCCAGTCCGCCGTCGAAGCCCTGACCGACCGCGGCGAACCGCCACACGTCCTTGAGGTAGATGTCCCCGAGCATGACGGCGCGTTCGGTGGTGAACTCGGCGCCGGTGAAGGAGTACCGCGCGACCTCCTCGCCGCCCGCCACGATGCGCAGATAGCCGGGGGCCACCTGGGACATCTGGCCGTCGCCGTCGATGGTCGCCGTGAAGGACAGCTTGTGCACGCTCGGCGGGATCCGGTCGAGCGTGACGCGGAAGGACTCGGTGTCGCCCGCCTGGGCGCCGAGGAGCTGGATGGACTCCTCCGGTGACTTCGGCTGGTTGAAGAAGACGAAGTAGCGGTCGTCGGAGAGGCGCTCGTCCGCGTCCAGTCCGAAGCAGCTTATGTCGAAGGTCAGTCCGGGAGCGGAGATCTGCACACCCACGTACAGATCCGTGCCCGCCGTCAGGTCACTGATCCTGGCCTTGTGGCCGCGTTGGAATTCCCTGGTCATGCGTAACGACCGTCCCCCATCCGGAATGCGAGTGCGTCGCGCCAGGCTAACGGCAAATACCGACAATGGGCGTAGCCGGTACGGACCCGGTACACAACCGCGGCCCGGGGCTCACACGCGACCGGACCGGAAGCTCACACGCGCCGTTCACTCACCGCGCGCGCCGGGGACGTGCGGCAGCCGGGCGGCCGCGACGACTCCCTCGAGATAGCCCCGGGCGCGCTCGGTGCGCGGATAGGACTCCAGCAGCCGCCAGAAGTCGGGACCGTGACCGGGCACCAGCAGATGCGCCAGCTCGTGGCAGAGCACGTAGTCGACGACGTACTCCGGCATTCCCTTGAGCCGGTGCGAGAGCCGGATGCTGCCCTCGGCCGGGGTGCACGAACCCCAGCGGGTGTTCTGGTTGGTGACCCAGCGCACGGAGGCGGGGCGGGCCCGGCCGTCGAAGTACTGCGCCGACAGCCGCTCGGCGCGCGCGGTCAGCTCGGCGTCGCCCGGCACCCGCTTGTTCTCCTGGGCGGCGAGCTTGTCGAGCATGACGGTCACCCAGCGCCGTTCCTCCGCCTCGGACATCCGGGCGGGGATGAGGATGACGGTGACGTCCCCCTCGCGGTACGCGGAGACCGTGCGGCGGCGCCGGGCACTGCGGCGGACCTCGATCGCGCGCGCCGCGAGGCCGTCCGGCGACTGGTCGGGCGCGCCGCGCGACGGCTGTCCGGCACGGGAGGACGGTTCGGCGGGCACGCCTCGACGGTACCTGGCCGTCCCGCCGAAGTCCCCCTTCCGACGGCCGGGCAACCGCTTTCCTGCCGACCACCCACCCCTTGTGCGCCTTTTGTTCCATCAGGCTCGCGGGCAACTCGCGTACAAAATGCCTGTACGACCATCAACCCGTGCCTGTGGACAACTCCCGGCACGTTTCCGGCGATCCGGCCATGCTGGCGTTCGAAGGCGGAGCCCGGCCGGACCCGCCTGGACGGGCAGGTGCGACACGAAGGGTGACGGGGGTTCTGTGATGCATCCGATGGTGAAGCCGGCGCTGCGGCAGGGCTGGCGCGATCTGAACACCGTGCAGTTCGGTATGACCCCGGCGCACGCGATCACGCTGGGCCCGGTCGATCCCGCCACGGGCAGCTTTCTCCGGCTGCTCAACGGCGCACGCGGGCTGCCGCTGCTGCGCGAGGAGGGGCGCCGCATGGACCTGCCCGACGGGCACGTGGACGCCCTGTTGCGGCGCCTCGGCCGGGCGGGGCTGCTCGACGACCTGCGGGGCGGTCCGCCGGACGCGCAGGCACTGCGGGAGAGAGGGGACGCACTGGACCGGCTGCGGCCCGACCTCGCCTCGCTGTCGCTGTCCACCTCCGAGCCGGGCGCCGCCATCGGGGTGCTCGCCGCCCGTCGTGCGCTGCGGGTGCGGGTGCACGGAGCGGGGCGGGTCGGGGCGGTGCTGGCCGCACTGCTGTCGGGCGCCGGGGTGGGCGAGGTGGACGTCCGCGACGTGGGGCGCGTGGAGCCGTGGGACGTGGCGCCGGGCGGCCTGCCCGCCGAGTCGGTGGGCGAGCGGCGGGACGAGGCGGCACGGGCTGCCGTGCGCCGTGCGGCCCCGGACCGTCCGCCGCGCCGGGCGCGCGCCTCCCCGCACACCGATCCCGGCCCGGCGGAGGCGGGACTGTCCCTGGTGATCGTCGCGCCGCGCGACGAGGTGGCCGTGCACGCCCCCGACCCGTTCACCACCGAGCGGCTGATGACCTCCGGGACGCCGCACCTCTACGCCGGGGTGGTGGAGGGCACGGGCGTGGTCGGGCCGCTGGTGCTCCCCGGTGAGACGAGCTGTGCGGGCTGTCTGCACGAGGACCGCACGGACGGTGACCCCGCGTGGCCGCGCCTGGTCACCCAGTGGCGGTGCGGCACGGCGCGCCGGGTGGGCGCCTGTGACCTCACGCTGGCCGTCGCGGTGGCGGGACTCGCCGCCGCGCACGCCCTGACCTTCCTCGACGGCGGCTCCCCGTCCAGCGCCGGGACCCGCTGGGAGGCGTCCTTGCCCGCTCTGACCTGGCACTCTCGACCGATCGCCCCACACCCCGCATGTGTCTGCGGAGCAGTGGAGAAGGGAAAAGGGAAGGGAAAGGGAGCCGCAATGGGGGAGCACTCCTCAACCAGCGGGGTGCCGCGCGCGACAATGGCGGTGCAACGGCCGTCGGCCGGGCGACGACGCGAGTCGGGCGCGGCGGGGCCGACAGGGACTTGGAGGGCGCATGTCTGATCTTCCCCGGAAGGCGGTCACCCGGACCGCCAAGCTCGCCGCGCTCCCGCTCGGCTTCGCCGGCCGGGCCACGTGGGGGCTGGGCAAGCGGATCGTGGGCGAGTCGGCGGAGATCGTCGGACGGGAGCTCCAGCAGCGCACGGCCGAACAGCTCTTCAAGGTGCTCGGTGAGCTGAAGGGGGGCGCGATGAAGTTCGGGCAGGCCCTGTCCGTCTTCGAGTCCGCGCTGCCCGAGGAGGTCGCCGGTCCCTACCGTGCCGCGCTGACCAAGCTCCAGGAAGCCGCGCCGCCGATGCCGACCCGCACGGTGCACGCGGTGCTGGAGGAGCGGCTCGGTGCGGAGTGGCGGGAGCTGTTCCTCGAGTTCGAGGACAAACCGGCGGCCGCGGCCTCCATCGGGCAGGTCCACCGGGCGGTGTGGCACGACGGCCGCGAGGTGGCGGTCAAGGTGCAGTACCCGGGCGCGGGCGACGCACTGCTCTCCGACCTGAGCCAACTCAGCCGGTTCGCGCGGCTGCTGGGCCCGCTCATCCCTGGCATGGACATCAAGCCGCTGATCACGGAGCTGCGGGACCGCGTCTCCGAGGAGCTGGACTACGCGCTGGAGGCGCAGGCGCAGTCCGCGCACGCGGAGGAGTTCGCGGACGACCCGGACGTACTGGTCCCGGCGGTGGTGCACCAGTGCGAGCAGGTCCTGGTGACCGAGTGGATCGACGGCATCCCGCTCTCGGAGATCATCTCGGACGGCACCCCGGAGCAGCGCGACCGGGCCGGGCAACTGCTGGCCCGCTTTCTCTTCTCCGGCCCGGCGCGCACCGGTCTGCTGCACGCCGACCCGCACCCGGGGAACTTCCGGCTGCTGCCGGGCGGCCCCGGGGGCGAGGACGACTGGCGTCTGGGCGTGCTGGACTTCGGCACGGTCGACCGGCTCGCCGGAGGGCTTCCGCCGCCGATCGGGATCTCGCTGCGGCTGACGCTCGACGGTGACGCCGACAGTGTCTACCGGCTGCTGTGCGGCGAGGGCTTCATCAAGGAGTCCATCGAGCTGGACCCCGACGCGGTGCTCGACTATCTGCTGCCGATCATCGAACCGGCCCGGGTGGACGCCTTCACCTTCACCCGCTCGTGGATGCGCGGCCAGGCCGGCCGGGTCGCGGACCCCCGCTCCCCCGCCTACCAGCTCGGCAAGCGGCTCAACCTGCCGCCCGCCTATCTCCTGATACACCGCGTGACCCTCAGCACCATCGGGGTGCTCTGCCAACTGGGTGCGACGGTGCGGCTTCGGCAGGAGCTGGAGGACTGGCTGCCCGGGTTCGTGGAGGACGCGCCTGTGGACGAGACCTTGGGCGAGGGCCTGGCGGAGGACCTGGCGGAGGATCTGGACGAGAGCTTCGAAGAGGGCTTCGTCGAGGAGGAGTTGAACGGGGAGGCGGTGGACGAGCGGCTCGTCGTCAAGGAGTTCACCACCGAGGCGTCCACCGCCAAGGAGTCCGCCGACGAGGAGGACCTGCCGGAGGCGCCCGCCGCCGAGGCGTGACGGACGTGCCGCGGGGGCCGGTCCGTCCGACGGACCGGCCCCCGCGGGGAGAAGGTGTGCTGCCTCGGGTGTGCGCGCCTACTGCATGACGGCCATGGCGAGCGCCCGGCGAGCACGCAGCGAGGCGCGCTCCGCCCGGCGCTGCATCCGCCGGGCGGTGGCCAGGCGCACGGCCTGACGCTCCCGCTCGGCGTCCTGCAGGCGCTCGTGCATATGCGCACGGGCCAGGGCTTCTGGGATGAGTTGCATCTCTCGGGTCCTGTTCTTCTGGCGCGAACCGGTCACGCCGTGGGTGGTGAGGTCTGAGGTCGCGGAGCGCGTGGGCTCGCTGGTGGACGGCTTCATCGGGGCCTGCTTCATGGGGTCGTGCGTGAGGGGGCGGTCGATCGTTCCTGGGGTGTTCATGCCGTGACCGGGTTCTTGCGCGGGCGGCCACGGGGCCGCTTGCGGGCCACGACGACCCCCTGGACGAACAGCTCCCCGCCCCAGACGCCCCAGGGCTCGCGCCGCTCCTTGGCCCCGGCGAGGCAGGCCTCGACCAGCGGGCAGGTACGGCAGAGGGACTTGGCGTACTCCACGTCCGCCGGGGACTCGGCGAAGAAGACCTCCGGGTCGTAGGACCGGCAGGGTACGGGGGTGCCGAGGCTCTCGATGGCGTCGTCGAGCGCGGTGAGCGTGCTGAGGGGGAACAAGGTGGTGTCCTCCGTGGGGCCGGGCGGGGGGAGCGTTTGTGAGGGCGGTACGGACGGGGCGTGCGCTTCGAGTTGCACGGGGTGTCTTCCTCGTCTTTTCGTTCCGGCCGGTTGACCGGGTGTCGGCTGGGTACCGGGTCGTTCCTTGTCCCGAGGCCCCTTCGCTCCGTCGACCCCGTTCGGGGAAAACAGAAGGGCCGCGGTACCCGGGTGGGGTTCCGCGGCCCTGAAGGCGCCGGCCTGATCGACTGTCAGGCTGGATCGCTCCAGGGTTCTGGCCCACGGAAGGCCCACATCAGGTGGTGCTGCGTCGTCTGCTGCTGGAATCCGGCACCGGCCGCGAAGGCATAGGCGTGTGCCTGTGCCTCTACCGCTTCCAGTGCCTTGGTCGGTCGCTCATTCCGCTCGCGGACAGGGAGACCCGCGAGGGACAGGGCGGTGGCGGGGCGGACGGCGGGAACGCCGGACACACCGGTGCCCTGGGTGAAGGCGCCGAACATGCACAGGGAGACGGTCGAGCGATCGGTCATTTTGGCCGAGCTGCTGAGGATGCTGGTGTTGATGCTGATCACGGGACTCGCCTCCTTTCGGCGCCTTGGGGGACCGGAGAACCGGTCCGTCGGATAAACAAGTACAGCACGGAATCACAGCCTCCGAGAAGGCCGCCGTTTCCGTGTCTAGAACCTATGGGGATTCGCGGGGCGTGCGCAAACTATTTTTTCGACGAGTTCGTATCAGTCGTCAACACGCTTCCTCCCCCGCGTTCCCGGGGTCGTTCCGGGGGTCGATCGGGCCGTCGTTCCCCGGTGCGGCGGGCTCGGCGCCCGCGCAGATGGCCAGGACGTCGGCACCGTAGCGGCGCAGTTTGCGGTCCAGGACGCCGGGGATGCGGGACAGTTCGGCCGGGGTGTCCGGGCAGGTCTCGGCGATGGCCATCAGGGTGCGGTCGGTGAAGACGCAGAAGTCCGGCTGGCCGCTGAGCCCGGCCTCGACCGAGCGCCATTCCCTGAGCCGTTCGTACAGCCCCTCGTCCATGTCGGAGGGGCAGTCCTCACAGCGCATCAGCTTCATCTCGCCCGCGTCGGTGAGCGTGCGGCCGCAGACCCGGCAGCGGGCCGGGGTGCGCTGGGTGCGCCGGGGCACCGCCATGAGACCGCCGCCGGTGCCGCCGACCGTGCCACCGGTACCGCGCTCGATGCCGCCGAGCGCGCCGGTGCCGGTACGGCCGACGGTGGGGGTGGTGCCGGGGCGCAGCCCGTCGAGGAAGCGGCTGGGCCTGCGGTTGGGGCGGCCGCCGGGGGCGCGGGAGAGGGACCAGGAGAGGTGGAGCCGTTCCCGCGCGCGGGTGACGCCGACATAGAGGAGACGGCGCTCCTCCTCGATCTGCTCGTCCGTCTTCGCGTAGGTGATCGGCATCATGCCCTCGGCGACGCCGACCAGGAAGACGGCGTCCCACTCCAGGCCCTTGGCCGCGTGCAGGGAGGCGAGGGTGACGCCCTGCACGGTGGGGGCGTGCTGGGCGCCGGCCCGCTCGTCCAGCTCGGCGACGAAGTCGGCGAGGGTGGCGCCGGGGTGGGTGGCGGCGAAGTCGTGGGCGAGGTGGGCGAGGGCGGCCAGGGACTCCCAGCGCTCGCGGGTGGCGCCGGAGCCGGCCGGGGGCTGGGCGGTCCAGCCCTCGCCGGACAGCACGGCGCGCACCTGGGAGGGCAGGTCGACGGCCTCGTCGAGGAGGGAGTCGTTGCCGCCGAAGCGGGCGGCGGCGCGCAGCGCGACCCCGGCCCGGCGCACCTCGGGCCGGTCGAAGAAGCGCTCGGCGCCGCGCAACTGGTAGGGGACTCCGGCGTCCGCGAGGGCCTGCTCGTAGGTCTCGGACTGGGAGTTGGTGCGGAACAGGATGGCGATCTCGGCCGCCGGGACGCCCGCGTCGATCAGCTCGCGGATGCGGCGGGCGGCGCCCTCGGCCTCGGCGGGCTCGTCGGTGTACTCGACGCAGACGGGCTCGGGTCCGGCTCCGCGCTGGGAGATCAGCTCCAGGCGGTGGTCGGCGGCGCGGCCGTGGGCCTGGGCGAGCAGGCCGTTGGCCAGACGGACCACCTGGGGGGTGGAGCGGTAGTCGCGGACCAGCTTGACGACCGTGGCGCCGGGGTGGCGCTCGCGGAAGTCGAGGAGGTGGTCGGGCGTTGCTCCCGTGAACGAGTAGATGGTCTGGCTGGCGTCCCCGACGACGCACAGGTTGTCGCGGTCGCCGAGCCACAGCTCCAGGAGGCGCTGCTGAAGGGGGCTGACGTCCTGGTACTCGTCCACCACGAAGTGCTGGTACTGGGAGCGCACCTGGTCGGCGATGTCGTGCCGGTCCTGGAGCACGGCGACGGTGAGCAGCAGCACGTCCTCGAAGTCGATGACGGAGCGGGCGCTCTTGAGGTTCTCGTAGGCCGCGTAGAGGTGGGCGATCTCGGCCGGGTCGCGGGGGGTGTCACGGCCGGACTTCGCGGCCGCGTACGCGTAGTCGGCGGGGACGGTCTGGGTGACCTTGCACCACTCGATCTCGGCGGTGGCGTCCCGCAGCTCGCTGCGGTCGAGGCGGAGCCCACAGGCGACGGCCGCGTCCGCGACGAGCTGGATCTTGCGCTCCACGAGCCGGGGCAGGGAGCCGCCGACCGCCTTCGGCCAGAAGTACTGGAGCTGGCGCAGGGCGGCGGAGTGGAAGGTGCGGGCCTGCACGCCCTGGGCGCCGAGCTGGCGCAGCCGGCCGCGCATCTCGCCCGCGGCGCGGTTGGTGAAGGTGACGGCGAGCACGCTGGAGGGCTGGAGGATGCCCGCGCGCACGCCGTAGGCGATGCGGTGGGTGATGGCGCGGGTCTTGCCGGTGCCCGCTCCGGCCAGGACGCACACCGGCCCGTGCAGTGCGGTGGCGACCTCGCGCTGCTCGGGGTCGAGCCCTTCCAGCACCGCGTCGGCCGAGTCCGGTGTCCGCGGGAAGAGAGGGGAGTGCGTTGCTGCTGTCACATGGCCATGCTGCCAGGTCGCCCGGGACGACCGCGCCCGTTGTCCACAGGCGGGGCCTTGCGGTCGTACTAATGCGGCGGGTGTCACAGTGGTCGTCGCGGCGCGGGAATGACGCTCCGCTCTCGCGCGTTCCCTCACTGCACGACCCCTTCCCCGAGCTGCTGAGGAGCGCGAGAGACCATGCAGGGCACTGTGACGATGTACAGCACGACGTGGTGCGGCTACTGCCGTCGGCTGAAGAGCCAGCTCGACCGCGAGGGCATCGGTTACACCGAGATCAACATCGAGCAGGACCCGGAGTCCGCCGCGTTCGTGGAGAAGGCCAACGGCGGCAACCAGACGGTGCCGACCGTGCGCGTCCTCCCCTCCGCCGGTGGCCAGGAGGTCGTGATGACGAACCCGAGCCTCGCCCAGGTGAAGCAGGCGCTCGGCGCCTGACCCGGGGCGCGCGAGCGGTCAAGACGTACGAGAACCCCGGCAGCCCGTGAAGGGCCGGCCGGGGTTCTCGTCCGTCCGCACGCGTCCCTAGAACGCGCTCCGCGTCGGCAGCGGCTTGCCGTACCACATCTCGATCAGGCGGGCGGCGATGGAGATGCCGTAGGGCGGCAGGACCTCGCCGGACTCGAAGGCCGCGCCCAGTTCCTCGCGGGAGAACCAGCGGGCCTCCTCGATCTCCTCGCCGTCGGCGTCGATCTCGGTGGAGGTGGCGTGGGCGAAGAAGCCGAGCATCAGGCTGGACGGGAACGGCCAGGGCTGGCTGGCGACGTACTCGACGTGGCCGACGGTGATGCCCGCCTCCTCGAAGACCTCGCGGCGCACCGACTGCTCGATGGACTCCCCCGGCTCCACGAACCCGGCGAGCGTGGAGAAGCGGCCCTCGGGCCAGTGGACCTGGCGGCCGAGCAGGATGCGGTCCTGCTCGTCGGTGACGGCCATGATCACGGCCGGGTCGGTGCGCGGGTAGTGCTCGGCGCCGCAGGCCGGGCAGCGGCGGATGTGCCCGGCGGCGGCGATGACCGTGCGCTCACCGCAGCGGGAACAGAAGCGGTGGGTGCGCTGCCAGTTCTCCAGGCCGACCGCGTGCACCATGAGCCCGGCGTCGCGCGGGGAGAGCAGCAGACCCGCCTCGCGCAGCCCGGCGGGGCGGGCGGACTGGTCGATGCGGCCGGGCAGCGAGTCCTTCTGGAGGGCGAAGTAGCTGA
The DNA here is from genome assembly GCF_053600675.1 of Streptomyces sp. NPDC005004. NCBI lineage: Bacteria > Bacillati > Actinomycetota > Actinomycetes > Kitasatosporales > Streptomycetaceae > Streptomyces > Streptomyces sp. NPDC005004. The sequence goes on from NZ_JBSGAH010000010.1 coordinate 239,646, forward strand.
CGCCGTCCTCGTCCTCGCCGAGGAAGTAGCGGTGGGCCTCGGTGAGCGGCGCCTCGAAGGAGGGCGTCATGACGAGTTCGGTGCGCCCGTCGGGCGTCTCGTCGATGAGGACCTGGCCGCCGGAGACCACGAAGCAGCGGGTGGAGGGGTGGCTCCAGGCCGCCGCGAGCCAGGCCTCGTCGAGCCGGTGGTGGGCGGCGCGGTCGATGCCGCTCGGGGCGGTCAGCGAGATGGGTCGGTCGGCGGTGTGGTCGGTCCAGGTGGTCACGGGTGCTTCCAACTCCCCCAATGGAACGGTTCGGTTCGACGGGCGGTTCGACGGGACATAGGGCGGAGGGCACCGGCTGGGGTGCGGTGGGGCGGTCGGGGCGTTCCTTCCAGTGTGCCGGGCGCGGGCGGACGCCCGGTGCCGTGGCCGCCGGTCAGGGGGCGTCCCCGTTCTCGGCGAGGTCGCTCCACAGGTACGCGGTGGTCTCGACGCCCTTGAGAAGGAGGTCCAGCTCGACCTTCTCGTTCGGGGCGTGCCAGCCGTCGGAGGGGATCGAGATGCCGAGGAAGAGCACCGGGGCGCCGAGCACCTCCTGGAGGTCGGCGGCGGGTCCCGAACCGCCCTCACGGGTGAAGCGGACCGGACCCTGGAAGGCGCGTTCCATGGCGCGTACGACGGAGCGCAGCGCGGGGTGGTCCAGCGGGGTCAGGCACGGGCGGGTGCCGGGGGTGAAGCGGATGTCGAGCTGGATCCCGGCGGGCACCTGGTGGGCGGCCCAGGCGCGGACGGCCTTCTCGACCTCGCCGAGGTCCTGGCCGGCGACCAGCCGGAAGGACAGCTTCACCAGCGCCGAGGAGGGAATGATCGTCTTGCTGCCCGCGCCCTGGTAGCCGCCGCCGATGCCGTTGACCTCGGCGGTCGGGCGGGCCCAGATCCGCTCCAGGGTGCTGTAGCCGGCCTCGCCGTGGGTGGCGTGCGACTTGGCGGTGCGCAGCCAGCGCTCCTCGTCGAAGGGCAGCTCGGCGAACAGCTCGCGCTCGCGCTCGGTCAGCTCCACCACGCCGTCGTAGAAGCCGGGGACCGCCACCCGGCCCTCGTCGTCGTGGAGGGCGGCGACCAGGCGGGCGACGGCGGTGGCCGGGTTGGGCACCGCGCCGCCGAAGGAGCCGGAGTGGATGTCCTGGTACGGCCCCTCCAGGCGGATCTCGCACTCCGCGAGGCCCCGCATCCCGGTGCAGACGGTGGGGGTGTCCGCGGACCACATGCCGGTGTCGGAGACGATCACGACGTCGGCGGCGAGCCGGTCGGCGTGTTCCTCGACCAGGGCGCGGAAGTGCGGGGAGCCGGACTCCTCCTCGCCCTCCACGATCAGCTTCAGGTTGACGGCGGGGGCGGTGCGGCCGGTCGCGGCGAGGTGGGCGCGGACGCCGAGTGTGTGGAAGAACACCTGGCCCTTGTCGTCGGCGGCACCGCGCGCGTACAGCTTTCCGTCGCGGACGACGGGCTCGAAGGGGTCGCTGTCCCAGCCGTCCTCGCGGGCGGCGGGCTGTACGTCGTGGTGGCCGTAGACCAGGACGGTCGGGGCACCGGGGTCGTCGGAGGGCCACTCGGCGTAGACCGCCGGGGCGCCGGGGGTCGGCCAGACCTCGGCGACCGGGAAGCCGGTGTCCTTGAGCGCGGTGGCGAGCCAGTCGGCGCTGCGGCGCACGTCCTCGGCCCGCTCGGGCTGGGCCGACACCGAGGGGATGCGCAGCCACGCGGCGAGGTCGTCGAGGAAGGCGGCGCGGTGCCGCTCGATGTACGCGTGGACGGCGCTGTCCGGGGTCTGGCTCATACGGACGAGCCTATCGGCCCGCGCGGACATCCTCTCCGGGCGGTTCGTCACACTCGGCTTCCCCGACCGGCCCCTTTCTCCCCGCCGTCGGGTGTCCGCGCGGCACCGTCGGGGCTGTCGCCGCCGCCCGCGGCCGCCTCGCCGCCGCCTCCGGCGGCCATCTCCCCGCCGAGCAGCCGCTCCAGCTCCGCGCGGCCGGGCAGATCCGCCGGACGGACGACGTCGCCGGTGCGCACGTACAGGAACGCGGCCGTGACCGACTCGGGCGGGACGCCCTGCTGCTCGGCCCAGGCGAGCCGGTAGACGGCGAGCTGGAGCGGGTCGGCACTCTGGCTGCGGCCGGTCTTCCAGTCGAGGATCTCGTACGTCGCCTCCTCGCCCTCGCCGTCCTTGTAGACGGCGTCGATGCGCCCGCGCACGACCCGGCCTCCCAGCGAGAGCTGCACGGGGACCTCGGCGCGGTAGGGGGTGCGGTGGGCGTACTCGGTGCGCTCGAAGGCCGCCTTCAGCTCTTCCAGGTCCGCCTCGTCCGCGATCTCGGCGTCGGCGCCGGGCAGCTCGTCCGGCTCCAGCAGGGGCAGGGTCAGTTCCTCGAAGCGGGCCTCGACCCAGGCGTGGAACCGGGTGCCCCGGCGTGCGGCCGGGCGCGGGGGGCGCGGCATGGGGCGCGCGAGTTCCTGCGCGAGCCCGTCGGGGTCCTCCGCGAGCTGGAGCACCTGGGTGGCGGTGAGCGTGGCCGGCAGGGGTACGTCCGTGACGGCGCGCCTGCTGCGCAGCAGCTCGGCGGCGAGCGCGTCGAGGTCGCGGTCCCAGGAGGCGAGGGTGCGGGCCTCTTCGGGGGTCAGGGGGTCCTCGAAGTCCAAGGGCTCCGCCGGGGCGGCGTTTTCCTCGGGCATCGGCGTGTCCCCGGGGATCTCCACCAGGGACCCGGTGCCCTCGGGGGCGGGTGCCTGGTGCGGGATCAGGGGGCGCTCGGTGCTCAGCCGCTCCCAGTCGTCGGGGTTCTCGGGGTCCGGCCCGTAGGGGTCGTCCTCGTACGGCGGCTCGTCGTAGGGCTCGTCGTACGGCTCCTCGTCCCGCGGCGCCGTCGGCCACTCGGGGTCCTCGTACACCGGCGGCGGACCGTCCGGCGCGTCCAGGTGGGCGCGGACGACGCGGGCTGCCTCCTGGCGGCGTTCGAAGGCGGCCCGGTCCAGCGGGAGGGGCCAGACCTGGTCGTCGTCGGCCGTGTGCAGGGCGGGGTTCTCCTCGCCTTCGGCGGGCTCCTCCGCCCACGCCTCGGTCTCGCCGTACCCGGCGGCGCAGTGGTCGTGCAGCGCCTGGAGGAAGTCGGAGGGTCCGCGCGGCTTCTGCTGGCTGGGACCCCACCAGTGACCGGAACCGAGCAGGAGGGAGCGGGGGCGGGTGAAGGTGACGTAGCCCAGGCGCAGCTCCTCGGTGTGCTGGTGCGCCTTCATGGACTCGTGGAAACCCTTGATGCCCTTGGCGTCCCAGGAGTCCACGTCGGGCAGCGTGTCGGTGTCGCCGCGCAGGGCGTGCGGGAGCACCTTGGCCTGCGCGGTCCACTTGTCACGGCCCTGGGTGCTGGGGAAGGTGCCGGTGACCAGGCCGGGGACGGCGACCACGTCCCATTCCAGGCCCTTGGACTTGTGCGCGGTGAGCACCTTGACGGTGTTCTCGCCCCCGGGGAGGGCGTTGTCGAGCCCCTTCTCGTACTGCGCGGCGGTGCGCAGGAAGCCCAGGAAGGCGAGCAGGGTGGCCTCGCCGTCGCCGGCGGCGAAGGAGGCGGCCACGTCGAGGAAGTTGGCCAGGGTCTCGCGGCGGCGGGCGGCGAGCGCGTGCGGGGATGCCGACAGCTCCACCTCCAGGCCGGTGACGGCCAGGACCCGGTGCAGGACGTCCATGAGCGGGTCGGACAGGGAGCGGCGCAGGTCGCGCAGTTCGGCGGCGAGCCGGGCGAAGCGCACGCGCGCGTCCGGGGAGAAGGGCAGCCCGTCGTCGTCCTCGGCGCCGGCGTCCAGGAACGTGTCCAGGGCGTCCGCGAGCGAGGTGACCTCGGCGGGGTCGACGCCCTCCACGGCCTGGGCGAGCCTGCGGTCGGGGTCGTCGCCGCCCGTGTCCGCGTGGGCGACGAGCAGCCGGGCGCGGCGGCCCAGGAGCGCGAGGTCGCGGGGGCCGATGCGCCAGCGGGGGCCGGTCAGCAGGCGGACCAGGGAGGCGTTGGCGCCGGGGTCCTGGAGGACCTCGCAGACGGCGACCAGGTCCGCGATCTCGGGCAGGTGCAGCAGCCCGGACAGGCCGACGACCTCGACCGGCACGTCCCGGGCGACCAGCGCGCCCTGGATCTCCGCGAAGTCGCCCGCCGTGCGGCACAGGACGGCGATCTCGCCGGGCGGGGTGCCGGTGCGGACGAGATGGGCGAGGGAGTCCGCGAGCCAGGCGATCTCCTCGGCGTGGGTGGGCAGCAGGGCGCAGCGGACCATGCCGTCGCGTTCGGCGCCCGGTGCCGGGCGCAGGGCCTCCACGCCCTCGTGCATGGCGCGCAGGGGTTCGGCGAGGCCGTTGGCGAGGTCGAGCAGGCGGCCGCCGCTGCGGCGGTTCTCGCTGAGCGCCCGGCGCCCCGCGGGTGTGCCGTCGGCGTGCGCGAAGTGCGCGGGGAAGTCGTCCAGGTTGGCGACGGAGGCGCCGCGCCAGCCGTAGATGGCCTGGCAGGGGTCGCCGACGGCGGTGACGGGGTGCCCCGTGCCCGCGCCGAAGAGTCCGGCGAGCAGCACGCGCTGGGCGACGGAGGTGTCCTGGTACTCGTCCAGGAGGACCACCCGGAACTCCTCGCGCAGCACGCGGCCGACCTCGGGGATGCCGGCGAGGCGGGCCGACAGGGCGATCTGGTCGCCGAAGTCGAGCAGGTCGCGTTCGCGTTTGGCGGCCCGGTAGCGCTCGACGAGTCCGGCCAGTTCCCGGCGTGCGGCGAGTGTCTCGGGGACCTTGCGCAGGTCGGCGTTGCTGAGCTTGACGCCCTGGAGCGTCTCCAGGAGCCCGGCGTCCCAGGCGCGCAGTTCCTCTGGGTCCACGAGGTGCTCGGACAGCTCGGAGTCGAGCGCGAGCAGGTCGCTGACCAGGTCCGCGAAGGAGCGGGTGAGCGCGGGATACGGGCCCGGCGCCTCGCGCAGCACGCGCGCGGCGAGCTGGTAGCGGGTGGCGTCCGCGAGCAGCCGGGAGCTGGGCTCCAGGCCGAGGCGCAGGCCGTGGTCGGTGAGCAGCCGTCCGGCGAAGGCGTGGTAGGTCGAGATGACCGGCTCGCCGGGCGGGTTGTCCGGGTCGATGGCGTCGGGGTCGGTGATCCCGGCCTTCACCAGCGCCTTGCGGACGCGTTCGGCGAGTTCGCCCGCGGCCTTGTTGGTGAAGGTCAGACCGAGCACCTGCTCGGGGGCGACCTGTCCGGTGCCGACCAGCCAGACCACGCGCGCGGCCATCACCGTGGTCTTGCCCGAGCCGGCCCCGGCCACGATCACCTGCGGGGCGGGCGGCGCGGTGATGCAGGCCGTCTGCTCCGGGGTGAAGGGGATGCCGAGCAGCTCTTTGAGCTGTTCGGGGTCGGTGATGCGCGCGGACATTCGTCAGAGGCTAGCGGCGGCCACCGACAGCCGGGCGCGCGGGACGGCGTCCACGCAGGTCAGGGGGTGTGCGCAGTGCCGTACGTCACTCCGCGCGTCCTCACTCGATCACGTGCCGGCCCTCGGGCCGGGCGCTGCACGAGGCGCGGAAGTCGCAGTGGGTGCACTGGCGGCCGGTGGTGGGGGTGAACCGTTCGTCCAGGACCTTCCCGGCGGCGGTGGCCAGCAGGTCCCCGACCCACTCCCCCGACAGCGGCTCCTGGGTCTGCACCTTGGGCTGCGTCTCGCCGCCGTCCTTCTTGGCCGCGCCCTGGCGGAGCTGGACGAGTTCGGCGCCGCCGGGTTCGGGCCGGGTGCCGCCGAAGGCGTCGTCCACGGCGCCCTCGGCCACGGCCAACTGGTAGACGGCGAGCTGGGGGTGGCGGGCCACCTCGGCGGAGGTGGGGGCGTTCTTGCCGGTCTTGAAGTCGACGACGTAGGCGCGGCCCGCGCCGTCCGCCTCCACGCGGTCCATCTGGCCCCGGATGCGGACCTTGTACGCGCCCGCCTCCAGGGTGACGTCGAAGTCCTGCTCGCTGGCGACCGGGGTGCGCGTGGCGCGGTCCAGGACGTGCCAGTTCAGGAAGCGTTCGAGGGCCGCGCGCGCGTTGTCCTTCTCCTGCGCGGACTTCCAGGGCGCGTCGAAGGCGAGCGCGTTCCACACCGAGTCCAGACGCTCCATGAGGACGTCGAGGTCGGCGGGCGTACGCCCCGAGGCGACCTCGTCGGCCAGGACGTGCACGACGTTGCCGAAGCCCTGGGCGACGGTCGCGGGCGCGGCGGCCTTGACCTCGCGGCCGAGGAACCACTGGAGCGCGCAGGTGTTGGCGAGCTGGTCGAGGGCGCTGCCGGAGAGCACGACGGGCTGCTCGCGGTCGCGCAGCGGCACCTTGCTCTCGGTCGGCTCGTACATGCCCCACCAGCGGTCGGGGTGCGCGGCGGGCACCAGGGGGCGCCCCTCGTCGTCGCTGAGGGCGGCCAGCCGGGCCAGACGGCGCGCGGCCGCCTCCCTCAGGGCTGGCGAGGCAGCCGGGTCGACCGTGGTGGCGCGCAGCTCGGCCACGAGCGCGGACACGGACAGCGGGCGGCGCGGGCGCCCGGTGACGTCCCGGGGCTCGACGCCGAGTTCGGTGAGGAAGCGGGAGGGCTGGTCGCCATCGTCGGACGCGCCCTTCACGGCGGTGACGACGAGGCGGTCACGCGCGCGCGTGGCGGCGACGTAGAACAGCCTGCGCTCCTCCGCGAGCAGCGCGCCCGGGGTCAGCGGCTCGGCCAGTCCGTCGCGGCCGATGCGGTCGGCCTCCAGGAGGGAGCCGCGGCGGCGCAGGTCCGGCCACACGCCCTCCTGGAGCCCGGCGACGACGACCAGGCGCCACTCCAGGCCCTTGGAGCGGTGCGCGGTCATCAGACGTACGGCCTCGGGGCGTACGGCGCGGCGGGTGAGGGTGTCGGCGGCGATGTCCTCGGCCGCCAGCTCCTCCAGGAGGTTGAGGGCGCCGCGTCCGCCGACGCGCTCCTCCGCGCGCGCGGCGGTCGCGAACAGCGCGCACACGGCGTCCAGGTCACGGTCGGCGTTACGGCCCGCCGCACCGCCGCGCCGGGCGGCGCGCTCCAGACGGCTGGGCCAGGGCGTGCCGTTCCACAGGTCCCACAGCGCCTCCTCGGCCGTACCGCCCTCGGCCAGGCGCGTGCGCGCCTTGCGCAGCAGCGCGCCGAGCCGCTGCGCCCCGCGCGCGTACGCCGGGTCGTGCACGGCCAGCCGCTCCGGCTCCGCGAGCGCGCGGGCCAGCAGCTCGTCGGAGGGCGGCGGCACCGGGTTGCCCCCCGCCCGCTCCTCCTCCCGCAGCGCCCGCCCGAGCCGCCGCAGATCGGCGGCGTCCATCCCGGCGAGGGGGGAGGTGAGGAGGGTGAGGGCGGTCTCGGCGTCGAGCCAGGTCCCGCCGCGGACGTGCGTCTGCCGGTCGGCGGGGGGCGCGCCCTCGGCGGTGTCCGCCCCGGGGGCTGCCGCTGCCGGGGCGGCCGAGCCCGCGAGCGGTGCCGCGTCGGCGGCGGCCGCCACGGCCCCGCGCCCGTCGACCGGCGGTCCCGCCGCCTCCGCCGTGGCCACCGCCTCGAGTGCCGTCAGCAGCGGAGCCACCGACGGTTCGTGGCGGAGCGGGACGTCGTCGCCGTCCGTGTCCAGCGGGACGCCCGCCGCCGTGAGGGCGCGGCGCAGGACCGGGATGCTGGAGCCCGCGCGGACCAGGACGGCCATGTCGCTCCAGGCGACGCCGTCCTCCAGGTGGGCGCGGCGCAGGATGTCGGCGATGTTGTCCAGCTCGGTGCCGGGCGTCGGGTAGGTGTACGCCTCGACGCGGCCGCCCTCGCGCACCGCCGTCGGCTCACGGTGCGCGCGCACCTTGTCGGCGGGCAGGCGGCGCAGCGGCATCCGCTGGGTGATGCGACGGGTCGCGTGGAGCAGGTCCGCGCCGCTGCGGCGGGAGGTGCCGAGCACCTGGACCGGCGCCGGGCCGCCGTCCGCGCGCGGGAAGACCTCGGGGAAGTCGAGGATGCCGTTCACGTCGGCGCCCCGGAAGGTGTAGATCGACTGGTCCGGGTCGCCGAAGGCGACCAGGGTGCGCCCGCCCCCGGCCAGCGCGCGCAGCAGCCGTACCTGTGCGGGGTCGGTGTCCTGGTACTCGTCGACGTACACCGCGTCGTACCGCGCGGCGAGACCTGCCGCGTACTCGGGGCGGTGGGCGAGGAGCACCGCGCGGTGGACGAGTTCCGCGTAGTCGATGACGCCCTGGAGGTCGATGACGTCCAGGTACTCGGCGAGGAAGGCGGCGGCCGCGCGCCAGTCGGGGCGGCCGATGCCGCGCGCGAAGGTGTCCAGCGCCTCGGGGCCGAGGCCCAGCTCGCGGGTGCGCGCGAGGACGGCGCGCACCTCGTCGGCGAACCCGCGCGTGGTCAGGCAGGCGCGCAGCTCGTCGGGCCAGCTCACGTGCGCGAGGCCGAGCCGTTCCAGTTCGGGCTGGCCCGCGAGCAGTCCGCGCACGGTGACGTCCTGCTCGGGTCCCGAGAGCAGCCGGAGCGGCTGGGCGAAGCGGTCGGCGTCCTGGTGGGCGCGGACGAGGGCGTAGCAGTACGAGTGGAAGGTGGTGGCGCGGGGCGCGCGGGCGGCGCCCATGCGCCGGGCCATCCGGTCGCGCAGTTCGACGGCGGCCTTGCGGCTGAAGGTGAGCACCAGGATCCGGTCGGGGTCGCCGCCCCGGGCCACGCGCGCGGCGACGGACTCGACCAGGGTGGTGGTCTTGCCGGTACCGGGTCCGGCGAGCACGAGCAGCGGTCCCGTGCCGTGCTCAACCACGGCGCGCTGTCCGGCGTCCAGGCGAGGGGGGTCGAACCGCGCGGGCGGGGTACGCACCAGTCGGTAGGCGCCACGGATCGCCTGCCGCCCCTGGGGGTGCGGCAGGCGCCCGGTGGAGGAAGAGGAGCTCAAGTGGTTCGCCGGTCCTGGTGGTCCTGGTGGTCGTACGGATGGGCGGAGGCACGCGGCACGCGGAGCCCCCGCCCCACGAACGTACGCCATCCCTCGGACGTGCCCGGTGCCTCCCGGACGCGCCGGATACGTCCGGTAAGGGGCCGGCTGCGTCCCGTGGGGAGCGCGGTGCGCCGTTCGTGTGTCCCCCGCGGGCCGCGCGTGCCCGTCGGGGCCATGCGATGCCGGAAGCTGTCAGGTGTGACCTTCCGTGCCCGTTTCGCCGTCCCACCGCGCCCGCCGCATGTCGAGCCGGGGCATCCGGCCGCGCCCGCCGCCGCCCGGCTCCTTCAGCGGGGTGCCCTCGGCCCGGTAGTGGTCGAGGGCGCGCCGCTCGTGGCCCGGCAGCAGCGCGCCGTCGGCCCGCACCACGCGCCACCAGGGCACCGCGCCGCCGTAGAGGGCCATCACGCGGCCCACCTGGCGCGGCCCGCCCTCGGGGCGCCCGGCACCGGCCGTGCGCTCCCGGCGCTCGTCCTCCAGCCACTCGGCGACGTCGCCGTACGTCATGACCCGGCCGGACGGGATCAGCTCGGCCACCTCCAGGACGCGCTCGGCGTACTCGGGAAGGGCGTCGCCGGAGCCGTCCCGGGCGTCGGCGGCGGGGCTCTGCTCGCTCATCCGCCCCATCCTGCCGCACCGCACCGACAACGGGTACGGAGGACCACCGACCCCCTGATTCGCACCCTGATGCCCCCTTGTGCCGGTCGGACGTGCCACCATCGTCCGGGCGGTGACCGGTGATACGAGACCAAGAAGAGACCATGAAGCAGCAGGGTGTGCACCCCGAGGACGCGGAGGGCACCCCTGGCGCGGCCGCGCGTCCAGACACCTCCCCCGCGGGTTCGAACGACTCCCGCGAGGGTTCGGCCGACGACACGGGCCGGGGAGGCGACCCGGGTGTGCCCGAGGGCCGCGGGCCGGAGGGCCGCCGCTTCTGGCCCCCGCAGATCCCGGCCCGTCAGCGCCACTCCGGTGGCGCGGAGGACGCGCACCCCGGTGAGGTGGAGGGCGACGAGCCGCTGCTTCCCGCGCGCGTGCACCGCCCCTCCGACCTCATGCGGCTCGGGATCGGTCTGCTGGCCATCGCGCTGCTCCTCGCCCTTGCCGCGTTCGCGCACGGCACCACCTCGGGCCTCGAACAGGACATCCACAAGGGCACGGGCCAGGCGCCCGACCTGCTGATCAAGATCGCGGGGCTGGCGTCCAGCATCGCGATCCTGCTCGTCCCCGTCGCCTTCGCCATCGAGCGGCTGATCAAACGCGACGGCCTGCGCATCGCCGACGGCGTGCTCGCGGCCGTCCTCGCCCACGGGGTGACGCTCGCGACCGACCTGTGGGTCGCGCGGGCCGCGCCCGCGTCCATCCAGGAGGCGCTGACCCAGCCGGCGCCCGGCGACATCCACGCGCTGACCGACCCGGTGCACGGCTATCTCGCGCCGGTCATCGCGTACATGACGGCCGTCGGCATGTCCCGCAGACCGCGCTGGCGCGCGGTGCTGTGGATCGTGCTGCTGCTCGACGCGTTCTCGATGCTGGTCACCGGCTACACCACCCCGTTCGCGATCATCCTGACCGTGCTGATCGGCTGGACCATCGCCTACGGCACCCTCTACGCGGTCGGCTCGCCCAACGTACGGCCCACCGGGCGCACCCTGATGGCGGGCCTCAGGACGGTCGGCTTCCACCCGGTCAGCGCGGTCCGCGAGGAGGTCCCGGAGTCCGAGAACGGCGACCGGGGGCGGCGCTACTTCGTCACCCTGGAGGACGGCCCCCCGCTGGACGTCACGGTCGTCGACCGCGAACAGCAGGCCCAGGGCTTCTTCTACCGCGCCTGGCGCAACCTCACCCTGCGCGGCTTCGCCACCCGCTCCAGCCTCCAGTCGCTCAGACAGGCCCTGGAACAGGAGGCGCTGCTCGCCTACGCGACCGCCGCCGCCGGGGCCAACGCGCCCAAGCTGATCGCCACCTCCGAGCTGGGTCCCGACGCCGTGATGCTGGTCTACGAGCACACCGGCGGCCGCAGCCTGGACGCCCTGCCCGACGACGAGATCACCGACGAGCTGCTCCACACGGTCTGGCACCAGGTGCGGGCGCTGCAGTCCCGGCGCATCGCGCACCGCAGGCTCGCGGGCGACGCCGTACTGGTGGATCGTTCCGGCAAGGTGATCCTCACCGAGCTGCGCGCGGGCGAGATCGCGGCGGGCGATCTGCTGCTGCGCATGGACGTGGCCCAGATGCTCACCACGCTCGGCCTGCGCGTCGGCGCCGAGCGGGCCGTCGCCTCGGCGGTCAAGGTGCTCGGCCCGGACGCGGTGGCCGGCTGTCTGCCGATGCTCCAGCCCATCGCGCTCACCCGCTCCACCCGCGCGACCCTGCGCAAGCTGGCCCGTGAGCGGGCCCAGCGCGAGCGCGAGGCGGTCCTCGAGTCCTCCCGTCTGGCCAAGCAGGCCCGGATCGAGGCGGCGTCGAAGGAGGGCACGGCCCTTCCCGAGAAGCCCGACAAGAAGACGGTCCGCGCCGAGCAGCGGGCCGAGAAGCGGGCCATCGACGAGGCGATCGACGAGGCACGCGAGGAGGATCTGCTCACCCAGATCCGGCACCAGGTGCTGCGGATCAGGCCGCAGGCCCCGGTGGAGCCCGCCCGTCTGGAGCGGGTGCGGCCGCGCACCCTGATCAGCTTCATCGCGGGCGCGATCGGCGGGTACTTCCTGCTGACGCAGCTCACCCACATCGAGTTCGGCACGCTGTTCTCGCAGGCCCAGTGGGGCTGGGTGGCGGCGGCGGTGGGCTTCTCCGCGCTCAGCTACGTGGCCGCCGCGATGGCGCTGCTCGGGTTCGTGCCCGAGCGGGTGCCGTTCGTGCGGACGGTGGCGGCGCAGGTGGCCGGGTCCTTCGTGAAGATCGTCGCCCCGGCGGCGGTCGGCGGTGTCGCGCTGAACACGCGCTTCCTCCAGCGGCAGGGCGTACGGCCCGGGCTCGCGGTCGCGAGCGTCGGCGCCTCGCAGTTGTTCGGGCTCGGCTGCCACATCCTGATGCTGCTGTCCTTCGGATATCTGACCGGCACCGAGAAGACGCCCTCGCTGTCCCCGTCCCGCACGGTCATCGCGGGTCTGCTGACGGTGGCGGTGCTGGTGCTGGTGGTGACCTCGGTGCCGCTGCTGCGGAAGTTCGTGGTCACGCGGGTGCGGTCGCTGTTCGCGGGGGTCGTGCCGCGGATGCTGGACGTGCTCCAGCGGCCGCAGAAGCTCGTCACCGGCATCGGCGGGATGCTCCTGCTGACCGGCTGCTTCGTGATGTGCCTGGACGCCTCGATCCGGGCGTTCGGCGACGAGTCGGCGCACATCAGCATCGCCAGCGTCGCGGTCGTCTTCCTCGCGGGCAACGCACTGGGCTCCGCCGCGCCGACGCCGGGTGGCGTGGGCGCGGTCGAGGCGACGCTCACGGTGGGTCTGATCGCTGTGGGTCTGCCGAAGGAGGTCGCGGCTCCGGCGGTGCTGCTGTTCCGTCTGCTGACGCTGTGGCTGCCGGTGCTGCCGGGGTGGCTGTCGTTCAACCAGCTCACCCGCAAGGGGGCGCTGTAGGGCCGCTGCAGGGGCCGCCGCCGCGGGTCGGGGCGGGGTCGTACCTCGTACGGCCCGTGCCCCGCGCGCGGTGGCGTGGCCGCCGTGAGGATGGAGGCATGGCGATCCCCTCCCGGCCGCGCGCCGCGGCTCTGACCACCGCCGTCCTCCTCGTCGGGGCGCTGCTGGCCGGCTGCGACAGTTCGCCGTCGACCGGGGATCTGACGAAGCAGAAGCTGGACTGGAAGGACTGTCCGGCCCCCTCCGAGGCGGAGGGCGGCGGCCCGGCGCCCTCCCCGCTGCCCGGCGGCGCCGAGTGGCAGTGCGCGACCATGCGGGCGCCGCTGGACTGGGCCAGGCCCAAGGGCGACACGATCGGCATCGCCCTGATCCGCGCGAGGGCCGACGGACCGGCGAACGAGCGCATCGGCTCCCTGATATTCAACTTCGGCGGTCCCGGGGGCAGCGGTGTCACCACGCTGCCCGCGTTCGGCGAGGACTACGCGGCCCTGCGCACCCGCTACGACCTGGTGAGCTTCGACCCGCGCGGGGTGGGCCGCAGCGATCCGGTCATCTGCGAGAGCAACGCGCAGCTCGATGCGTACTTCCAGCAGGACGCGACGCCGGACACGACGAACGAGGAGAAGCAACTCGTCAGCCGTACGAGGAAGTTCAACGACGGCTGCGAGCGGAACTCCGGGAAGGTCCTGCCGCACGTCCGCACCACCGACGCGGCCCGCGACATGGACCTCATGCGCCAGGTCCTCGGGGACTCCAAGCTGCACTATTTCGGCATCTCCTACGGCACCGAACTCGGCGGCGTCTACGCCCACTTGTTCCCCAAACGGGTCGGCCGCGCCGTCTTCGACGCGGTCGTGGACCCCACGCAGACACCGGAGGAGGGGGCGCTCGGCCAGGCCCGCGGCTTCCAGCTCGCGCTGGACAACTTCGCGGACGACTGCACGTCGCGGATCGAGGACTGCCCGGTGGGCGACACTCCCCAGGACGTGAAGGACCGCATCGCCGGACTCCTCAAGTCCCTGGAGAAGCAGCCCATTCCGGGCCTTCCCCCGCGCAAGCTGACCCAGACCGCCGCGACCAACGGCATCGCGCAGTCCCTGTACTCCAAGGACTTCTGGGAGTACCTGACCGAGGGCCTGGAGGACGCCTACGAGGGCGACGGCAGAATCCTCATGCTGCTGTCCGACTCCATGAACGGCCGCGGCGAGAACGGCGAGTACAGCAACATCGCCTCCGCCAACGTCGCCATCAACTGCGCCGACGAGAAGCCGCGTTACGACACCGCCTACGTCCGCCGCAAGCTCCCCGCCTTCCGCTCCGCCTCCCCCCTCTTCGGCGACTACCTCGCCTGGGGCATGGTCGGCTGCACCGACTGGCCCGTCCCCGGCGCCGCCGACCACCCCGACGTCCACGCCCCTGGCGCCGCCCCCATCCTGGTCGTCGGCAACACCGGCGACCCCGCGACCCCCTACGAGGGCGCCCGCGCCATGGCCGACGCGCTCGGCGAGGGAGTCGGCGTCGAACTCACCTACAGGGGCCAGGGACACGGCGCGTACGACAGCAAGAACCGGTGCGTACAGGGGGCGGTGAACGGCTACCTGCTCGACGGCACGGTGCCGAGCGCGAACACGGTGTGCTCCTGAGGCCGTTGCCTCACGACGAGCTCGCACGGCTCTGCGGAAGCCCGGGCACGGGAGCGGCGAACCGGTCGATGTCGACCCCTCGCGAACGGAGGTACGCCTCCGCATGGTCGGCCAGACGCCGATAGTGCGGCCAGGTGGGGATGCCCGACCAGAACGAGTCCCGGTGCCGGAGGAACAACTCCCCGGCGTACTTCATCTTGACCAGCGAGGGCGCCCACAGTTCGAGAACGTCCTTCTCCCGCACGTACCTCTTGTGGCAGTACAGCCCTGCGACATCGAAGGACGACAGCGCCCGGTTGGCACGCGCGTAGTCCTCCTCGTTCAGATCCTCCACTCGCCCTGCCCGCGCATGGAGATCGAACAGCACACGTCGGCCGCTCTGCAGATCCGAGCTGATCAAGGACTCGTGCAGTCTGAGGAACGCCTCTCTCCTGTCCTTGCGCCGCCCCGCGTACAGCGACACCAGGCTGATGACCACGGCGACTGCCGAGAACGCGACCGACGCGACCTGCTCCCCCACCCTCATTCCTCTCCCCCGACTGCCACCATGCTGCCCAGGGCGCCGTGCGGGTAAGCGGCGGGTGCGGCCGAGGAACCGTCGCTCCGGGTGGACTTGTGGGCCACGGCGCCCCGGGGGGGCACGGCGATTCCGTGATCCCTTGGCAGAGGGACCGGAGCGCGGCCCCGATGGCCATCGACGGCGTCGCCGTGGCCCGCGCCGGTGGCGTGCGCCGGACACGGCGGAGGCCCACCGCGCCCGCGCGATGCGGCGCCGTGGGCCTCCGTGAAGCGGGCAGGCTCAGTACACCGGCTTCTCCGGCTCCACCTGGTTGACCCAGCCGATCACGCCGCCGCCCACGTGGACCGCGTCGGCGAAGCCCGCCGACTTCAGGACGGCGAGGACCTCCGCGCTGCGGACGCCCGTCTTGCAGTGGAGGACGATGCGCTTGTCGTGGGGAAGGGATTCCAGGGCGGAGCCCATGAGGAACTCGTTCTTGGGGATCAGCTTGGCGCCGGGGATGGAGACGATCTCGTACTCGTTGGGCTCGCGGACGTCGATGATCTCGATGTTCTCGCCGTCGTCGATCCACTCCTTGAGCTGCTTGGGAGTGATCGTGGAGCCGGTGGCGGCCTCCTGGGCCTCCTGGGAGACGACGCCGCAGAACGCCTCGTAGTCGATGAGCTCCGTGACGGTCGGGTTCTCGCCGCACACCGCGCAGTTGGGGTCCTTGCGGACCTTGACCTGGCGGTACTGCATCTCCAGGGCGTCGTAGATCATGAGGCGGCCGACCAGCGGGTCGCCGATACCCGCGAGGAGCTTGATCGCCTCGTTGACCTGGATCGAGCCGATCGACGCGCACAGCACGCCGAGCACGCCGCCCTCGGCGCAGGAGGGGACCATGCCGGGCGGCGGGGGCTCCGGGTAGAGGCAGCGGTAGCAGGGGCCGTGCTCGGACCAGAAGACGGACGCCTGGCCGTCGAAGCGGTAGATCGAGCCCCACACGTACGGCTTGTTCAGCAGCACGCACGCGTCGTTGACCAGGTAGCGCGTCGCGAAGTTGTCCGTGCCGTCCACGATCAGGTCGTACTGACCGAAGATCTCCAGCACGTTCTCGGCTTCGAGCCGCTCCTCGTGCAGGACCACGTTCACGTACGGGTTGATGCCCTTGACCGTGTCCCGCGCGGACTCGGCCTTGGAGCGGCCGATGTCGGCCTGGCTGTGGATGATCTGGCGCTGGAGGTTCGACTCGTCGACCTCGTCGAACTCCACGATGCCGAGCGTGCCGACACCCGCCGCCGCCAGGTACATCAGCGCGGGCGAGCCCAGGCCGCCGGCGCCCACGCAGAGCACCTTGGCGTTCTTCAGCCGCTTCTGCCCGTCCATCCCGACGTCCGGGATGATCAGGTGGCGGGAGTACCGGCGGACCTCGTCTACGGTGAGCTCGGCAGCGGGCTCGACCAGGGGTGGCAGCGACACGGGGACTCCGTTGGTCGGTCGTTCACTACGGTTGTTCTTCCCGTAACACTGCCACGCGTTTCTTCATTCCGAGACACCCGTTCCGACCCGCGAGACGATTTCGTCCCAGTAGCCGGGCATGGTCTCCCAGGGGTTCTCCTGGCCGCCCCGGTCGGTGCGGTCGGTGAGGTAGACCGTGCCCGCGCCCTGCCAGCGGGCGACGCGCAGCGCCTCCTCCAGATGACCGCGCGGCACGCCGTGGACGACGTGGCAGAAGCGGTCGGCCGGGTAGTCCGCCGTCCACTCCGCGACCTGGGACCAGCGGTACTCGGTCCAGGGTCCCCGGAAGGTCAGCAGCTGGTCGGCGTTCTCCGCGTACCCCGGGTGCGGATGGCAGCCGTGGCCGAGCACGATGTGGGCGCCCTCGCGCAGCGCCCGCAGGGTGGTGACCAGGCGGCGGACCTCCGCGAGCGCGGCGCGGTCGGCCGGGCAGCGCTCCAAAAGGAAGCCGTCGACCTGGTACCAGTCGAGGTGGCGGTGGGCGTCGCCGAGCAGGTGGGCGTGGGAGCGCGTGCCGTGGGCCAGGTCGAGATGGCCGAGGACGCGGACCCCGCCGTTGCGCAGCCGCCCCGACGCCTCCAGGCACTGCGAGTCGGGGCGGACGCCCGGGCCCGCCGCCACGTTGAGCACGACCCAGTCCAGGGGCGTGCCCGGCCGGGTGAGTTCCGCCCACTGGGACGGGGCGACCAGAGGGTGGGCGAAGTCGTAGATCCCGAGGCCGGTGCGGACCACGGTGGCTCCGGCCTGCATCAGATCCGGCCCGCCGCCGCCCGCCAGGTCCGGCCCATCGCCGCCCCCCGTCAGATTCGGCACGCCGCCTCCATCCAGATGTCGGCCAGCGACTCCTCCAGGTTGATCCGGGGCCGCCAGCCGAGCCGGTCGCGCGCGGTGCGCACGTCCGCCTGCTGCCAGCTTCCGCAGCCGTCCGGGTAGGGGAAGGCGACCGGCGCCGCGTGGTCGACATCGCCGCGCGGATGACCGAGCGGGCCGCGCAACGGGCCGGGCGGGGCGTCGAGTTCGTGCAGGGCGCCGCCGTATCCGGCGACCCGGGCCAGGACGGCGGCGGCGTCGCGCAGCCGGACCGCGCGGCCCGAGCCGATGTTGATGACGCCCTGCGCGGCGGAGAGCGAGGCGGCGTGCACCGCGCGGGCGACATCGCGGACGTCCACGAAGTCGCGCTGGACCCCGAGGCCGCCGAGCTTCAGCTCGCCGTCGCCGGACTGCATGGCGCGCCGCATGGCCTCCGCGAGCCGGCCGAGCGGGGAGCCCGCCGGGGTGCCGGGTCCGGCGGGCGAGAACACCCGCAGGACGACGGCGTCGAGCCCCGAGCCGAGGACCAGTTCGGTCGCGGCGAGCTTGCTGACGCCGTACGGCCCGCCGGGGCGGGGTACGGCGTCCTCGGCCGTGGAGGAACCGGGCTGGCTGGGGCCGTACTCGGAGCCGCAGCCGATCTGCACCAGGCGGGCCCCGCAGCCGCTGCGGCGCAGCGCCTCGCAGACGGTGGCCACGGCGACCGTGTTGTGCCGGGTCAGCTCGCGGGCGCCGCCCCTGGTGGCACCCGCGCAGTTGACGACGACTCCGGGGTGGACCGCGTCCAGGAACCGGGTGAGCGCGCCGGGGCTGCCGGTGGCGAGGTCGAAGCGGACGTCGGCGTCGTCGCCCCGGCCCAGCGCGGTGAGCTGGACGGCCGGGTCGGCGAGCAGCCGGTCGGCGACGAAGCGGCCGATGTATCCGTTGGCTCCGATCAGCAGGACCCTCATCGGGCGGCTCCCGGGGTGCGCGGTGTGGCAGCTCCCAAGGACCCGGACGCTCCGGGCGTTCCGTGTCGGGAGGTGGTCATCAGGTGTTCTCCTTCGCGGGGTCTGAGGGGCGGGGTCGGCCCCTGCGCGGGGCCTGGCGCCGTCCGCCGGGTGCCGGCGCGCCCCGTACGGGCTGCGGCGGGACCGGTCGGGGAGGGCGGTGGGGGGTTCACTCGGCCGCTCCGGTGGGAGCGTGGGCCGAGGCGCGGGTGAGGGTGCGCAGCGCGTGGACCAGCAGGGCCACCGCGGCGGCGCCGCAGACGAGGACGGGTACGGCGGCCGGTCCCCAGGCGTCCACGAGTCGCTGGACGGGTACGGCGACGAAGCCGCAGCCCGGCAGCCGTCCCGTCAGCACCAGGGCCGGAGCCGCGAGTTCGGCGGCCGCCGCCGAGCCGAGCACCACGGCGGGCGCGTGCCGGTGGTGGTACGCGGTGAGCAGCCGGGCGAGCAGCAGCAGCGCGCCGAGGGCGAGGGTCTGCGCGAGGGCCGGGGGCTCGCGCAGTACGGCGCCGGTGACGGCGAGCAGGGCGGCGAGGGCGGCCAGGTACAGCGCGAGGGTGCCGAGGAGCAGGGGCCGGGCGGCTGCGGTGAAGTCCTCCAGGCCCCGGCTGCCCGCGAGCCTGCGGTGGGCGGCGGCCGCGAGGAGGTGGGCGCACCAGGCGGCCGGGGCGCAGGACAGCAGCAGGGCCAGGATGGGCGCGAGGGCCACCGGCCAGGGGCCGTCCGGGGCGAGCGTCGGCGCGTCGTCGGGGCCGCCGCTGATCACGGCGCCGAGGAAGCCGTCGCCGAGGAGGGCGTGGGCGAGCAGGCAGAGGACCGCCGCACGCGTGCCGAGCGCGGGCTGTCGTAAGGCGGTACCGGGCCGGGTGGCGAGCGGTCCCCGGCGCAGGGCGGCGGCGACGGCACCGCCGACGAGGAGCAGGGCGCCGAGCCCGACGAGCAGCCGGGCCTGGCCGTGGGTGAGGAGCAGTCCTGCGGCGGCCGGGGCGGCGAGCGCGCCGGGTAGCAGGGTGCGCAGGACCCAGTCGGCGCGGATCCGGGGTCCGGGGCCGGGGTCGGCGGGGGGCTGCGGGTCGTCGTCGCGGGGGACGCGGGCGTACAGCTCCTCGGCGAGCGAGAAGACGTCCCGGTGCCGGAAGCGGGCGGCGGTGCGGTCGGTGACGCCGTGCGCCTCCAGGCCGGCCGCGATCTCCAGCGCGTCGACGGCCCGCTCGCACAGGTCCCGGTGCTGGTGCAGCAGGGTCTTCACGGGGTCGGCGGTGCCGCGCCGGGGGGTGGCCTTCGCGGGACGCGCCGACGTCCGGGGTGTCTCGGGGGCTTCCGGCTCGGCCGGTCCCGGGGCGTCGGGACCGGCCGGTGTGTCCCCGGCCGCTCCGTCCACGCGCGCGCTCATCGTCGTACCGCCCCGCTCTCCCGTCGTTCTGCCCGCGCCGCCGCTCATCGCGTCCCCTTTCCTGCCGTCGCCGCCACCGGGCGGGACGGGTCGGGGTCGGCCCAGGCAGGGGCCGGACGGGCTGTGGGGGCGGTGAGGCGGCCGGGGGCGTGGATCTCGGCCGGGGTGGCGAAGGGCAGCGGCTCGCCGGTGTCGTCGCGGCTGACCGGGCAGTGCGAGACGATCTCCAGGTAAATGCCGTGAAATGCCGTGATGTTCTGTTCGACGCCGAGCAGTTCGACCGCCCGGGCCCGCGCGGCGGCGCCAAGGCGGGCCCGCCGCTCCGGGTCGCGCAGCAGCGTCACGCACGCCTCCGCGAGCGCGCGGGGGTTGCGCGGCGGTACGACGAGCCCGGTGCCGCCGATGACCTCCACCACCGCGCCCACGTCGGTGGAGACGGTGGCCCGGCCGCAGAACATGGCCTCGGCCAGGCTGACCGGGAAGCCCTCGACCACGCTGGAGAGGACCACGACGGCACCGGAGGCGTACGCCTCGGCGAGGCTCGGCACCTCGGGGCCGCCGATCTCCTCGAAGGAGACGGGGTTGTCCCCGATCTCGTGCACGCCCTCCGCCTCGTCGGGGAAGAGCTGGGCGGCGAGCGCCCGGCAGTGGCCGAGGTACGCCTCACCCTCGGCGTCCACCGGCACGCCCACGATCCGCAGCCGCGCCGCGGGTTCCTCCCGGCGGATCTCGGCGAAGGCGTGCAGCAGCGAGATCAGGTCCTTGGCGGGTTCGATGCGCCCGACCCACACCAGCGTGCCGGGGTCGGAGCGGTCGGGTCCCTCTCCCACCTCGGTGAAGCGGGCGGCGTCCATCCCCGGGTGGACGGTCCTGATCCGGGTCCGGTCGGCGCCGCAGCGCTCCTGCCAGCGGCGGGCGTGGGCGTTGCCCGGGGTGAGGATCTCCGCCCGGCGGTAGACCTCGGCGGCGAGCCTGCCGTGGAAGGCGGCGAGCAGCGCGCGCACGGCGGGGGCGGCGGCGTCGGGGCCGAGGGCGAGGTAGCGCGAGCGCAACTGGACGCCGTACTCGGTGACGAGCAGGGGCACGCCGGAGAAGTGCCGGGCGAGCAGTCCGGGGAGGGCGGCGGTGCCGCCGGAGGTGGCGTGGCAGAGGTCGGCGGCGGCCAGGGCGTCGTCGCAGTACCAGCCGAGAGAGAGCGGGCGCAGGGCGCGCTCCAGGTGGTCGGTGACCGTGAGCAGGTCGGGCACCCGGGCCTCGCGGGCGGTGCGGGGCGCGCCGGGTGCGCGACAGGCACGCTCCAGGGCGCGTACGGCGGTCTCGGAGCGGAGCGCGCCGGTCAGCGGGCCTTCCTCGCGGGCGAGTTCGGCCAGCCGGTACAGCGCGTTGCCGAAACGGTCCGCCAGCTCTTCGCCGGCGACCGCGGGACCGGCGCCGGGCTCGGCCCAGACCGCCGCGAGGAGTTCGCCGTAGGACTCGGCCAGGCGCCTGCGGGCGCGGCGGCCGAGGGCGGGTCCTTCGTCCTCGGTGGTCCACAGCGGGGCGGTGCGCACCCGGTGGACCTGCGGCGGCAGCGTGACCCAGCCCGCGCGCTCCTGGTCGTGGTCCCGGCTGAGCGCGTAGACGTCGAACTCGTGCTGCCCGAGCCCGCGCACGAGCCGGTCGCACCAGATCCCGGCGTCACCGCTCACATACGGATAGCCACCCTCCGTAAGCAGTCCGATGCGCACGCGTGCACCCCCGATCTCCCGTGTGTGGGAGCCGCCGTCCTCCCGGCGGCTCGCAGCGGGACGAACGTATGCGGACAAGGCGGTGGCGCGACGGACGGTTGTCCATCGCGCCACCAAAAGGGGTGAACGGTCGTAACTTTCGCGTGCGGGGCGCGTTCCGACACGCTAAGACAGGGGCGAAGCGTCGGCGCTCCGCCCGTGCCCCGGCACGTCCGCGTCAGGCTGCGGGGGCGGGCTCCCGCCGGGCCGCGCGCCGCTCGGCGGCCACCTCCGGGTCCAGCGCCGGTACGGCGGCCAGGAGTTCGCGGGTGTACGGATCGCCCGGGTTGTCGTACACCTCGTCGGCCGGTCCGGCTTCGACGATCCGGCCGCGGCGCATGACGGCGACCCGGTCGCTGACCTGGCGGACCACGGCGAGGTCGTGCGCGATGAACACCAGCGCGAGGCCGAGCTCGCGACGCAACTCGTCGAGCAGCGCCACCACTTGGGCCTGGGTGGTCACGTCGAGCGCGGAGACCGGCTCGTCGCACACGAGGACGCCGGGGTCGGCCGCGAGTGCGCGGGCGATGCCGACGCGCTGGCGCTGGCCGCCACTGAACTCGTGCGGGTAGCGGTCGCGTTGGGACGCTTCCAGACCCACGCGCTCCAGGAGTCCGGTCACGCGTTCGCGGATGCGCGCCTCGTCCTTCTCCCCCTTCGCGCGCAGCGGGTCGGCGATCGACTCGCCCACCGTGCGGCGGGGGTTGAGGGAGGAGGCGGGGTCCTGGAAGACCATCTGCACGGACGGGTCGACCCCGGTGTGCGGGCGCCCCCGGTACGTGATCGTCCCGGCGCTCGGCTCCAGGAGCCCGACCAGCATCCGGCCGAGCGTCGTCTTGCCGCTGCCGCTCTCCCCCACGATGCCGAGGGTCTCACCCCGGCGCAGGGTCAGCGACACGTCGTCCACCGCTGTGAACGCCCGCTTGCCACGCCCGAATTGGCGTCGCAGGGCGTTCGCCTCCAGGACGACGTCGCCGGGCTCCTCCGCGGACGCCTCGCGACGCGCGTCCAACCTCGGCACCGCGGACAGCAGTTCGCGGGTGTACGGCTCGGACGGGGCGCGCAACACCTCGGCGACCAGGCCGCGTTCGACGGCCCTGCCGTGCCGCATCACCAGCACGTCGTCCACGCTCTCGGCGGCCACGCCCACGTCGTGCGTGACGAGGAGCAGACCCATGCCGGTCTCTTCGCGCAGGGCGTGCAGCAGGTCCAGGATCTGGGCCTGCACGGTGACGTCGAGGGCGGTGGTGGGCTCGTCCGCGATCAGCAGCTCGGGCTCGCAGGCGAGCGCCATGGCGATCAGGGCGCGCTGGCGCATACCGCCGCTGAACTCGTGCGGACGCGACCGGGAGCGCCGTACCGCGTCCGGGATGCCGACCCGGTCGAGGACCTCGACGGCCCGCGCGCGGGCGGCCCGCCGGGAGGCGCGGGTGTGCACCCGGTAGACCTCCGCGATCTGGTCGCCGACCGCGTAGTACGGGTCGAGCGAGGAGAGCGGGTCCTGGAAGACCATGGCGGCCTTGGCGCCGCGCAGCCGCCGCAACTCCTCGTCGGTGGCCGCCTGTACGTCCGTCCCGGCGACCCGGACCGCGCCGGTGACCTCGGCGCCCGTACTCCGGTGCAGCCCCAGCAGGGCGCCCGCGACGGTGGACTTGCCGGAGCCGGACTCGCCCACGAGGGCCAGCGCGCCCCCGGGTTCCAGGCTGAAGGAGAGGCCGTCCACGGCCCTCAGACCGCCGAAGTCGACGGCGAGGTCGGTGACGTCGACCAGGCTCGTGCGCTGACCACTCATGCGATGACCACCCGTCGGTCGGCCACGGCGTACAGGACGTCCGCGACGGCATTGGCGACGATCACGAAGAAGGCGACGACCAGGACCATGCCCACGACCACCGGCAGGTCCACCACCTTGACCGCCCGCACCAGTTCCTGGCCGATGCCGGGCAGCCCGAACAGCGTCTCGGTGAGGACCGCGCCGCCGATGCCCGAGCCGAGGTTGTTCGCGTTGAGCGCGATGACCGGGGCGAGCGCACCGCGCAGGGCGTGCCGTCCGACGATGGCCCGCTCGCTGACGCCGTAGGCGCGGAAGGTGCGGATGTGGTCCTCGGCGAGGGTCTCCAGCATCGCCGAGCGGGTGAGCCGGGCGAAGGGTGCCGACTCGATCAGGGCGAAGGACAGCCAGGGCAGCAGCAGCCCCCACGCCCACTGCTCGGGGTCGTCGGTGAACTTCACGTACTGCGGGAAGGGCAGCAGTTGGAGTTCGCCGCAGACGACGATCACCAGGACCAGGCCGAGCACGAAGACCGGGGTGGCCCAGCCCGCGAGGGTGAGCGCGGTCAGCACCCGCTCGGAGAACCGGCCGCGCCGCCAGGCGGAGAGCACACCGGTGCCGACACCGATGATCAGCCACAGCACCATGGCCCCGGCGACCAGCGAGAAGCTGACCGGAAGGCGGGTCAGGATGATGTCCAGCACCTGCTGGTCGGTCTGGTACGACAGGCCGAGGCAGGGCGCGGAGCAGTGCTCGACCGAGGTGCCGGTGGAGTAGTCCTGGCCGACCAGGATGCCCTGGAGGAAGTGCCAGTAGCGCAGATAGAGCGGGTCGCCGAGGTGGAGCTGGGTGGCGACCTGGTGCACCTGCTCCGGGGAGCAGCGCGGGCCGCAGGTGATCTGGGCGACGTTGCCGGGGGTGGCGTAGAAGACCACGTAGACGAGGACCGAGACGGCGAGCAGGGTGACGACCATGCCCGTCGCGCGGCGCAGCAGGAATCCGCCGAAGCCGTTCACCGGGAGCCCTCCTTCGCGGTGTCGCGCGCGTCCGCCTTCGGCGCGGCCGTCTTCTTCGCACCCGAGCGGGCCGAGCGGCCCGAACGCCCCGTGCCGATCCGCAGCCGGGACGCGGCGCGCGGGTCGAGGGCCGTGCGCACGCCGTCGCCGAGGACGGTGAGGGCGAGGACGGTGACGAAGAGGGCGCCGGCCGGGAAGAGCAGGTACTGGGGCGCGGACTGGTACCAGATGTCGGCCGAGGTGATCATCTGTCCCCAGGAGGGCGTCGGCGGCTTCACGCCGACGCCGAGGAAGGACAGGGCGGCCTCGGTGGCGATGTTGGTGGGTACGAGCAGCGCGGCGTAGGTGATGACGGGCGCGGCGAGGCCGGGCAGCAGCTCGCGGCGGGCGACGCTGACGGCGCCCCAGCCGCTGAGCCGGGCGGCGGCGACGTAGTCGAGCCCCTTGAGGCCGAGCGCCTGCGCGCGCACGATCTTGGCGAGGTTGCCCCACGCGATCAGGCCGATGACGAAGGCGACCAGGATCGGGCGCGGGAAGCTCGTGGGCACGATGGCCAGCAGCGCGAGCGCCATGATCATCAGCGGCAGGGAGACGATGATGTCCGTGACGCGGCTGAGGAGCTGGTCCACCCAGCGGTTGCCCAGGGCGGCGGCGACACCGATGGTGACGCCGATGGTGACCTGGACGACGGTGGCCGCGAGGGCGACGCCGAGCGAGACGCGGGCGCCGTAGACCATGCGCGCGAACAGGTCGCGGCCGGTCTGCGGTTCGACGCCGAACCAGTGCTCGGCGCCGATCCCGCCGAGCGGTCCGACGGGCACGCCCCCGCGCGCGGAGTCGACGAGCGCGGGGTGGTAGGTGGTCGGGTCCTGGCCCTCGATGGCGGTGAGCAGCGGCGCGGCGAGCGCGATCAGGACGAGCAGGGCGACGACGGCCGCGGCGGCCAGGGCGGCCCGCCGGGTGCGCAGCCGCCGCCAGAACAGACGGGCCCCCGAGGCCGCCGGGACGGAAAGGTCCGTCCCGGCGGCCTCGACGGCGACAAGAGCGTCACTCACGGGGTCACTTCACCGCGACCTGGGAGATGTCGAGCACGCCGGTCCAGTCGCTGATCACGATGTTCTTGACGTCCGAGCCGTACAGGCGCTTGTAGACGGGGTGGAACAGCGGGACGGTCAGGGCCTGCTCGCCGATCTTCTTGTCGAGCGCGCCCCACCGCGCGGCGGCGGCCTTGAGGTCGGTCAGCTTGTTGATGGCGTCGATCTCGTCGTTGACCGACTTGTCGTTCAGCAGACCGCTGTTGAAGTTGGCGCCGTCCTTGACGATCTGGCGGCCGTCGAAGATCGGGGCGAGGAAGGGACCGCCGGAGGGCCAGTCGGCACCCCAGTGCGCGAGGAAGAAGCCGGGCTCGGTCTTCACGCCGTGGATCTTGTCCCGGTAGTCGTTGTCCTCCAGGCCCTGGAGCTTGACGGTGATGCCCGCCTTCTTCAGCGCGTCCTGGAGCGCGGTGGCGATCTCCGGGCTGGTCTCGAAGTCCTTGCTGTTGGAGTGGGTCAGGGTCACGGTGAGACCCTTCTTGTAACCCGCCTGCTTCAGCAGCTCCCTGGCCTTGGCCGGGTCACCGGACTTGCCGGCCGGGAACGGGTCGTACGGCGTGTAGCCGAAGGACTTCTGGTCCGGCAGGAAGGTGGTGGCGGGCTCGGCGAGCGCGGAGCCGCCGGCCGCGTTGATCACCGAGGAGCGGTCCACGGCGTACGCGATGGCCTGGCGCACCTTCGGGTCGTTGAACGGCTTCACCTTCGGGTTGAAGGCGATGTAGTTCGTGTAGCCGAAGTGGCCGGTGCCGACGCGGTCGGCCAGCTTCTTGTCGCCGCTGACACGGGCGAGTTCGGCCGGGCCGAGGTTGGTGTCGGTGGTGACGGCGGCGGCGTCCGCGCCCTGCGAGGAGGCGAGCCGCTGGTTGATGACGGAGGAGTCGAGCCCGGAGCGCACGTCGATGGTGTCCGGGTACGCCTTGCGCTCGTCGTCGCCGCTCCAGTGCGGGTTGCGCTTGAGCAGGATGCGCTCGCCGTCGTTGTCGTTGCGCACGACGCGGTACGGGCCGGAGGAGACGGGGTGCTCCTCGTACTTGGTGCCCTTGTCCTTGGCCTTGGGCACCGGCGCGAACTGCGTCTGGGTGGCCAGGTAGGGGAACTCGCCCTCGGGCTTGTTGAGATGGAAGACGATGGTCCGCGCGTCGGGCGTCTCGATCGCGGCGAGGCCCTTCTTGTCCTTGTACGGGCCCTGGTACTTGGCGGCGCCGCTCAGCCAGTCGCGCAAGTAGGGTGCGCCGCCCGAGAGTTCGGGGGCGAAGGAGCGCTCGATGCCGTACTTGATGTCCGCCGAGGTGATCGGCGTGCCGTCCTCGTACTTCAGGCCCTTCTTCAGGGTGTACGTCCACACGGTCGCGTCCTTGTTGGGACGCCCGGTGTCGGTGGCGAGGTCGGGGACCACCTTGGCGCCCGCGGCGCCGTTCTCGCGGTTGCGCGTGGTCAGGGTGCGGAAGACCAGCGAGGGGACGTTGCCGCCGCCGGAGGTGTAGAGGCGGGCCGGGTCGAAGTCCGACTGGGGCTGGGCGTTCAGCACGGTGAGGGTGCCGCCCTTGTGCGGCGTGGAGTCGCCGCCCGCGCCCTTGGCATCGTTGTCCTTCGGACCGCAGGCGGCGGCGCCCGCTGCCACGACCAGGCCGACGGATGCCGCTGCCACGCGGCGCGCTATGAGGGACGGTTGACGCATCGGATTAGACGACCTCTCGGGGGAACCCCCGGGAATTTCCCGAAGGGTGAGACACAGGGACGAGGAATGAGACATCCGTGGACAGATGTCGGCCCGGCGTCGATCGTCGAGAGGCCCGCGATCCCAAAGGGTCGCAAACGGGGAGGAAATGGGATATCCCGACGCGAACGCCGAAGCGGCGGCGTCAGCGACAGTGGATGTCGGCCACGCAGAGCGCGGTCACGCCGATGAGCGCCAGCTCGATGGCGGCGCTACGGGATACGACGGGACGGGACCACATGCGCAGAAATATGAACGAACATGCGACTCATGTCAATGTGACATAAGCGGCGCCGGTCAACTCCTGGGATACGGCCAGGCGTTGGGCAGACAGTGGATTCCGTCGTGATCGAGGAACTTGGTCTGCTGCTGCATGACCGGCGCGAGGTCGCCGTCCTTCTGGCAGGTGACATGGCCGTGGCCGAGGCGGTGGCCGACCTCGTGGTTGATCAGCATCTGCCGGTAGGCGTGGATCTTCGCGTCGCCGTAGGTCACGCTGCCCTGCGCCCAGCGGTAGGCGTTGATCATCACGCGCTCGGTGGCCGCCGAGTCGCAGGAGACGTTGTCCTCCGTGGTGTCCAGGCCCGACTTGGCGCACCAGAAGGCGGTGGTGCCGGGGCTGGCCAGCGTGATCACGAAGTCCGGCTCGCCCTTCGAGACGCGCTCGAAGGTGCGGGCGCCGTCGTGGGACCAGCTGCGGTCGTCGTTGAGCGTCTTCTGCACGGCGTCGGCGAAGAGGGCGCCGTCGAGACCGAGCCCCTGCTCGACGTCGACGCGGTAGGTCAGCTTCTGCCCGGTGCCGGGGGCCTTGGCGAAGCCGGGCACGGCGTCGAACTTCCCCGAGCCCTTCAGCTTGGCGCCCAGCGGATACAGACGGCTCATCTTCTGCTCGTACGTCAGCGGGACGGCGCTCGGCGCGGCCGAGGGGGCGGCCTGCGCCGCCGTCCTGGCCTCGCCGGTGCCCTCGGCGGCGGTCCTCGCCTGCCCGTCCGCCCGGCCGTCGGCCACCTGCCCGGCGACGACGACCGCGAGCACGGTGGTCACGGCCGCGGCCGCGACTCCGGTGAAGGTGCGCCCCTTGGTGCCGCGCCGCTGTGCGGGCAGCTCGAACGGCTCGGCGCCCACGCCGACCGGCTCGACGGGCGCGGCGACACGCGGCGCGTCCGCGCCGGACTCGGCCTCGAAGGCGTCCAGATAGTCCTGCCGGGGCCCGCGCCCGGACCCTCCGGCCGGCGGCGCGGCCGGAACCGGCTCCGTCCGCCGCTGCCGGGGGAACGGCCGCCGCGCGCCCGGCGCCGCACCGGCCCCGTCGCGCCCGGGCGGCGTGAACACGCCCCAGCCACCGCCCTCTTCCCGCACCTCGGGGTGACCGCCCCGGGCCTGCCCGTCCCCGAACGGCGGGCCGCTCCGCGCGGCCGGACCGTCGGACCCGCGCCCGGCGCCCCTGCGTGCCGCGGCCCTGCCCAGGGGCCCGGCACCGAAGGGCGGCGCGCCGTCCGGAGCGGGGACCGGGGTGTGCGCGGCACCCATGGGGTCGCCCCCCATGTGTCCGGCACCCATGTGTCCCGCACTCTGGGGCGAGGGATCGCCTGTGGCCGGAGAGCCCGGCGCCTGCGGCGCCACGAAATCGTTTCGTCCGTTCCGCGCGCCCGGAATCCGTCCGCCGGGGCCGGCTCCCGTGTCCTCGGCCCGCTGCGTCCGCGCAGGGGCCGTCGTGTCCTTCGGGGTCGGTCCCCGGCGGCTGTGACGTCCCACGCCTGACCTCAGCTCTCCGTATCCGAACCGGCTCCACATGCGCCGGAGTTCACTTCAGCCGCGCCCAATCCGCCCTGCTGGTCCAGGAGTTCACGGAAAGCGGTCGCGACGACCTCCGGGTATTCCATCATCGCCACGTGCCCGGCGTCCGGCAGGGACAGCAAACGGGAGTCGCGGAAGGCGCGGGCGGCCTTGGCGGCCATACGGAAGCCTACGAGCTGATCGCGCCCGCCGTAGACCAGCAGGGTGGGCGCGAGGACGCGTTCGGCCTGGCGCCACAGCCCCTGCTGGCCGCCGAGCGTGTACGCGTTGACGATGCCGCGCGCGGAGCGGGTCATCGCGTCCCAGAAGTACGGCAGCCGCAGCCGCCGTTCCAGCTCCTCGACCGCGTACTGGAACGCCTCGGGCGACACGCGCGTGGGGTCGCCGTAGCAGAGCGCCATGACCCCGCGCACCCGCTGCTCGGCCGTCCACTCGCGGGTGAGCCGGTTGAAGAGCGTGGCCACGCCCGGCACGCCGAGCAGACCGGTGGGCGCCGCGCTGCGCTGGATGCGCAGTTCGGGCAGGGCCGGGGAGACCAGGGTGAGGGTGCGCACCAGATCGGGGCGCACGGCGGCGACGCGCGTGGAGACCGCGCCGCCGAGGGAGTTGCCGAAGAGGTGGACCGGACCGCGTCCGGCGGCGTCGAGATAGCGGATGACGGCACGCGCGTGCCCGGTGACCGAGTAGTCGCCGTCGTCCGGCGGCGGGGAGTCGCCGAAGCCGGGCAGGTCGACCGCCTCGCCGTCCACGAGACCGTCCAGCTCCGCCATGAGCTGCGACCAGTTCTGCGAGGAACCGCCGAGGCCGTGGACGTACAGAGCGGGCGGCAGCCCCTCGCCGGTCCCGGGGCGGGAGCGGACCGAGAGCGTGACGCCCGGCAGCCCGACCGACCGCATCCGCTCACCCTCGCCGACCCGTACGGGCGCGACCCTCGGCAGGACGCTGGCGGCCGGAAGCGACGGCGACTCGGTCGAAGACATGCGGCAATGTTACGAGACGATCACACCACGCTTCATGTGTTCGCCGTCACAGCACTCGACCCGGCGTTCACAGGTGAGGTCCGCCGTGCGACGGGCAGATGGCATGGCGTCCCGTCGAGGTGTCTCCTAGGCTCGTACAGCGGGAAGCCGCGTGCGGCACCACCCCGCCGCCCTCGGTGCCGCCTCGACCGACGCTCTGAGCAAGCCGACGTCCTCAGGAAGGGAGCCCGCCATGGCTTACGACCCCACCGAGCCGGACGCCATCGAGGAGATCGAGGAGCTGGAGGCCGGGGGCGAGACGGTCGAGGAGATCGGCGTCGAGGAGCCCGAGGACGACGCGGCCGAGCAGCAGATCGACCTCGCGGAGGACCGCGACGAGCCCCTGACCGACGTGGACCCGGCCAAGGGCAACGAGGCCGATCTCATCGAACAGGCGCGCGTGGTCACCCTCGACGAGGACGACTACCGCTGACCTCACCTGATCCTTACCGGACCGCCTCCACGCCCCCACCGGCGCGCACGGCCGTGCTCCGCGCCTTCCGCCCGCCGTCCGGTACGTGAAATTCTGCGCTCGCACCGCGCACACCACGATTACCGAAAAGTACGATGGCCGCGCGGCCCGTACCGCATGAGGACGACCTTGGGAGGCGGCGTGACAGCCATCGAGCAAACAGAGGCGGCACGCCCGCGCGGCACCCGTCTGCCGCGCCGCGCCCGGCGGAACCAGCTCCTGGGCGCCGCCCAGGAGGTGTTCGTCGCGCAGGGCTATCACGCGGCGGCGATGGACGACATCGCCGAGCGCGCCGGAGTCAGCAAGCCGGTGCTGTACCAGCACTTCCCCGGCAAGCTCGACCTGTACCTCGCGCTGCTCGACCAGCACTGCGAGGCCCTGATCCACGCCGTGCGCACGGCGCTGGCCTCGACCACGGACAACAAGCAGCGCGTCCGCGCGACCATGGACGCCTACTTCGCCTACATCGAGGACGACGGCGGCGCCTTCCGCCTGGTCTTCGAGTCGGACCTGACGAACGAGCCCGCCGTGCGCGAGCGCGTCGACAAGGTCACCACCGAGTGCGCCGAGGCCATCTGCGAGGTCATCGCGGAGGACACCGGCCTCTCGCGCGCGGAGTCCATGCTGCTCGCCTCCGGGCTCGGCGGACTCGCCCAGGTCGTCGCGCGCTCCTGGCTGCACAGCGACCGCAGCGTGCCGCGCGACCAGGCGGTGCAGTTGCTGGCGTCGCTGGCGTGGCGCGGCATCGCGGGCTTCCCGCTGCACGGCACCGACCACCACTGAGACGCTCCGGCGGGACGCGGCGGCGCGCCCTGTTCGCTGATGGCGTGCGGGCGCGCGGCGTACTCGTCCCCTCACCGGGCTAATGTGTGCAGCGTACGGCGCGGCAGATCGCGCACATCACTGACCGTCGGAGGGACATAGCCGTGGAGGTCAAGATCGGCGTGCAGCACGCGCCCCGCGAGATCGTTCTGGAGAGCGGTCAGAGCGTGGACGAGGTCGAGCGCCTGGTGGCCGAGGCGCTGGCCGGCAAGTCGCCGCTGCTGAGCCTCGTGGACGAGCGCGGCCGCAAGGTCCTGGTCCCGGCGGACCGCCTCGCGTACGTGGAGATCGGCGAGCCGACCGTCCGCAAGGTGGGCTTCGGCACGCTGTAGGACGCGTGGGACGAGGTTCTGCGAGAAGGGCCCGGTGGCACTCGGCCACCGGGCCCTTCGTCGTGGAGGTCGCCCCGCGCTCACCCGGGAGTGACACGAGGTGCTCCGAGAGTGATTGGAACACGCAGGTCACGGGTAGGACGAGCTACGACCTCAAGAGCACGCCCGACCGTGGAGGTACCTCGCGATGATCCTGGAAGTGCTCGCATCGGCCGTGCTCGGGTCGGCCCTGGCCTGGGCGGCGGCGCGCCGTCTGCCGCACCGCCTGCCCTCCCGCGCCCTGGTCCTCGCGACGGGACTCGCGGGAGCGCTCTTCGGCGACTTCGTCACCCACAGCGCGCTCGGCGCGGCCCCCGTTCCGGTGACGCTGCTCGGCTCCGCGGTCGTCTCGGCCGCCTCGCTGTCGCTGCTGTTGCGCCCGGCCGGGCGACTGCGCCGACGCTCCGCGCCGGCGTAGCCGCCCGTAGGACGTGTCCGCGGGACGAGCAGGCAGTCGCCGTGGGACGAGTCGGGACGAGACGTCAGGCGGCGAGGCCGAGCGCGGCCATCCGCTTGGTGTGCGCCTCGGTGATCCGGGTGAACATCCGGCCCACCTCCGCGAGGTCGAATCCGTCGGCCACGCCGCCGACCAGCATGGTCGAGAGCGCGTCGCGGTCCGCGACCACCCGCTGCGACTGGGACAGCGCCTCGCCCATCAGCCGCCGCGCCCACAGCGCGAGCCGTCCGCCCACGCGCGGGTCGGCGTCGATGGCGGCGCGCACCTTCTCCACGGCGAAGCCCGCGTGCCCGGTGTCGTCGAGGACGGCGAGGACCAGTTCGCGGGTGTCGGAGTCGAGGCGGGCCGCGACCTCGCGGTAGAAGTCGCTCGCGATCGAGTCCCCGACGTACGCCTTGACCAGGCCCTCCAGCCAGTCCGAGGGCGCGGTCTGCCGGTGGAAGCCGTCAAGGGCGGCGACGAAGGGCTCCATCGCGGCCGTCGGCTCCTGGCCGATCTCGGTCAGCCGGTTCCGCAGCCGCTCGAAGTGGTGGAACTCGGCCGAGGCCATCTTCGCCAGCTCCGCCTTGTCCGCGAGGGTCGGCGCCAGCTTGGCGTCCTCCGCGAGACGCTCGAACGCCGCCAGCTCGCCGTAGGCCAGCGCGCCGAGCAGGTCCACGACCGCCGCGCGGTACTGCGGGTCCGCCGCGGCCGACGCCCAGTCCTTGGCCGCGACACCGGTGGGACCAGCGGTTTCGGCGGGTTCGACGGAGGCCGGGGCCGCGTTCTCAGGCTTGTCAGAGCTAGTCATGACGCGCACAATAGCCCGCTTGTCCTGCCTCTCCACCCCCCGGCAGAGCGGTGTGACGACGGCTACGTGACCAAATCGGCCATCGCGAGTGCGGCAATCCGGGGTATGGTGGTAATGCGCCTGCTGGAGCGCGCTGACGTATTCGGCGTGTCCTGCCAGGCCGCACGCATGAGGATGCCCGGTCGGTGGCCCGATCGGCTCCGACCCGACAGCCCTCCGTGGCCGTACGACCGTGTACGTCGACCGGAGGGAACCCTCAGCGGTACGAGCGCTAGAGCGTCGGCAGAGGTCCCCGTGCCATACGGCTCGCCCCAGTGGCGGGCGTGTACGGCGGCCGACGTCCCCGGCACGGTCGACTTGACCCCCGCGCTCGCCTCGCGCCGCGCACACAGAAGAGGCATAACCCTGACTACGACGTTCCGAGATCTCGGAATTCTTCCCGAGACCGCCGAAGCCCTTGAGGCCGTCGGCATCATCAACCCCTTTCCCATCCAGGAGATGACCCTTCCCGTCGCCCTCTCGGGCACGGATGTCATCGGCCAGGCCAAGACCGGTACGGGCAAGACCCTCGGTTTCGGCCTCCCGCTCCTCGAGCGCGTGATCGTCCCCGCCGACGTCGAGGCCGGCCGCGCCGCCCCCGAGGCACTGACCAGCGCGCCGCAGGCGCTCATCGTCGTGCCCACGCGCGAGCTGTGCACCCAGGTCACCAACGACCTGCTGACCGCCGGCAAGGTGCGCAACGTACGCGTCCTCGCCATCTACGGCGGCCGTGCCTACGAGCCGCAGGTCGAGGCCCTGAACAAGGGCGTCGACGTGGTCGTCGGCACCCCCGGCCGGCTGCTGGACCTCGCGGGCCAGAAGAAGCTGGACCTCTCGCACGTGAAGTGCCTGGTCCTCGACGAGGCCGACGAGATGCTCGACCTGGGCTTCCTGCCCGACGTCGAGAAGATCATCAACCTGCTGCCGGCCACGCGCCAGACCATGCTGTTCTCGGCCACCATGCCGGGCGCGGTCATCGGTCTCGCCCGCCGCTACATGTCCCGACCCACGCACATCCGCGCCACCGCGCCGGACGACGAGGGCGTCACGGTCGCGAACATCAAGCAGTTCGTCTACCGCGGTCACTCCATGGACAAGCCGGAGATGGTCGCGCGCATACTGCAGGCCGAGGGCCGCGGTCTTGCGATGATCTTCTGCCGTACCAAGCGCACCGCCGCCGACATCGCCGAGCAGCTCCAGCGCCGCGGCTTCGCCTCGGGCGCGGTCCACGGCGACCTCGGCCAGGGCGCCCGCGAGCAGGCGCTGCGCGCCTTCCGCAACGGCAAGGTGGACGTGCTGGTCTGCACCGACGTGGCCGCGCGCGGCATCGACGTCGAGGGCGTCACGCACGTCATCAACTACCAGTCCCCCGAGGACGAGAAGACGTACCTGCACCGCGTCGGCCGCACCGGCCGCGCGGGCGCCAAGGGCACGGCGATCACGTTCGTCGACTGGGACGACATCCCGCGCTGGCAGCTCATCAACAAGGCGCTCCAGCTCGACTTCAACGACCCGGTGGAGACGTACTCCACGTCCCCGCACCTGTTCTCCGACCTCGGCATCCCCGAGGGCACGAAGGGCACCCTGCCGCGCTCGGAGCGCACCCGCGCCGGGCTCGACGCGGAGGTCCTGGAGGACCTGGGCGAGCCCGGTGGGCGCGCGCCGCGTGGCCGGGGCGGTCGGGGCGACCGCGACGACCGCGGTGGCCGTGGCCGCGGCCGTGACGAGCGCGGTGGTCGCGGTGAGGCCGCCGCCACCGAGCAGGAGCGTCCGGCGCGCACCCCGCGCCGCCGCCGTCGTACGCGCAACGGTGCTCCGCTGGAGTCCGGCGCCGCCGCTCCGGCCGTCGAGACCGCCTCCACCGAGGAGGCGACGGCGACCCGTACGCCGCGCCGCCGTCGCCGCACGCGCAACGGCGCGTCGGGCGGGGCCGAGCAGCCGGTGACGACCGCCGCCGAGACCGCCGTGGAGACGGCAGAGGGTCCGGCTGTCGTGGACACCGTCGTGGAGACCCCGGAGCAGCCGCGCCGCCGCCGTACGCGCAAGCAGGCCGAGGCCGTCGAGGCGCCGGAAGCGGTGAGCGAGGCTCCCGCCGTGGAGGCCGCCGTGGCCGAACCGGTCGCGGAGACCAAGCCGCGCCGCCGCACCCGCAAGGCCGCCGAGGCGGTCGTGGACGCGGTGGAGACGCCGGTCGCGGAGCCGGTCACCGAAGCCCCGAAGCGCCGGACCCGCAAGGCCGCCGCCGCCCCGGAGGCCACCGAGACCGCCGCTCCCAAGCGCCGCACCCGCAAGGCCGCCGAGGCGGTCGTGGACGCGGTGGAGACGCCGGTCGCGGAGCCGGTCACCGAAGCCCCGAAGCGCCGCACGCGCAAGACGGCCGCCGCCGTGGAGACCACCGAGGCACCCGAGGCCGAGGCCCCCAGGCGCCGGACCCGCAAGACCGCCGCCACGGCTCCCGCCGAGACCGCCGAGGCGGTCGCGGAGGCCAAGCCGCGCCGGACCCGCAAGACCGCCGCCACCGCCCCCGAGGCGGGTGACGTCGCCGAGGTCAAGCCGCGTCGTACCCGCAAGGCGACCGCCACGGCGGTCGACGGGGACGAGGCGCCCGCGCCCAAGGTGCGCCGCACCCGGAAGGCCGTGGCCGAGGCCGCGGAGATCCCGGCGCAGGCCACCGAGGAGCCGGAGGCCAAGCCGCGCCGCCGCACCCGCAAGGCGACGACGGCCGAGGCCTGATCCTCGCCGGTCACGTGAAACGGCCCGGTCCCCTTCGGGGGGCCGGGCCGTCGGCGTACGCGGGTCAGTACTGCGTCTGGAGGTGCTCCCAGAAGCCGTCCCGCAGCGCCCGCCGTAGATCGGCCTGGCCGCGCAGGGAGTACTGGAGCAGGTTCTCGGCCTCGACCAGCAGGTCCTGGTCGACGGAGCCGGGCAGATAGGGGTGGCCGGGAAGCAGTTCCCCGAGAGCGTCGCGCCCCCGGGAGGCCAGCCACTTGGCAGCGATCTGGGCGCCGACGAAGCGCACGTCCTCCCGGGTGGGCCGGTTCCCGGTCGCCTCGTACGCGGCGGCGGTGCGGCGCGAGACGTACGGCTTGCAGAACTCCAGGTCGAAGGTGCGCTGGCTGTCCACCTCCCACAGCAGCGGCTCGGCCTGGTTGCGGCCCTCGGGCGCCTCGATGCCCCACAGGTGGACGCGGGCGCCGTACCCCTGCGCGGCCTCGACCGCCGAGACCAGGTCCTCGTCGCCGCCGAGCAGGGCCGCGTCGCTGATGGCGCGGTGCCGGGCGAGGGACTCCAGATCGGTGCGGATGAGGGAGTCGACGCCCTTCTGCTGGTTGTGCGCGTTGAGGTTGCCGAGCCTGACCTTGACGTCGGGCAGCTCCGCGATGGTCTGCTGCTCGGCGGTGTGGATACGGCGGCGGGCGCCGTCGTACCAGTAGACGCGCAGCAGCCGGCTGTCGGCGAAGATCGAGCGGGCCTTGTCGATGAGCGCGTCGATCAGGCCCTCGGCGTCGAGGTCGAAGGCGCGCCGGTCCTCCGTACCGGCCACGAGCCGGCCCGCGGCGGCGTAGAGGTAGCCCGCGTCCACGAAGATCGCGTGGGTGGAGGGGGTCTTCGCCACCTCGGCGAGCATCCGCTGGAGCAGCTCGTTGGTGTGGTCGATGCGGGCGCCCAGGTCCGCCAGGTCGTCGTTCATCACGTCCATTGTCCCGGCCGTCACGCTGCGAACACAACCGGTCCCGGTCAGTCCGCGAAAGGGCTTCGCCGGGCGCGTTCCCTACCGGCGGGTAGTTAGCCGTTCGAAAAATTTCTTTAGCGTAGGGAATGTTTGTAACACGCAGTCCGTTGTCTAGGTATGCAACACCGCGACACGACACGTCGCACCCAGTAGTTCTCCGCAGGAGGATGACCAGACGAAGGGAGAAGCCATGCGCTTCGAGATCATGCGACTCGACGAGGTGGACGGCACGACCGTGGACACCACCGTCGTGGACGCCGCCTCCGTCAATCGGATCGTGCAGCAGGCCGCCGCCATCGGGCAGCGTCTGTGGATCCGCCCGGCCGACACCACGGCCTCGTAGGGCGTACGCACGACACTCAAGCCTTCCGGGGGAGCCGAGGCTCCGTCTCAGCTCCCCCGGATCACCTGAGTGACACCGTTGATGATCTGCTGCACGGCGATCGCGGCCAGCATCATGCCCGCGAGCCGCGTCACGAGGACCACGCCCCCGTCCTTGATGACCTTGATGATGTGCAGCGAATAACGCATCACCAGCCACAGCACGACATGGATGGCGAGGATCGCCGACCACACCGAGACCTGCGTGGCGACGCTGTCGGCCTTCTGCACGGCCAGGATCACGGACACGATGGCTCCGGGCCCGGCGAGCAGCGGCATCCCGAGGGGCACCAGGGCGACGTTGACGTCCTTGGTCTGCTGGGGCTCGTCGGTCTTGCCGGTGAGCAGGTCGAGCGCGATCAGCAGGAGCAGCAGACCGCCCGCGATCATCAGGGCCGGGACCGAGACATGCAGGTAGTCGAGGATCTGGTGACCCAGCAGGCCGAAGACCGCGATGACCCCGCCCGCCACACAGACGGCCTGGAAGGCCATCCGCCGCTGCACCTTGGCCGGGCGTCCGGCGGTCAGGGCGAGGAAGATCGGGGTGATCCCCGGGGGGTCCATGATCACAAAGAGGGTCAGGAACAGGGAGCCGAAGACGGCGAGGTCGAACATCGTGTGCCTTGCATGACGAGCCACCACCGCGCGCGAGCGTCCGTGACCTGGCCGTAGAGGGCCCGGGCCACGGCGGTACGCGCGGCGGACGTGCGGAATTGCCGGGGGAAAGAGGGGGAAGGGCGGGGAAGAGCGCGGGAGCCCGGAGGGTCAGATCCCGCCGGTCCCCGGGACAGGGAACGCGCCGGTGGCGCGGCGGATGATCTCCCCGTAGACCTCGGGGTCCGTGGTGTTCGCGCCGAGCGCGACGGTCTTGCGGCTGCCGTGGTAGTCCGAGGAGCCCGTGACCAGCAGCCCCAGGTCTCCCGCGAGGTCCCGCAGCCGGGTCCGGGTGGCGGGGTCGTGGTCCATGTGATCGACCTCGATGCCGTCGAGACCCGCCTCGGCCAGCTTGGCGATCGTGGCCTCCGGGACCGTACGGCCGCGCTTCACGGCGGCCGGGTGCGCGAAGACGGTGACCCCGCCCGCGTCCTTGACCAGCCGGATCGCCTCGAACGGGTCGGTCTCGTGCTTGGGCACGTACGCCCGGCCGCCGTCGGCCAGCCACTCGGGCGTGAACGCGTCGCTCACGGTGGGGACGACGCCCAGCTCGACCAGCGCGGACGCGATGTGCGGGCGGCCCACCGAGCCTCCGGCCGCGATCCGCTCGACCTGCTCCCAGGTGACCGGCACACCCAGCCCGGCCAGCCTGGCGACCATGGCCTGGGCGCGCGGCACCCGGTCGTCGCGGACCAGCTCGCGCTCGGCCAGCAGCGCGGGCTCCTCGGGATCGAAGAGGTACGCGAGGAGATGCATCGAGACGCCGTCGGTCCGGCAGGACAGCTCGGCACCCGGGACAAGGGTGAGCCCCTCGGGCAGCGCGGCGGTCGCCTCGGCGTGACCGCGAGTGGTGTCGTGGTCGGTCAGCGCGACCACGTCGAGCCCCGCGCGGGCGGCGTTGCGCACCAGCTCGGCCGGGGTGTCCGTGCCGTCGGAGGCCGTGGAGTGGCAGTGCAGGTCGATGCGCACGGCGACTCCAGACGATGACGGGGCGGAGGGAACACCTAAGGATAGCCGCGCGCACCCGATGCCCTGTCACACCCGCACCGGCCGGGCACCCCCTACACACGCCCCGCACGCATCCTGCGCGGCGGCCCCTCCCTCAGGGCCGCATCAGCCGGGGCGAGAGCGCCCCGCACGGCACCAGGTCGATCTCCGCGCCCGCGTCCCTGAGGTCGGTCAGCACCAGCTCCTCGTACATCAGCAGGCTCGACTGCTCGGGCCACATCACCGCCCACAGCCACATCCCGAGCGCCTCGCCCGCGAAGACGGCGCGGTCGGTGGGGGTGCCGGAGACATGCCAGAGCGGGGTCGGGCGGCCGGCCGCGAGGACCTTGGTCTGCGGCGGCTTCTCCACGTTCAGGTACGAGCCGGGGTCGGGTCCCTCCAGGCCCGCGTACCGCGAACCGAGTCCGACGCCGGGCTCCTCCGCGACGAGGATCAGCTCGCCGGGGCCGCCGAGCGGTCCCGGACCGGAGCAGGCCACGGCGCTGGCACGCCCGCCGCTGCGGTCGTCACCGGCGTGCGCGATGCCGGTGAACAGCCAGCCGACCGGCAGCGGCCACGGCATCCACACCGGGACGTGCGTGCGCTGGACGACGGCGGTGAGCGCCTCGACACTGGGCGGGATCACGGGCTGGAGCGGCTGCACCGACCCGTGCGCGGCACACTGCCACGAGTCGGCGAAGAGACCGGGAGCCCTGACCCGGCCACCGCACCTCGGGCAACTGGGTTCGCCCCTCATAGAGCCCCACGGTCCTACCCGCACCGGCCCACGTCAAGGACGATCACCCGTCCGGCCGCCCGGCACCGGACACCGCCCGCCTGGGGGCAGTACGACCCCCGCCGGGGTCAACTCCCTTGCCCCGCAAGCACGTCAGTGAGCTTGCTCACCCGGCGGCTCAGTCCAGCGGGACGCCCGCGCGCAGCGGGTCGCGCAGATCCGTGCCGTGGGTCAGCCACCGCTCCTGGAGGGCCTGCGCGCCGTGCACCCGCTTCCAGGCCGCCTCGTTCGGGGTCATCGGGAGCAGCGGCAGGAATCGTACGGGGTCCAGCGGGTCGTCGAGGTCCAGGTCCTCCACCAGGCCGCCCGGCTCGCCGACCAGGACCGAGGTGAAGGGGGCGCCGGGCCACAGCGGCTCGCCGACGTCCAGGGAGGCACCGGGGGCGATCACCACGCCCTCGACCTGCGGGGACGCCGCGAGCACGGCGAGCGGCCTGAGCACCTGGTCGGTGCCGGCGCGGCCCGTGCGGACGGTCAGGACCAGCTCCGCGCGCGGTCCCCGGACGGGGTCGGCCACCATCGCCGTGGGGTCGGTCATGGGGTGCGCGGACATGCCGAGGCTGGCGTAGCGGACGAGGTCTCCCTCCAGGAAGCGGAGCACCTCGACCCGG
The DNA here is from genome assembly GCF_053600675.1 of Streptomyces sp. NPDC005004. Classification (NCBI taxonomy): domain Bacteria; kingdom Bacillati; phylum Actinomycetota; class Actinomycetes; order Kitasatosporales; family Streptomycetaceae; genus Streptomyces; species Streptomyces sp. NPDC005004. Next base: position 279,371 of record NZ_JBSGAH010000010.1, read on the forward strand.
TCGGCGCCGAGGAAGGTGACCGAGGCGCGCGCGTCCGGTTCGCCCAGCGCGGTGGTCAACCGGGCCTCGACCAGAGGAAGAACATCAACCATGCGGTGAGCATAGAACTCGTCAGTGGCAGGCAAAGCTGCGCCTTGACACCATGGGCGGCTGCTACGCTGAGCCGGTGGTTCGGGGCCGCGTGCAGAAGCACGCTGTCGAGTCCCGACGCCGATGAGACTCCCTTACGAGGGACCGGCCGGAGGAGGTGGGGCTGTCATGGATCGAAGTCGACCGTGCAGTACCACTCGCTCTTCCCGCCGTTGATGTCGTTCCTGGCCGGCTGCCACCTTCACGTTCGCGTTGCCGTTCGGAAGAGCACTTCGTTTCGCTTTGCCTGATCTGCCTGATTTCCATCAGTTCTGCATCAGTAGCGAAGTCGCCACCGCGACGGTGCGGTGCTCCCCGCTTTGTGGACGTGCCAAACCTACGGAGTCAGGACGTCCCCATTCCGGGTAGTTCCAGCCGTCGCGGGCCGCGCCCCCGCTGCCTGCCCGCGAAGGAGCCTGCCCATGTCGATGATCCGCGACCTGCGAGCCGTGGTCCGACCGTCCTCCCGCCCGACCCCGCGCGAGACGACGCCCGCGTACGACACCACGCGTGACCCGGCCACCCCGTCGGCCATCGTCGACTGCGCGGTCTACCGGGACGGCACCCGCGTCGAGAGCGACAAGCCGCTCGGCCCGCAGGAGGCGATGCGTCAGGTGCGGCGCGACGGCGGTTTCGTGTGGATCGGTCTGCACGAGCCGACCGAGGCCGAGTTCGCCGGGATCGCGAACGTCTTCGGGCTCCACCCCCTCGCCGTGGAGGACGCGGTGCAGGCGCACCAGCGCCCGAAGCTGGAGCGCTACGACGACTCCCTGTTCACGGTGTTCAAGACCATCCACTACGTCGAGCACGACCGGCTCACCGCCAACAGCGAGGTCGTCGAGACGGGTGAGGTCATGTGCTTCACCGGCCGGGACTTCTTCATCACCGTCCGGCACGGCGGCCAGGGCTCGCTGCGCGCGCTGCGCCACCGCCTCCAGGACGACCCGGAGCTGCTCGCCAAGGGCCCCTCGGCCGTGCTGCACGCCATCGCCGACCATGTGGTGGACGGCTACCTCGCGGTCGCGGACGCGGTGCAGGACGACATCGACGAGGTGGAGACCGAGGTCTTCTCCCCCGGCCGCAACGGCGGTGTCTCGCGCGGTGTGGACTCGGCGCGGATCTACCAGCTCAAGCGCGAGGTACTGGAGTTCAAGCGGGCGGTCGCCCCGCTGCTGCGGCCGATGCAGCTCCTGAGCGAGCGGCCCATGCGGCTGATCGACCCGGACATCCAGAAGTACTTCCGTGACGTCGCGGACCACGTGGCCCGGGTGCACGAGCAGGTGGTCGGCTTCGACGAACTGCTGAACTCCATCCTCCAGGCCAACCTGGCGCAGGCGTCCGTCGCGCAGAACGAGGACATGCGCAAGATCACCGCCTGGGCCGCGATCATCGCCGTCCCCACCATGGTGTGCGGCGTCTACGGCATGAACTTCAAGCACATGCCCGAGCTGCACTGGAAGTACGGCTACCCGGTGATCATGGGCATCACGGTCGCGCTCTGCCTCGGCATCCACCGCACGCTGAAGCGCAACGGCTGGCTGTGAGCGCGCCTGGTTAGTCTGGGCGCATGACTAGCGAGCTGCCCGGCCAGGACCTCTTCGACCAGGCCCTCATCGAGGAGGCCACCAAGAAGTCCGGTCTGATCTGGGTCCGGGGCACCGAGGTCGCCGCCGCGCGTCCGCTGTGGCACGTGTGGCACGAGGGCGCCGCCTGTCTGATCGGTGACGGTCCCGGGGAGCAGCCGCTGCCCGGTCTCACGGACGGCGGCGGGGCCGAGGTGACGGTGCGCGGCAAGGACAAGGGCGGCCGGCTGGTGAGCTGGCCCGCCACCGTGCACGCGCTGCCGCCCGGTTCGCCCGAGTGGGAGGCGACGGTGGTCGAGCTGAAGGGCAAGCGGCTCAACGCCCCCGACAGCGAGACGATGACCGAGCGCTGGGCCCGCGAGTGCCGCGTGGTGCGCCTGGTGCCCACCGGCGCCGTGGAGCCGCGGCCCACCGGCAGCCTGGCCGCCCCGCCGCTGCCCACCCCGGCGACGACCCGGCAGCCGATCCCGGCCGCGCTGCCGAGGCTGCTGACGCGGCGTCGCAAGAAGGGCTAGGGCCTGTCTGACAAGTGGCGTCGTCTGCACGCAGGGCAGGGCGGGGCTTTGCGGACACGGCCCAGGGGGCGTCTGTGCTCAGGACGCGGGCAGGCTGCTGCCGTAGTCCACGGTCTCCGAGGCGGGAGGCTCGGCGAGGGGGAAGTCCTTGCCCCAGTCGGAGAAGGTGAGGGTGCCCGCCTGCCCGGCGCGCACCAGGCGCAGCGGATACGGCTTGCCCTCCAGGGAGACGTCGAGGGTGCCGCCGAGACCGCCGTCGCCGGTGACCCGGATCGTGCGGGTGCCGCCCTGCTCGTGGTGTCCGGCGGTGGCGAGCTTGCCGTGCAGGGTCAGCAGACCCGGCATCAGCACGTCCTTCTCGGTGAAGCCGATGAACTTCTTGTACGCCGCGTCCGCCTGCGGGACCTTCACGTACTTGCCCTGGAGCTTGGAGCCCGCCGAGGTGTCCCCGGCACGCTTCCAGAAGTCGGCGTCGGCCTTGAGATACAGCTTCTCGCCGACGCGCAGCAGCCGGAACGCCGAGCCCTTGGCGGTGACCGAGCCGCTGGCGCCGCCCTCCTTGAGCCGCATGTCGATCCGGTAGGTGTCCTTGCCGGTGACCACCGTTCCGGCCAGGTGGACGTCCTCGGCGGCGGCCGCCGCCGACCGTGTGCGCGACTGGATCCGGTCCGGGGGCAGCTTGCCGACACCGTTCGTGCCCGCGTCCGGGTCGTCGCCGCCGCAGCCCGCCAGCACCGTGGCCGCGAGGGCCAGCACGCACGCGCCGAGCGCGCTGCGACGGCGGGCGGGGGTCCGGGGAATCGCAGTCACAGGTGGGGCTGCCTCTCTGTGGTTCCGAACGGCGTACGGCAGCGTACCGGGGGCTCCGGGCGGCCATGGAGCGAGTCCGTCCGGACCGTCCACCAGGGCGTGTCCGATCGGTACGGGCTAGCCTGAAGCGCACGCGAGTCGGCAAAACCGAGCGATCCCGAGCGATCGAGACAAAGGAAGCGAAGCCATGGCAGCCGGTGCTCCCCGGATCTTCGTCTCGCACCTGGCCGGGGCTCCCGTGTTCGACCCGACCGGCGACCAGGTGGGCCGCGTCCGCGACCTCGTCGTCATGCTGCGCGTCGGGCGGCGCCCCCCGCGCGTCCTCGGGCTGGTCGTCGAGCTGTCCAACCGGCGCCGGATCTTCCTGCCGATGACCCGGGTGACCGGACTCGACTCCGGCCAGGTCATCTCCACCGGCGTGGTCAACGTCCGCCGCTTCGAGCAACGGCCCACCGAGCGGCTGGTGTTCGGGGAACTCCTCGACCGGCGCGTCCAACTGGTGGAGACCGGCGAGGAGGTCACCGTCCTCGACCTGTCCGTGCAGCAGCTACCTGCCCGCCGGGACTGGGAGGTCGACCGCGTCTTCGTGCGCAAGGGCAGGAAGGGCGGCGCGTTCCGGCGGTCCAAGGGCGAGACGCTGACCGTGGAGTGGTCGGCGGTCACCGGTTTCTCCCTGGAGGAGCACGGGCAGGGCGCGGAGAGCCTGCTCGCCACCTTCGAGCAACTGCGCCCGGCCGACCTCGCCAACGTGCTGCACCACCTCTCCCCCAAGCGGCGCGCCGAGGTCGCCGCCGCCCTGGACGACGACCGGCTCGCGGACGTCCTGGAGGAGCTGCCCGAGGACGATCAGATCGAGATCCTCGGCAAGCTCAAGGAGGAACGCGCCGCCGACGTCCTGGAGGCCATGGACCCCGACGACGCGGCCGACCTGCTCGGCGAGCTGCCCGAGGAGGACAAGGAGCGGCTCCTGAGCCTGATGCAGCCCGACGACGCGGCCGACATGCGGCGCCTGATGTCGTACGAGGAACACACGGCGGGCGGGCTGATGACGACCGAGCCGATCGTGCTGCGCCCGGACGCCACCGTCGCGGACGCGCTCGCCCGGGTCCGCAACCCCGACCTCTCCCCCGCGCTCGCCGCGCAGGTCTACGTGTGCCGGCCGCCCGACGAGACCCCGACCGGCAAGTACCTGGGCACGGTGCACTTCCAGCGGCTGCTGCGCGACCCGCCGTACACCCTGGTCAGCTCGCTCATCGACGACGACCTCCAGTCCCTGGACCCGGACGCCACGCTGCCCGTCATCGCCGGGTTCTTCGCCACGTACGACATGGTCGCCGCGCCCGTGGTGGACGAGTCCGGCTCGCTGCTCGGCGCGGTCACCGTGGACGACGTGCTCGACCACATGCTGCCCGACGACTGGCGGGAGACGGAGTTCCATCTGGACGGCGCGATGGAGCAGGGAGCCGCGAGCCATGGGGGCTGAGCGTGAGGGGGGCCGCGACGGTGGCCGCGAGCGCTCCCCGGCGGGCGCCACGGCCACCGCCCGCCCCCGTATGCCGCGCCTGGACCAGCCGCGCCCGCCGCGCCGGCGGCTGCTGCCGGAGTGGGACGCGGAGGCGTTCGGACGGCTGTCGGAGCGCATCGCCCGGTTTCTGGGAACGGGCCGCTTCCTGGTCTGGATGACGGTCGTCATCATCGTCTGGGTGCTGTGGAACATCGCGGCCCCGGCGGTGGTGCGTTTCGACCCCTACCCGTTCATCTTCCTGACCCTGATGCTCTCCCTCCAGGCGTCCTACGCGGCCCCGCTGATCCTGCTCGCGCAGAACCGGCAGGACGACCGCGACCGGGTCAACCTGGAGCAGGACCGCAAGCAGAACGAGCGGTCGATCGCGGACACCGAGTATCTGACCCGGGAGATCGCCGCGCTGCGCATGGGCCTGGGCGAGGTCGCCACCCGCGACTGGATCCGCTCCGAGCTGCAGGACCTGATCCGGGACCTGGAGGAGGAACGGCGCCGCGACGGCCACCCCTCCCGCATCGCATTCCCGGCGGAACGGGCGGAACGGCCGTCCGGGCGTGACGCAGACGACCGCTGAGGCGCTACACGGCGGCACCACCCCGAGCCGTACCATCGACCTTATGGCTATGGAAGACGCGGTGCGCGAGGCACTGGCGACGGTGAACGACCCCGAGATCAACCGACCGATCACCGAACTCGGCATGGTCAAATCGGTGGAGATCGGCGCGGACGGCGCGGTCGCGGTCACGGTGTACCTGACGGTCTCCGGCTGCCCGATGCGCGAGACCATCACCGAGCGCGTGACCACGGCGGTCTCCGGCGTCGCCGGGGTCACCCGCGTCGACGTGGCGCTGGACGTGATGAGCGACGAGCAGCGCCGGGAGCTGGCCAACGCGCTGCGCGGCGGGCAGGCCGAGCGCGAGATCCCCTTCGCCAAGCCCGGCAGCCTCACCCGGGTGTACGCGGTCGCCTCCGGCAAGGGCGGCGTCGGCAAGTCCTCCGTGACGGTGAACCTGGCGGCCGCGATGGCCGCCGACGGTCTGAAGGTCGGTGTCGTGGACGCCGACATCTACGGCCACAGCGTGCCGCGCATGTTGGGCGCGGACGGCCGTCCCACCCAGGTCGAGAACATGATCATGCCGCCGTCGGCGAACGGCGTGAAGGTCATCTCGATCGGCATGTTCACCCCGGGCAACGCGCCGGTGGTCTGGCGCGGCCCGATGCTGCACCGCGCGCTCCAGCAGTTCCTCTCGGACGTGTACTGGGGCGACCTGGACGTGCTGCTGCTCGACCTGCCGCCGGGCACCGGTGACATCGCCATCTCGGTGGCCCAGCTCATCCCGAACGCGGAGATCCTGGTCGTGACGACCCCGCAGCAGGCGGCGGCCGAGGTGGCCGAGCGCGCGGGCTCCATCGCGGTGCAGACCCACCAGAAGATCGTCGGCGTGGTCGAGAACATGTCGGGCCTGCCCTGCCCGCACTGCGGCGAGATGGTCGACGTGTTCGGCACCGGCGGCGGCCAGACGGTCGCCGAGGGCCTGACCCGCACCACCGGGGCGACGGTCCCGGTCCTCGGCAGCATCCCGATCGACGTGCGCCTGCGCGAGGGCGGCGACGACGGCAAGCCGGTCGTGCTGACCGACCCCGGGTCCCCGGCGGGCTCGGCGCTGCGCTCGATCGCGGGCAAGCTGGGCGGCCGCCAGCGCGGCCTGTCGGGGTTGTCGCTGGGCATCACCCCGCGCAACAAGTTCTGAGCCCGGACCCGACGGTCCGCCCGGTCGCTGGCCCGGCGCCCGGCCAGGGCCTGCTGGTCGCGCCGGGGGTACAGGGCCCGGGGGGGCAGGTCGG